>JBBRPV010000201.1:0-2096 GCA_038227445.1 Burkholderiales bacterium | reverse complement strand
GGGCCTGGCCTACCTGTTCATCGCCCACGACCTGGCCGTGGTGCGCCACCTGAGCCACCGGGTGGCGGTGCTGTACCTGGGCACCATCGTCGAGATCGCGTCGCGTGACGACCTCTACCGTGAGCCGCTGCACCCCTACACCCAGGCGCTGCTGTCAGCGGTGCCGGTGGCCGACCCGGTGATCGAGCGCGCCCGCCAGCGCATCGTGGTGCAGGGTGAAGTGCCCAGTGCGCTCAGGCCGCCGCCGGGCTGCCGCTTTCATACCCGCTGCCCGCTGGCCATGGCCCGCTGCCGCAGCGAGGACCCGCCCTTGCTGGACATGGGCGGCGGGCGGGCGGTGGCTTGCCATTTGCAGGTGGCGTAGCGATTCGCCGCCTCGGCCGCCCAAAGTTGTCGGGTCAAGCCTCCATCATCCAGGCCGGCAGGTCTCGCTCTTGATGCAGCAACCGCCAGACGTCGATGAAGTCGTCGTGCTCGACGTAGAACACCAGATACGGGTAGCGCGTCAACGGCCAGGACCGCAGGCCTGGCAGGTTCAGCGCCTGCGCATAGCGGGGTGATCCCGCAGCGGGCTGCCTGCCGATCTGTGTGTAAGCCTGCTCAAGTGCTGCGACGAATCCGAGCGCAATCTTGGCATGGGCAGCGGTCAAATAGTGGTCGATCACCTCATCGACATCACGCTGGGCCAGCTCACGCAAGAGGACGGCCTTCACCAGCGACTCAACCGGCCGGGTACCGACCGATCCGGTCACGCAACCCAGCAAAGTACGTCCCGTCCGCCGGCGCCGACAACCCCGAGGCCGCACCGGCCAGCAACAGACCGCGCAGCTGCAGGCGATCCTGATCCTTGCGGATCAGCTCCCGAACGTATTCGCTGCTCGTCCCGTAACCGCGTGTACTCACCTGCTCGTCGACAAAGGACTTGAGCGAGTCCGGCAGAGAAATATTCATCGTGGTCATCGCTCAATCGTAGGTGGATTGGCAAATTTTGGCAAGATAGGTGGTGG
The DNA here is from genome assembly GCA_038227445.1 of Burkholderiales bacterium. Taxonomy (GTDB): domain Bacteria; phylum Pseudomonadota; class Gammaproteobacteria; order Burkholderiales; family Burkholderiaceae_C; genus LMDS01. Next base: position 1,089 of record JBBRPV010000201.1, on the reverse strand, counting down.
CGAATGAAGCGGGGGCGGCAATGGCCGTGATTTCGGCGTCACAAGCATCCCCAGTCGGAGGGAGAAATTTTCCTCCCACGTTGCAGCTGGCTCAGCCGGTGATCCACCCGGCATGCACAGTGGCTTGAGCACAGACGGACATACAAACCATGAATGACATCTCCGGCAGCGACCTCAAGACGATTCTTCACTCCAAGCGCGCCAACATCTACTATTTGGAGCATTGCCGGGTGCTGGTCAACGGCGGGCGGGTCGAGTACGTGACCGAGCGCGGCAAGCAGTCGCTGTACTGGAACATCCCGATCGCCAATACCACCACTGTGCTGCTGGGCACCGGCACCTCGGTCACCCAGGCTGCCGTTCGTGATCTGGCCAAGGCCGGCGTGCTGCTGGGTTTTTGCGGCGGTGGTGGCACGCCGCTGTTCGCTGGCATGGAGCCCACGCTGGGCAGCGATCACGCGCTGGAGGTGGCCTGGCTGTCGCCACAAAGCGAGTACCGGCCCACGGAGTTCCTGCAGCATTGGGTGCGCTTCTGGTTCGACGACAGTTTGCGCCTGGCCGCCGCCAAGGCCTTTCAGACGGCGCGGCTGGAGCGCCTGCCGCAGCACTGGCTGCGCAGCAAGTCGCTTAAAGACCAGGGCTTTGCCATCGATGCGGCGCAGCTGGAAGCCGTCGTGGCGCCCAGCCGCCTGGCCGTGCTGGCGGCGCCCGATGTCACCGCCTTGCTGACCGAAGAGGCGCGCCTGACAAAGCAGCTATACCGCCTGGCGGTGCACGCCACGGGCTACGGCGACTTCACCCGGGGCAAGCGTGGCGAGCATGTAGACGCCGCCAACCGATTTTTGGACCACGGCAACTACCTGGCTTACGGCCTGGGCGCGACGGCGATCTGGGTGCTGGGCATCCCGGCGGCGCTGGCCGTGTTGCACGGCAAAACCCGCCGGGGTGGCCTGGTGTTTGACGTGGCCGATCTGGTCAAGGACGCCACCATCCTGCCGCAAGCTTTTGTATCGGCCGTGAAGGGCCACACCGAGCAAGAGTTTCGCCAGGCCTGCATCGAGACCCTGACCCGCAGCGAAGCGCTGGATT
>JBBRPV010000200.1:0-2384 GCA_038227445.1 Burkholderiales bacterium | reverse complement strand
CTGAGCCCGCGCACAGCCGCCGGAAGGCGGCTGTGGCTGGCGAAGGCCCAGCGACGATACAAGTTGCTGGGCTGAGCCCGCGCACAGCCGCCGGAAGGCGGCTGTGGCTGGCGAAGGCCCAGCGACGATACAAGTTGCTGGGCTGAGCCCGCGCACAGCCGCCGGAAGGCGGCTGTGGCTGGCGAAGGCCCAGCGACGGTACAAGTCGCTGGGCTGAGCGGCCGCTGCGCCTGCTCGCCAGGCCTTGCACGGCCCGTCCGTCGCCCGGTGTTGCTGCGTGTCCTGCGTTTCAGTTTTGCAGCGCCACTGCTGTCGCCTCAGGCGCGGTAGCGCTGCAGCCCTTGCAGGTCGAGCACGCGCACGGCGCCGTACTTGACCTCCAGCAGTCCGGCCTCTTCCATCAAGCGAAGTGCACGGTTGACGCGCTGGCGCGGCACGCCGGAGAGGTAGCCAAGCTCCTGTTGGGTGAGCTCCAGCCGCAAGCCGACATTGGGGTAGAGCACCGGGTTGAACAGCCAGGCCAGACAGCGCGCCACCCGCGTCTCGGCCGCTTCCAGCCGCTCGGCCTCGACCACGGCCAGGAACTGGGCCAGGCGCTCGTTGAGTTGCCCGATCACGAAGCGGGCGAAACCCGGGCTTTCGTCCAGCAGCCACAGGAACGTCTCTCGCGGCACCAGCGCGATGTGGGTGTCGCGCATCGCCACACCGTCAAAGTCCCAGGTCGCCGAGCGCAGCACCGACCCTTCACCGAACCAGGCGCCTGCGGTAAGGCCGGTCAGGGTCGACGTGCGCCCGTTGGGCGAGACCACGCTCATCTTCACCATGCCGTCTACAACGCCCTTCCAGTACTCGACCTGCGCACCGAAGTGGCAGACCATGCCGCCGCGCGGCACGAGCCGGGTCCGGGTCGCGGCCCGAACCCGGGCCCGCACTGAATCGCTCAAGGTGCGGCACCAAGGTGACGCCATGACGAAGTCGAGCCCAGGGTTGTTCAAGGAGGGATGCAATCGGAAACCCTAAATTGTATGGTTCAGGACAGAGGCCAGCCGACTCTCTTTTTAGCATCTGCGGGTGCCCGAAGTTCGAGGGCAGTGCGCGCCGCCGGGCAGCGCGCATCCATCCCTGGGTACCGACGCCCTCTGCTTGCTGAATCCAGACCCCATGCCCCTGCCACCCGAACTGATCGACACCTTTCCGAAGTTGCTGCTCGAGCACGCCAAACAAAGGGGGGCGAGACCGGCCATCCGCGAGAAGAGCCGCGGCATCTGGCAGACCTTGAGCTGGCAGCAACTCGCCGACAAGGTCGCTGCGCTGGCTGCGGCACTGCAGGCTGACGGCTTCCAGCGCGGCGGACACCTGGCCCTGATCGGCGACAACCGGCCGCGCCTGTACGCCGCGATGTGCGCAGCGCAATGGCTGGGCGGCGTGGCGGTGCCGCTCTACCAGGACGCGGCGGCTGATGAGCTGGCGCATCCGCTGCGCTCAGCCGATATCACCCACGTATTTGCCGAGGACCAGGAGCAGGTCGACAAGTTGCTCGAGATCCTGCCGCAATGCCCGCGTATCTTGCGCATCGTCTATGACGAGGACCGGGGCATGCGCCACTATGCGCAGCCGCAGCTGGTGAGCTTTGCCGATTTCCGCAAGCAAGGCGAAGCCTTGCTGGCAACCCGCCGGGATGCGGTTTTGGCCGAAGCTGCGCTCGGCAAGGGCAGCGATGCGGCGGCGATTTTCTTCACCTCGGGGACAACCGGTCAGGCCAAGGGTGTGGTGCTGACCCATTCGGCGCTGATCGACCGGGCCCGCGCCGCAGCCGAGATGGAAGCCCTGAACGACCATGACGTGGCGGTGGCCTACCTGCCGCCGGCATGGATCGGCCAGAACATGTTCAGCTATGCGCAGCCGATGGTGGTGGGCTACTGCATCTGCTGCCCCGAGTCGTCCGAGACCATGCTGGCCGACATGCGCGAGATTGGGCCGACCTACTTCTTCGCCCCGCCGCGGGTGCTCGAATCGCTGCTGACCGACGTCACGATCCGGATGGAGGACGCCAGCCGCCCCAAGCGCTGGTTGTATGCGCAGGCGATGACCCTGGCACGCCGGGTCGGCGCCCAGGTGCTGGCCGGCGAACCGGTGGCCACGCGCGACCGGCTGGCCTACCGGCTGTGCGACCTGCTGATCTACGGCCCGCTGCGCGACGTGCTGGGCATGAGCCGCTTGCGCGTGGCCTACACCGCAGGCGAGGCCATCGGCGCCGACCTGCTGATGTTCTTCCGCTCGATCGGCATCAACCTGAAGCAGCTTTACGGATCGACCGAGACCAGCGTCTTTGTCTGTGTGCAGCCCGACGGCAAGGTCAAGCCCGACACGGTGGGGCCGGCGGT
>JBBRPV010000199.1:0-2517 GCA_038227445.1 Burkholderiales bacterium | reverse complement strand
TCGACGGTCTGCTTGGTCAGGCTGTTCTTCAGCTCGAAGGTCGCGATCGGCAGGCCGTTGATGAACAGGCCCAGGTCCAGCGCGCGCCGGCTCTCGTCGGTGCTGTAGAAGAGTTGACGGGTGACCGAGAAGCGGTTCTGCGCGTGCAGCGCTGCTGCTTTGGCATTGCCCTCCGACGGCGTGCCATAAAACAGATCGAAGTGGCCAGCGGGATGGTGTTCGATGCCCTTGCGCAGCACGTCGATGACGCCGCGCTTGCCGACCTCAGCCGAAAGCCGGCTCAGGAACTTGAGGCGGTTCAGGTCCTTGGCGTCGTGGGCATCGACCATCATCAGCTTTTTGACGGCCTCCGGCTGCGTGGCGCGCAGGAAGGCGAAAAGCTGCGCCGCATCCAGCGCATGGGCCCGGTCGAAGTCCTTGGGGCTGCTGGCGAAGTAGCCCGTGCCGCCATAGCGCGCGGGCGGCTCAGTCATGGCGCCGGGCACGATGGCCAAGCCGTCGGTACCGGTCATGTGCCGGACGATCAGCGATTCGAGGCCCTTCTCACTGATGTCGGTGCTCATGCTTCGGCTTTCTCGTCGATGAGTTCAGCGTCGTCGGGTCCATCGACTGGCTCATCCAGCAGATTCGTGACCTCCTCGCCGCGCAAGCTCTGAACTGCCTTGCGTACATCAAGCTTGCCTGTCACGACTTCTGCAATCAAGCGGGTTCGGTATTCGCGAAGTAGGTCAATCTCTCGCGCAATTCGACCGGTGACCACTTCAAAACGCGACAACTCAGAGTCTAAGTAGGCGCAGATCAAATCTTGTTCGGCTCTCGGCGGCACTGGGATTGTGAGTGCCTTGATATCGCTGAAATTGATGCGCTTGAACGTAGAACCAACCAGAAGAAGGTCGAGCTGACGCCTCATGAATGGGCTGTGGAGCACATAGTTCAAGAACCGTTGATTCTGTCCACTTGACCGGATTAGGCAGACATCCTGCCCCATCGCGAACTCAAGGTCTGTATCTACGATTGCGCACGATCCAACGCTCGCATTGCGACAGTAGATGAGGTCGCCACGCTTGGGCCTGCGATCACCCTCAATCAGTTGACGGAACCACTCCGGTCTCGTCCTCTTGCAACTGCTGAGATCGAGCGTGAAATTCCTGACCTGAACCACGCTGGCCAGCGGTATCCCGTTTTCGACGAAAGGTACCGTCAGGTGCTTGCAGTCCAAGACTTGCCAACGTCGTCGGAGCGCTGAAAGCTCCCAGTGTGCGGGGATGTGTTCCAGCAACGGGTTTCCAGAGGGACTGAGGTGAACGACCTCTGCAATTCCGCGCGTGACTGCTCGGTTGATGATGGCCTGCTTTTGCTCGGTCAGCAGGGCAATCACTTTTCGCTTCGCCAGAACTGCTCGCTCCAGCCGGCCGCTTGCCCATTTCAAGAACCGCACGATTGCCGCCTGTTCCGCAGGCGGTGGCAGTGCCACAGGCATTCGCTTGAAGTGCGAAAAGTCGAGACCCTGCCGAAGCCCAGAGCCATACCCATAGATTGCCTTGGTCATGTCCCAGACATTGAGTAACTGGTACCCGAACTCTGGGTTGATGCCAACCTCCACATGCAGCGCCAGGTAGGCGGACGTGATGATGCCGCGGTCCCTCACGATGGCAACGCGCGAGCTGGTGTGATCGTTTTGGAGGTCGGTCGTACGAATGACGATGTCACCCGGATTTACGATCTGATAAGTTTCGAAAGATTCGGGAACAAGCCCGTGCAGCTTGTGGACCGGTTTGACAACGATGCGGCCGTAGCTTAGGGAGAGGACCGTCTTCTCCTTCATACCGATGTTGCGCTCACCAATTGGCACGAAGGCGCCGAACGCAGGGCGCTGTTCCCAATGTGCCGGCACCTGGCCCAGCCACGGTTGGCCCGAGCCCTTGTAGTCGGCATAAGGTTTGAGATCGCGGATCACACCGGATCCCCCTGCTCATCACTGTCCCACCGCTCGCGGTAGGCATTGATGTAGAAGGCCGTGGCCGCTGGGTCAAACTGCCAGTAGTGCCGGCACAGCTGTCGATACATCAGCACCACAGGCTCGTGCCCACAGAAGTCCAGCAGACCGTCCAACGTGTGCTCGATGTGCTGGGGATCACGGCGGCCGGTCTGCAGGATGTCGTCCACCACCAGCCGGTATTGCAGTGCCGCCCGTTGCTCAAAGTCACGCATGCTGTCCACCAGATCGAGGAGGGCCTGGGGCGGATGGTCATCGTGCGTCACAAGTGGCCCTCCGCGTCTGGCAGGCGCCGGGCGGCCTGTTCCCTGGCGTGCTCCATCGCCTGGTGCAGCCGTTCGCGCAGCATCGGCAGCGGCGGCAAGGCGGTGAGGTACTCACTGACACGAATGGACTTGGCATCGAGCTGCAGCAGTTCCACCTGCTCGGCGTCAGCCGCCGCGCACAGGATCAGGCCGATCGGTGCTTCTTCGCCCGGCGCCCGCTCGTGCTTGTCCAGCCAGCGCAGGTACAGCTCCATC
>JBBRPV010000198.1:0-3094 GCA_038227445.1 Burkholderiales bacterium | reverse complement strand
GGTGACGAACGACCATGCTTTCAGGCAGCTTCAAGGCCTGACCACCGAGGATTGGACCGAGAAATCTCAATAGGTGAGGGCGCCTTCTGGCTCGTCCATGGTACGTGTTGGCTACATGATAAGTATCCTTATCATGGTGCTAAAAAAAAGGCCACAATCAAGCGCGTTCTGGGCCACACTCTGGCAAGTGCACCTGATTCGAAAGGTTTGGCGCCAATTCACGCCGCTTGCCGCCGAACACGGGGCACTGCCGGAACAGTCGGGGCCTCCTCAGCCGGTTAAATCCGTTGCATGCAACACAACAGCCAGATAGAATGTTGCATGTAACATATCGGGGCTTTCAAATGGCTGATGTCAATACACGGGTTCAAAAGCACCGTGACGCGCTCCGCGCGGCAGGTTTGCGCCCAGTGCAAATCTGGGTGCCCGATACGCGACGCTCCGACTTCGCGCAGGAATGCCGCCGCCAGTCCGGTCTTGCCGCACACGCAGACGCGACCGATGTCGGCCTGCAGCGCCTCTTGGATGAAGCCTTGGCTGATGTAGAGGGTTGGACTGAATGAGGCGGGGCGATCTGGTGACCATTGCTATCCAAGGCGACTTTGGCAAGCCTCGGCCCGCGCTCGTCATCCAGTCCGATCAATACGGCGAACACGCCACCGTCATCGTGCTGCCGGTTGCGAGCACCCTGGTCGCAGCGCCCCTGTTTCGCATCACCCTCCTGCCGAGCGCCGAGAACGGTTTGAACAAGCGTTCACAGGTCATGGCCGACAAGGCCGTGACCGTCAAGCGCGACAAGGTCGGCCCGACCTTCGGTCGCATTGATGCCGATGCCATGGTCGAAGTCGAGCGCTGTCTGGCCGTGTTCCTGGGCATAGCCAAGTGACGGCAAGCACCCACTTTGCGACAGTTGCCGGGCCCGCTTCCAAACCAGGCGGATGCGCACGCATTCAGGGGTTGGGTGGCATCGACGGCTGCATGCCGTCAATGTACATCCATGTGTTTACAAGACTTATTTTGCGAAGTAGGATGTATTTGTACATCCGAAACCAAGCTCAGAGAGATCGCCATGGCCAAAACCAAATTGTTCAAGAACGGCAACTCCCAGGCCGTGCGCATTCCATCCGAGCTGGCCTACCTCAGCTGGGACATCGACCTGGTCATCGAACGTGAGGGCGACGAGTTGCGCATCCGTCCGGCGCACAGGCGCATCGGCGACGTGCTGGCCAAGCTGGCCCGCTTCTCGCCTGATTTCATGGCCGACGGCCGGGGCGAGAACGTCGAGCGTGAGCGCGAGGCGCTATGACGCCAAAGTACATGCTCGACACCAACATCTGCATCTACCTCATGAAGCGCCAGCCGCCAGAGGTCGCGGCGCGGTTTGCGCAGTGTTTTGTCGGCGAGGTCGTGATCTCCGCCATCACGCTGGCCGAGCTTGAGTACGGGGTAGAGCGTTCGGGCGCGGCCAAAGGCCACAACCAAGCTGCCATGGACGGGCTGCTCGAGGACATCGTGGTGGCAGCCTTCGAGGCTCGCGCTGCCCGGGCCTACGGGCCGATTCGCGCCGACCACCGTGAGAGAAACAAGGACGCGCTGGACAAGCTCATCGCAGCCCACGCGGTGGCCCTGGGCGTCACGCTGGTCACGAACAATGAAGCGGATTTCCGCACTTACCCAGGACTCAGGCTCGAGAACTGGGTGGCAGGGCACTGAGTGCCGATGCAGACAGCCCAGAAGCACACCATCGCAGGACTGCCTGGCGCAGCGCATAGGGCAGGGCGCGCAGGGCAGGGCGCCTTGACCTCTCTGGCCAGCCGTGTCCCGCAGTTGAGTGCCGCCCGCCAGCGCTTGCTGCAAGTCGGCCACTTTGCCTTCATGCGCTCGGTGGTCCAGGGGCTCGACGCCAGACAGAGCTGGGAGCGCTACATCCGGGTTGAGGGCGAGGCCACCGACTTGCGCACCGTGCGCGCCACCATCGCCTGGATCCGCGCCGAGTTCGCGGCTGCCGCCCAACGCCAGGACCGGTTTGGCACGGCGCGCCTGGTGCGCATTGACGCCACCCGCATCGCTGACCCGGCACTCGACCTGCCCAGCCTCGAAGCTTTTGCCGAAGCGCATGGCCTGGAGGACGAACGCCAGGCTGACCAGATCGCCGCTTTTGAAGCGCAATATGGCCGGGCGACCCAGCGCCTGCGCAACCGCGCCCGACTGATCACCCGACAACTTGAAGCGTTGCGCTGGCTCGAAGGCCTGGTTGCCCAGTCGCCAAAGGCCGGCGACTCGGTCGCTGCCTGGCTGAACCCGACGCTGGCCAGCCACCTGGAGGCCGCCGACATCTTCACGCTGGCGCAACTGGTGGAGCGCATCAACGGTGTTGGCCGGTGCTGGTATGCGGGCATCAAGGCGATGGGGCAGGGCAAGGCGCTGCGCATCGTCGAGTGGTTGCGCGACGTGGCGGGCGCGCAGCCGGAAGACGCGAATCCAGCCAGCAAATCGGCCAGCACGTCAGCCAGCAGGTCAGCCAGCACGTCGTCCAATACCCCAGGCAACACCGAGCTGCACATCGGTCACCACGTCGCGCTGGCGCGCAGCAAGCTTTACGCGCATGAACGGGGCGCCGTGGCCGCACCGGCCACCGCCATCCGCCCGCTCGAGAAGTTCATCGTGCCCGCCGAGCTTGATGGCACACGCGGGCTGTTCAGGCGCCCGCAGGCGCTTTGCCTGCTCGAGGCCAGCAATGACTACCAGGCGATTCTTGCCTGGCTGCGCTCCAAGCACGGCCTGACCCCGGATCAGAAAGCCCACCTCAAGGCCCGACGCCGGCAGCGAGACACCGGCGTCCTGCAAGGCCTAGACTGGCTGCAGTCGCTCTCAAACACCCAGCGCGCCTACCGCAAGGAGGCCGAGCGATTCCTGCTCTGGGCGATCATGCACAAGGGCAAGGCCTTGTCGTCGATGAACAACGAGGACTGCACCCAGTACCGGGATTTCCTGGCCGACCCGCAGCCGCGCAGCCGCTGGTGCGGGGACCGTGCGAGGGAGCGCTGGTCGCCGCTGTGGCGGCCGTTCGAGGGGCCGTTGTCGCCCTCCGCCC
>JBBRPV010000197.1:0-3114 GCA_038227445.1 Burkholderiales bacterium | reverse complement strand
TCGCGGCGTGGCCGCCAGCAACCGCGACGCCACAGCGCGCCGATGGCAGCCCAAGCAGCCGGCCCGTGATACCGCCAAGCACCTGCGGACAAATCCGCCACCTCGCCAGCGAATAGGGGCGGATTTACATCAGCGGCAACACCTGGCAGGTGTATCGCAAGCTGCCAGGCTCGCAGCCGCGCGAGGAAGGGTTTGTCGCCTCGCAAGGCCAGCGCCCCGCAGTCGAGCCTGCGGTCGCCCCGGTCCTGATTTCCGCGCGGGTGTCGCCATGAGGCACATGGGTCGTCGAGTGACTGGCGCTCTTGGCCTGGCTGCGGTGAGCACGGCCTTCGCGGCCTCGTGCAGCGTGCCGCTTCGTCCGAGCGTTGATGGACACCCGCCGGCGCGAGCGTTTTCACCCTCCCCGGTCACGCAAGTCGCCCAGATGGATTTCGGGCGCAGCGCCGCATACGCAACCTGCCAGCAACCCGCCTGCCCGGCCGTGACGCCGAAGACGCTGGCCAGTGCTGTTCCGCTCGTCGCAGTGCCTCCACGTGCCATCGACACGAACGCGTCGCTCGACGTTGGCGAAGTGCTCGCACCTTCCGATGCGCGCCGAGCGATCCCGTCGACGCCAGCCGCCGCCCAGAAGCATGCAGGCACTGCCGAACCCGCATCGAAGCAGGTGACGGTGCGCTTCGCGTTCGGCAGCGCCGTGCTGAGCGCTGCCGCGCGAGGGCAGATCGACGAAGCGGTGCGGGGGCTGGAGGCCACCCGTCGCGTGGCCCGTGTCGCGATTTCCGGGCGCACCGACAACGTCGGGCCACCCCAAGTCAATCAGGCACTGGCGCTGGACCGCGCTCACGCCGTCCGAGACCACCTGCGCGTCCGCTACCCCCACCTGTCCCCGGCCGTGGCGCTGGACGCCGAGGGTGCGTGCTGCTTTGCGGCGTCGAACCAGACGGCCGACGGGCGTGCCCTGAACCGGCGCGTCGAGATCGTCTTCGAGCGCGACGCAGAAGACCTGTGATGCGCGAGCACCCAACCCCCGCCCGATGCGGTTTCCAACACCTGCTTTCACCCCCGCCGACCTGGCCTGACCCGCTTCGCATCCAACTCACCCTCAAACCCTTCCTGGAGGACTTCATGAGCACTGCAATTCTCGACATCCCATCCACCTTCCGCGCCTCGGTGCGCCGGCCGCTGGCGGTTCTTTCCCTTCTGACGCTGCTCGCCTTGGGCCTTGGCGTCGCCTTCCCGGGCTATGCGCTCGACCTCGTGGCCTTCACCGGCATCACCGGGCCGATGACCTCGGCGCTGACGCAGATCTCCGCGCTGGGGCCGGGCATCAAGGCCTTGGTCGGCTTCGTTGGCTTCGTCGTTGCGCTGATCTCGCTGTCCGCGCTGCGCAACTTCGGGCCAGTGCTGTTCTACGTCGGCCTGGCGATCTTTGCGGCGGTGGGCCTGGTGATCGCCGGCGCGATCATGGGCGCGGTCGTCTGACGCGGGCCGAGCAGGCTGGGAGCACGGCATGCAAGCCGACACCTACATCCCGCGTCGCCTGGACGACACCTGGAAGATTGGCTTCTGGGACATCGACGTCGCGGCGCCCGTGCTCTTCTGCTTCTTCGTCGGCTACATGTCCGGCACCAAGCTGGCCTTCGCCGTCTGCGCCGTCATCGGCATCTCGCTGTCGCGCTGGATCGCCCGCGTCAAGGCCGACAAGCACCCGGCCTTCGCGATGCACTGGCTGTACTGGCACCTGCCGCCCAGCCCGCTGACAGCGATGCGCGCCACGCCGCCCTCGTACATCCGCCGCATGGTCGGCTGAGCGCTGACCAACCCCGCGCACCCGGAGCAGGCATATGGACTTCGAACGACTCAACGGCGACATCAAGGAAATGCGCAGGCGCAACCGCAGCCTGGGGCTCACGGTGGGTGCCCTGGCCGTCGGCCACGTTGTAGCACTGATCGTGATCCTCAACCTGATCGGCACTGTGCGCACCGTGATCGTGCCGCCCTCGATCGACAAGTCCTTCTGGGTCAGCCGAGACAAGGCGAGCAGCGAGTACCTGGAGCAGATGGGCAGCTTCATCGCCTGGCTGGTGCTGGACGTGACGCCGTCGTCCATCGACTGGAAGAAGGGTGTGCTGCTGGGCTATGTCGAACCCGGCCAGTACGGCGCGCTGAAGACCCGGCAGGAAGTCGAAGCGGAGCGCCTGAAGCGCATCAACGCCAGCACCCTCTTCATGCCGCAGCAACTGGTGCCCAGCGAAGACGCACAGACCGTCGTCGTGCGCGGGCGGCTGCGCACGCTGGTCAACGGCTTCGAGAGTGCCAACGACTTGAAGGCCTACCTGGTCGAGTTCAGTTTCAACGGCGCGCGCATGCACCTCAAGACGTTCAAGGAGCTTCCCAATGCGAACTGAAGTCGAAGCGGGCGGTCTTGCACACGTGCTGCGTCCAGCTGCGGCGCTGGCAGCCGCACTGCTTTTCGCGGTCCTCCCGGCGCACGCGCTGCAAGTCATCGATGCGCGCGACGGCGTGTCGGTCGAAGCGATCCTGTCGATCAAGGAGCCAACGCGCATCCGCATTGAAGGCGCGCCAATCACGGACGTGTTCGGCAACATCTATTCGAGCAACTGCGGCAACGCGGTGGCTGCGGCTCCGATGGCCAACGGCATGAGCCCCAGCCCAGCTAACCCGGCCAGCCCCGCGATCAATCCCGCTGGCGAGATCGTCCTCGAATGCGACCGCGACAAGGGCGAGGTCTACATCCGCCCCGTCGGCACGTCGGCCAAGCCGGTCAACCTGTTCGTGTCCTCGGCGCAGGCGACCTACACGCTGCTGCTGCGCCGCTCCGACACGCCCGCAGACACCATCGTGATCCGTGACTCGTCGCCCCGGCAGACCAGGCCGGAGTCCTCGCTCCAGGGCCCGCTCGGTACGTCGGCAAACCACGTCCGCGCGATGAAGGCGATGCTCGTCGCGATGGCCTCCGCCCGGGTGCCTGCCGACGTGCGCGTCGATGAAGTCAACCGACCCGTCACCCTGTGGGCCGAGGCGAAGTTCTCGCTGATGCGCCGCTACGAAGGCCGCGGCTTCCTCGGCGAGAAGTACCTCCTTCAAAACATC
>JBBRPV010000196.1:0-3219 GCA_038227445.1 Burkholderiales bacterium | reverse complement strand
CTCAAAATGCTCCGGAAAGTTCGCCATGTTGAAAACTCCTCGCTGGGTTGCACTGACTCACGCCTCAGAATCGAGCGCGTGTATGGGCACCATACGAGACTGGTGATGGGCTTGCTCCGCGTAGCGGCTTCGTCCAACCCGTCGGCCCAACTGGCGTGACCATCGAAGTCCCCCGGCGCTGGGTCGGCACCAGGTGAGCCGAACGCTATCGCACGAAGGCCTGACTGAGCGGAGGACGCGCGCACGTTCAGTGTCTTTCGAAGCCCGTACCAGCCGGCGGTCGTAGCACCAGGCGTGTTGTTCGCGCTCATCGGTATTCCTACCGACGCCACGGTGTCAAACAACCCAAGAAAGCCGACTTCAATTGGGTGGTCGCCGCGCTTCAGGCGATAGTCCGTCCCCGACTTGGCGCATCTCTCTCCCAGATCGCGCACAAAGGCGCGCGCCAGCGCGGCCCCGCGGGAGAAACCAAACACGTTCACTTTGATGAGCGTGATCTTATTGGTCGGGTTCTGCGCACGTGCCTCGGCCTTGGCTACAGCTTCGTCGAATTTTCGAAATGCCCAATCAATGCGCGGCTGTCCCATGTGGCCAAGGCCTTTGCCGCGAGTCGTGTTGCCGGCGTCACCAATCTCCCTGAAGTAGGTGCCCAGGCCATAAATGTAGAAGGATGACAACCCCTTCACTTCATCGTCGTCTACTGCGCCGAGAAAGAGTCGTGCGACATTGCTGTGCTGCATCGTGCCCAGATCAGCGTCGATGTTGTTGCCGGTTCCGTCAAAGAAAAAATTGAGGGTCAGGCTCTGCTGGCACGTGCGCGCCGGCGGGGTGCTCAGGGCCTGTCGTCCCGCCGACACTGCGTTGGCGGCAGCCAGCATGACACCTGAAGGATCCAGCGCTGCGCGTTGAGTACCCGCACTCTGCATCGGGGTGCCCATTGCTGCGAACGACAACGCACCGCCACGCTGCTGCAGCACCGTGTGAACTTCGAATCGCTCTCTATCGGTAGCCAAGTTTGCACCTCGAGTACTTGTTGTCGTTGTTGACGTTCATGGATGGGTCGGTGTGCCGGCTATTTCCGTGCACCCGCTCCAGGGTCAACCTCGGCGGGGAGTTCGTCTGCGTAACGGCCAGCTCAATGTGCCCATCCCGGTAAAAATGAACTTCCATGTACTCGGCGTGTGCGGGAACTGGGCCGACGAACGGCACATCCTGCTCGCACCACGTGTCACTGTCTCGAGTCCATTTCACGCGGATCTTGTGGTCCTTGGGCACGGGCGTGAACAGTGCCGCACAGCACGCGGATTTTCCCCCACCCGCGGTCGGGGAACTAACGGCAAGGTTGCCTCCTCCGTGGCCATTCACTTCAAAGCTTCCAATCTCGGTATCGGTGTAGTTGTAGCCGTAGATGGTCAGACTGAATTCACGGAACCCATCCACGTTGCCGACGGTCTCTGTGGCTCCCTTGGCGACGACACCTGGGGAGCCAGGCGTCAGAACACGCGGTTGCGCCTGCACATGGGACGCATCGCAGCCCAGTACGCAGAGGCAAAGGACTATCGAAACGACGGACCAGGTTGTGCAAAATCGTTCGGCAGACATCGCCATGAATCCAGATTTCAAGGCGCCGCGCCTTCCAGTCGCGCCAAGGCTTTGACAAAACTTCCCTTTTCGCTGCTTGCCTGTTGAATGACCCCCGACCACGGTTCATGAAGATCAAAGCCTTGACCAACTTCCAGCCCCAAGTGACAAAACGCGATCTGATCGGAAACCTGAAAGATTCCGTACCGCCGTGCTGTCTGCCAAAGCGAAAGCACGCAGTCATACTGATCCGGTGGTAGCAGTTCCAGCAAGGCGGACTGGCCTTGACCAAGAAGGATGTCGATGAGCGCGTCTGCCTCGCTTGCCTCAAGAAGAAGAGCTTCCTGGGTTACTGAAAGCTCAAGAGGAAATTGGGGAACCAAAGAAGGTGCTGGCGCGCACGACGTCAAGCGAACCAGGCCGCGCCGATCTGCAATTGCGCAGTGGGTTAGGGGCGCGAGCAGTGCTTGTAGCTGGCCAACATCGAGTACTTGCAACAGACTCGACAGCACGCGGTTGTCGTACCAGCGCAAAAGCACCCGCATGTTGTCGGGCAAGAGGCCTTTCGTCCGTTCAGTCAGCGCAAGCGCCAAAGCCGCGAATGCCACCGGCGATTCCACATAGGTCAAAGCGTTCGCATATCGCCAGTTGGCCGCAAACTTTTGCCAAACCCTTCTTTGACTCTCGCTGAGCGGAGACGCGGCTGCGGCGACCAGTACCGGCGAGGCCGTTGTGGCCCAGTTGGGTGGGACGCCTTCCAGAAGATCCCAACTCGGGCCATTCCAGCCCAAGCCATGCTGGATATCAACCCCGTGAAGCGCGGCCTGATCGACCACGAGATACCGATGGATTCCGTCAGGGGCATGACCTGCCAGGCGACTGCCGACATGCTCGGCAAATGATTCGACGGTATTGGTCATGACATCGCAAACGGCGCGCCCGACGCGCGCGCGCTTAAAAGACAAGAAACGCAAACCTGCTGCGGCAACCCAGGCAACGCATAACTCTGCGTCTGCGGCCCATCAAGCGACGTACTCGCCGCACGAATCGTGAGCGTTCCCGGGCACTGCACGGTGATGTTCCCGCCCTCAATCGTGATGTTCGCCCCGCCTGCGGTAGACATCGTGATCTTCTTCGCTGCTGCCCAGTCGATGTGCGCACTCTGGCTCTGAACGCTCACATCAAGCTTCGCAGCAATCTGCATCTGATCGGCCTGCGCCTGAACCTCAATGTCGCCCTTGCCGGCGATCACGGTGAGCCCCTTGCCCGCGGCCTCAGTGCCCGGCTTGATCGCCCCGCCCAGCATGCCAATGGCCTGACCCGTGTGGACTCTGCTGGCCCCGCCAACGGCCCAATGCGTGTCTTGCCCACTGGCCAACGTCACGCCTTCGCCAGCGGCGAGCTGAATGTCTTGCCCCGCCACCACCGCCAGACCCGCCCTCGCGCTGATCGTGACCACCGGCTCGCTCGCGTGGGGAACCTTGTCATCTCCAGTGTCCGTGTTCTTCTGCGCCGCGTCACTGCGGGCTTGCTCCGCATCGTGCTCGGCCACCATGCCCTTGAGCACCGTGTGCATCGCGCTGTAGGGCGCTTGGTGCTCGTCCAGGCTGCTTTGGCCCGCCTTGGCACTGCCCAAGT
>JBBRPV010000195.1:0-3263 GCA_038227445.1 Burkholderiales bacterium | reverse complement strand
GATGCCCACGCCATGATGCTCGACGCCAGCATCGCGATGGTCGAGGCCAAGCGCCAGGGCGGTGGCCGCTTCGTCCTCTTCGAGCCGGGGATGCGCGAGCGTGCGATGCAGCGCGCCCGCACCGAGTCCGAACTGCGGGTGGCGCTGGCCGAAGGGCAGCTGTTCGTGGTTTACCAACCGATTGTCGGACTGCACGCGCCGCAGGCCGACCGCGGCGGGATCAGCTGCGTCGGCGTCGAGGCACTGGTGCGCTGGCGGCATCCGCAGCGCGGCATCGTGCCGCCGTTCGAGTTCATCGGTGTCGCAGAGGAATGCGGCCTGATCGGCGCGCTTGGCGATTTCGTGCTCGCCACCGCGGTGCAGCAGCAGAAACGCTGGCTCGATGAACTTGGCCCGGCGGCGCCAGGTTGGACGGCGGTGAACCTGTCGCGAGCCCAGCTACGGCAGCCCGACTTTGTCGCCTCGGTGCAGGCGCTGCTGGTCGCCAGCAGTCTGCCACCCCAGTGTCTCCATCTCGAAGTCACGGAAAGCATGGCCGCGCAGGACGCCGCTGTGCAGGCGGTGCTGAAGCAATTGAAGGCGCTGGGCGTGGCGCTGGCGCTCGACGACTTCGGCACCGGCTACTCGTCGCTGGCCAGCCTGCACCAGTTCCCGGTCGACATCGTCAAGATCGACCGCTCGTTCACCTCGCAGGTCGACACCAGCCCTCACCACCGCGTGCTGGTGCAGGCCACCGTGATGGTGGCCAGGAGCCTGGGCATGAGCACGGTGGTCGAGGGCATCGAGACCCAGGCCCAGGCGTCGATGGTGCAGCAGCTCGGCTGCGACAAGGGCCAGGGCTATCTGTTCAGCCGGCCGCTGGAAGCGCATGCCTTGAGCGCCTGGCTGCAGCTGATGGTCGAGTCGGCCTGAGTATCCAGACCTTGGGCTGAACTCGAAGGCTGCAGAACCGCAGCCGGCGGGTTCACCTGCCGCTGGCGCTGAAACGTTCTGCAATCGACCAGTCGCATGCTTTGCCGCGGTTGTCGACAGGCAATGCGGGGCCGAATTCGATGGCCCGCGGGCGCGCTGGCGCCGCCAGCCGCGTGCGCAACCAGGCGTCGAGCTCGGCGCACAGCGCCTGCCGGTCGGTGTCGGCGCGGGGGTGCAGCACCACGAACGCCTTGAGCCGGTCGCCCTCATGAGGCGCCATCAGGCGTACCGCAGCGTCGGCCACCGCCGGGTGGTCGCACAGGCATAGGCGGACCTGCGAAGGGAACACGTTGACGCCGCCCACCTGGACCGCCGTATCGGTGCGGCCGGCGACAGTGAAATGTTTGGGGTCGCGCCAGTTCAGATGGTCCTGCAGCACCACGGGTGCGAAAGGACCGCCCGGCCCACTGCGCAAGAGGATCTCTGGCGCTGCGCTGGCTTCAGCGTAAGCGCGCTGCCAATGCGGCAGCAGCGCGAAAGGGCTGTCAGCGCCGTCACGCCAGCCGATGCCGGCAGTCTCGGAGCTGCCGTAGACCTGCAGCAGGCTCTCCAGTCCTTGGTCGACGAGAGCTTGCGCCAGCACGTCGGGGCATGGCGCGGTCGAGCTGACGCCGCGCACGCCCAGCGGCAGTGGCGCGCCCTGCCCATGCTGCGCGAACAGGCGCCAGAACGCCGGGTGGCCGATGACAAAGTCGCCTTCGCGCAGTTGATGACGCAGCGACGGGGCCGTCAACCCGCGGATATCGATGGTCTCCGCAGCGCCCAGCCGCAATGGCAAGAGCTGCGTGAACAGAAAGCCGTAGATGTGGTGCGACGGCACTGCTGCGAGCACACGGCCGACAGTACCGCGCAGCGGCGGCAGCTCGGCAAGGGCCTCGACCTCGTGCTGCAGGGCGGCGAGCATATGGCGGCAAGGCTTCGGCGTGCCGGTGCTGCCAGAGGTGCGGAAGGTCAGTGCGGCGTCGAAGCGGCGCAGCGATTCGGCGCAGGTGTCGATCCAATCGCCGAAGCTGCGTTGGGCGAGCAGCAGGTCCTCGATGCCGCTCTCGTGCAGGTGCAGCGCCTCGGTCAGTGCCGCCGCCACCGCCATACGGTCGAGCGAATCGAGGCCGAGCCCGTCTTCGTCGAGTTGCAAGACGGCCGGCCAGGGGCGCGGCGGCAGCGCCAACGGCGCCCCCGGCCGCAGCCGAGAAAGTTCGTCGGCGACCAGGTCGGTGATGAACCGCGCCAGCGCGCCGGGCCGGTCGTGCCAGGGTCGCGCTGGGGTCACTTTGAAAGTCGAAGCGCCTAGCACCCGATTCAGACGCGCTTGACGAACATCCAGTAGGTGTCGCCTGCGATCGAGGCCTTCATATGAATCTTGACCTTCGTCGGCTTCATCTGGTGATCGAACACATACTCGAACATGGTGTTCAGGTTTTTTGCGCGCACGCCGGCGTCGAACACGCCTTTGAACTCTGGACGGTTGGTGCAGGGCGCGACTTCGGTGAAGAAGTTCTTGCCGATCACAGCCTTCGGATCGCGACCCGTGATGGCACCTTCGACGGCGTTGTATTTGAGAATCTTGCCGCTGGCGTCGAGTTCCACGGCGCCGAAGGCCAGCTTGTTGAGTTGCGCGTCGTTCATCTTCGACAGCACGTTGTCGACATCGGTTTTTCCGAAGGCAATGGTGTCCATGGAGGCAGTTGTCATTTGGATCTCTGATGTTGAGTAGTCGGATGCCGGCCGCAGCGGCAAGGCTGCGGTCCGGCGTGAACGCCGGCGTCTGTCTAGGACAACGGACTTTAAGGATATCGGCCGCGCCGGCCTTGACTTGAGTCGTGAGCCAGCGGAATTACCGCTTTTTCCACCGATCGCAACGGCGGGTTGGGCCGAGACTCAGCGCCTTCGCAGCCCGCTGAAAAAGCCCCGACGATGACCACTGCCCCCGCCTGTTCTCGCCCCGGCTTCCCCGATGCCCGCTGTCACGGCTCCGCGACGCCGGTGCTGTTCGACGGGCGAACAATCAGTGTCCAGGACATCGTGGACATTGCGCATCGGCGCCGCGGCGTCATGCTGGGCGCTGACGCCGCCTTCCGCGCGCGCATCCAGGCCGGTGCCGACTTCGTCGCCAAGCTGCTCGCTGAGGACGGGGTGATCTACGGCGTGACGACCGGCTACGGCGACTCGTGCACGGTGACGATCCCGCCGCACCTGGTGGCCGAGCTGCCGCACCGCCTGTACACCTATCACGGCATCGGCGCCGGTCGCCACCTTGACGCGGTCGAGACCCGCGCCGTGCTGGCGACGCG
>JBBRPV010000194.1:0-3342 GCA_038227445.1 Burkholderiales bacterium | reverse complement strand
GACATCAACGGCTTCAGCTGGCACGCGGCCGTGCGCTGTGGCGCCGATGACCGCCAGGGGCTGGAGCAGCTTTGCCGCACCATCACTCGGCCGGCTTTGTCCAACGAGCGCGTGCAAGCCAACGCCGCCGGGCAAGTGGTGCTCAAGCTCAAGACCCCATGGCGAAACGGCACCACGCACCTGGTGATGTCGCCGCTGGAGTTCATGCAGCGGCTGGCTGCGCTGGTGCCCAGACCGAGGCTGCATCTGATTCGCTTCCACGGCGTTCTCGCACCCAACGCCAAGCTGCGAGCACAGGTGGTGCCGCAGGAACCCGAACCACCCGCGCAGGCCGCACCGCCGGTTGAGTGCGAGGCGACGTGCGCGCATCACCGCCCAGCTCAGCAGATCCGGACGGTGGTGCGCACAGGTCTCCGGGCGCCGTGCAGCGATCGCAAGCCGAAATCGGGCTGCTCCGGACCGGACGGTCCGGAGCAGCCGCTCCTGGCCGGGTGCAGCAGGCCAAAGACCTCGGCTTATGGTCCGCTGTCCGACGCACAGCGGCCCCTCACTCCGACGTGATCGAATGTCTCTTCAGCGTCGCGACCAGAAGGTCATGTTTCTCGGGTGCGGCCTTCTTCTTGGGCGACCGTGCCATGTCGGCGGCTTAGCGTACTTTAAATTCCGTTTTCTGAAGGGACCCCAGCTTCCACGTTCTACGACCAGATCAAGGCGTTTTATACGGACTGCGCCAGCGTGCTACGAGGGCAGGGCGACGCGAAGGGTGCCGAGCGCTTTGCGCGAGCCAGCACGCATTGGATGCGGCACTCGCACGCCAGCCATGCGATTGCCGGCGGGATGCCGATCGAGATCGCGCAGCAAAACCTGGGTCATGCGTCGCTGGCCACCACAACCGTCTACGTCACGACCGAGAAACGGCGGCGGATGAAGGCGGTCGAGGCCTTCTGGCGAAAGTAGGCTGTCGACGCCACGCCGCGCTGGACAATTGCCGTATGACGTCGATCTCAAGTCGCAATCTCGCCCGCGCTGTGCTGCGCGTGGAGGCCATGAGCTTGCAGGAACGTGATCGGCTTGCCGACGAGGTTCACGCGCGGCAGCCCAACCTCTTCTACTCGGTGCTGGTTTTGCAGCGGTATGACGCCACGCTCGTGCAAATCGAGGTAGTGCTGAACCTATTGCTCGTTTTCCATGAGGCGATGAAGATCAGCGGCGGCCGCTGGCCGGTCATCTCCGAAGATGTTCAGGAACGATGCCTGGGGCGCGTTTCTGGGCGTGTACGCTTCATCGAGGGTGTGTCGCAACAGCTGCAAGCGCAGGCCACCGCAGACGCCGTGCGCGACCACCCCGAGCAGCAGTTGCTCGCCTACGTGTTCGGCAAGTTCAAGGAGAGCAACCTCCTCGGTATCAAGACCGAAGCGCAAAAGATGCTCATGTTGGCAGCGCTGAACCTGGTCGACTGCATCGCGGAGACGGCTCCGCGAAAGACAAAGTGAAAACGCCGACACTAGTCGAGCCGCGTGTGGGCGAGAAAGCGATTCAACCGGGGCCGGGCCGGCGGTTCTGTCGCAATAGCGCGAAGAGACCAAGCATTGGCGCGAGGCCGACACCGATCAGAAAGCCAGCGCGTAGTGTTGGCGGCTGTGAGGTCACTGCCTCGTGCGTTGACGCTCGCTCAGTAACAAGGGCGGGCCCTTGTAAAAAAGCTGCTGACGCACGCCCGCTTGCGCGGTGTTGATCGCGAGCGACGAGCTTTCGCAGGCTGGACTGTGCAGCACGTGCGCGGCGAGTGAACTAGCGGCCGAGGTCGCTGATCGCGATGGTCAACGCGTGGCTGCGCTGCGGGGTCTGTTGTCGTGCGGCGCAAGCCCGCGAAAGCCGATATACCTCGACACCGAGACGACCGGCTTGGATGGCGGCCACGACGAAATATTAGAAATGCCCGCGATAGACGATACCGGGCTTGTCTTTGAGTCGCTGGTGCGCTCCGTCAGGCACATGACATGGCTGGAGGCTGCTGATCCACTGGTTTCGTCCGTCAGACGTGCAAAACGCCCTTACTTTGGACGACTGGCCGGCGTCAACTATTTTGGCGGCCGCCTTCGCCCACATGCCCGCAGCCCTCGGCGATGAATGAAATTGAAGAGATCCGGGAACAACGACAACCACGCCTCCGGCAACATTACTTCATGGGGCAACACGTGTGTCAGCATAGATGTCGCCGCCAGCGGGCCAGGGGTCCGGGCCGGGGGTCAGGTCTCTCATGTCTCCTAGACATGGGTACCGCAACCTCTGCAATCCGACGACGTCTGGCAGTTCGGCAGACGGGCCGGGAGGAGACAGAAGAGACCTGACCGGTCGCCCGCCCCGCCCAGCCGATGCACCTAGCGGCCCTTCTGAAACCCCGAAAGCACGTGTAGCACGTGTAAAACAAATGCACTACACTGAGAAAATGAAAACCGCTGTCATCCCTCAGGTCCGAGTCGAACCAGAGTTGCGCGCTCAGCTCGACGCCGTGCTCACCGAAGACGAGACCCTCAGTGATTTCGTCGAAACCGCAGTGCGCCGTGCCGTTGAACATCGGCGAGTTCAAACCGCGTTTCACGCGCGCGGCCAGGCTGCACTCGAGCACTACCAGCGCACTGGCATTTCGCACTCCGCTAAAGATGTCCTCGACGCCCTCCAAGCCAAGCTCGACGCTCGACGCAAGCAAGTTCTGGGATGAACGAGGCCTTCGCGGTCGATTTCAGCGACCCGGCAAAGGAGGACATCAATCGCCTCTTCGAATTCCTGCTGCTTCGAGCGACGACCGCCGACGAGTTCGAGCGTGTGCAAGAAACCATCGACGAATTGCGACTGGCCATCGAAGTCCAGCTTGCGCGCGCGCCATTTAACTACCGCAAGTCTGGCAGCGACCCGCTGCGACGCGAACTGGTGGTGCCGGTTGGGGCAACCGGTTATGTCGCGCTGTACGACATCCAGCCGCCTTTGCAGGTTCTGGTGCTCGCCGTGCGCCATCAGCTCGAAGACGATTACCACTGAGCCTGGCGGATAGGAAGTTCGCTTCGTCAGAAGAATCTGTGGGCGAGTTTTGGCTCTGGGAGCCTGCCGAGCACGTGATGCAGAGAGAGCCCCCTGTGCCAATATGACCTGCTGCACCCACCCCTGACAAATCAGTGAGCAACGAGGCAGGTATGACAGTCAACCGTGAACCCAAGGCGGCAATCGTTAAGTGTAGTAAACATAGCCTCAAAAGAGTAGTAATCGTGCCACTAATGCTTCACGAGGCGCTTTGTCGATGGGCCACATCAACGTAAGTCATTGATTCTTGGTCTCGAAGAGTAG
>JBBRPV010000193.1:0-3346 GCA_038227445.1 Burkholderiales bacterium | reverse complement strand
TTGGTGCTGACCCAGCCGCCGAGCGTTATTTGCACCAGGCTAAGCACTGCCACGGCCCACAGGCCCGCGTGCAGGCTCGGCGACAGCGAGAACGGAGCCGGCTCGTGCAACCGCGTCTGGATCGCCAGCAGCGCCACCAACCCGAGCCCGCCCAGAAGATGCAGTGTCACGATCGCGGGGTAGAGCTTCATGGTGACCGTGAGCGCACCGAACGCTCCCTGAAGGCAGACGCACATCAGCGTGGCGGTCGCCCACCACGGTGACACCAGAGCGCTTCGCTTGCGCGCTTCGAGCCAACTCATCACGACCATCACGGTGATGAGCGCGCCGACGCCTGTCGCTAGGTATCGGTGGATCATTTCAATCCAAGCCTTGCCATGAGTTACCGCCCCGCTCGGCAACATGCTTTGCGCGCTTTGAATTTGGGCCTGCGAGCCGAGGGGGCTGGCACTGCCGTAACAGCCGGGCCAGTCTGGACAGCCCAGGCCGGAGTCGGTGAGCCGGGTGAAAGCACCGAACAGCACCAGATCGACCGTGAGGAATAGCGTGATGACCGTGAGCGCCTGCAACCTGAGAGCGCTGCGATCGCCAGCGGGTGCGCCGGCTCGGCGCAGCCACACCCACAACAACGGCCCGAGCGCGAGCAGGGCGCCCACCAGTGCCACCGTGCCGACGGGGCTCAAATCGTAGGCCGCCTGCGCGCTCACTCAGCGACCCGCCCTGTCCCAGCCGGCCGATGCGCGAAGCAGTTTTTCAATGTCGCGCTTGAGTTTGCCTGGGTCGGGATCGGCCGGCACACGCATCATCCAGTTGCCAAGCGGGTCGACCACGACCATGTGCTGCGCCAGCGTGTCGCCCGGAGCTGGCGTGACCCACTGCGAAAGCGCTTCAGGGGAAACGCGCAGCACGGTGGCCGGCGTACCGGCACTGATGGCTTGGAGTGTCTCTGCGCGCGGGGTGACGCCGTCGCTGATGAGCCAAACCTTGTCGAGGCGCTCTTTGTCACGCCCGAGCGTTTCTCGAAGTTGGCGCTGGATCCATAGCTCGCGTTCGCACGCGGCATCGCAGGCGCCGCCGGCGATCACGACGAGCAGCCACTGGCCCTTGAGAGACGCGGCAGGGACCGGTTGCCCTTTGAGATCGACAAGCGGCAACTGGTCGGGAATTGGCCGCACCGGCTGAATCAGCTCGCTGTAGTTGGTGCGCCCCTCAGGCCGGATCACGAAGTAGGCAAGGTAGGACGCCACCACCGGTGCCGCGCAGACCAGCAGCACCAGCAGCATCTTCAGGCGCCCGTTCGACGTTCGCCGCGCCGCGCCGTCTAGCGCCGGCGACGGCATGGAATGCACCGTGAAGCTGAGTGGAACATTCTTGTCAGTCATGTCGCTTGAGCCGAGGTCGGAGAATTTGGAACCAAACATACAAACCTGCCATCAGGGCACTCAACGCGAACCACTGAAACGCATAGCCATAGTGCTTTTGCACGTCGACCGCGGGGCGCGGCCACTGACGCAGCAGCCCGTCATTCGCGGCGGACGCATCGTCGCGCTGCTGCACCGACAGCGGCGCTAGGCGCAGGCCTGTTTCGCGGGCGAAACTGGCCAAATCGAGATTTTGCCGGATCGAGCCGGTCGGGGTCGAATCGAACTCGTACAGCCGTGCCGGCGGCGGGGCGATGGTGCCCTGCAACTCGACAGTTCCGACAGGCGTGGCTACGAGCGGCAGGAGGCTGCGGTCGCGCATGTCGCGCGGCACCCAACCGCGTTGCACCAGCACGGCTTCGGCCCGCCCTTCGAGCTGCAGCGGAGTCACGACGTAGAAGCCGACGCGCGCGTTCATCTGCCGATTTTCGAGGAATACAGTGCGGGTAGCGACCCATTCGCCACGGATGCGGACGGACCGGTAGTGCTGCAACGCTGCCCCTTCGGCGTCGAGCGCCAGATCACCACCGGAGAGCGCATGCAGCGCGGCACGCGAATCGAGCGTCGATTGGATTGCGTTCTTCTGCTGGGCGCGGCTGAGCTGCCAGCGTCCCAGGCTGGCGGTGAGCGCAACGCCAACGAGAGCGACCACCAAGATCCACACAGCGTGGCGCGGAGATCTGGGCGCAGTCACCGACAAGCGCACTCCCGGGGCGGATAATCCAGATTCATGAAGTACCTCATCGCTGTTGCGTTTCTCGGCATCGTCGGAGCGCTCGCCATGGCCGGCGTGTTCATGCTGCGCGGCGGTAGAAATGGCAAGTCCCGCAGCGGCAACATGATGCGGGCGCTGGCGCTGCGGGTGGCTCTGTCGGTGCTGTTGTTCGCATGCGTCTTGCTCAGCTGGTGGGCCGGATGGATTCATCCCACAGGTATTCCATTGGGCAAGTGATCGACCCAAAAACAAACGCCGCGTTCAGCGGCGTTTGTGATTTGAGCGTGAAGGCGACCCGGAACGAGCGCCGGGGGAGACTCACCGCCGGCCTCGACCCGCACTACAACCAGTAGACCACGATGTACAGGCCGAGCCAGACCACGTCAACGAAGTGCCAATACCAGGCGGCGCCTTCAAAGCCGAAATGACGCTCCGGCGTGAAGTGACCCTTCATCAGCCGGATGGTGATGAACAGCAGCATCAGCATGCCCACGAACACGTGGAAGCCATGGAAGCCGGTCAGCATGAAGAACGTGGAACCGTACGCACCTGAAGACAGCTTCAGGTTCAGCTCGCTGTAGGCGTGCACATATTCGAACACCTGGAAGCCGAGGAAGGTCACGCCCAGCAACACTGTCAACCACATGAAGCCGATGGTGCGAGCGCGGTGGCCGGCCACCAGCGCGTGGTGGGCAATCGTCAGCGTGACGCCCGAGGTCAGCAGCAGCAGCGTGTTGATGGTGGGAATGGGCCAAGGGCCCATCGTCGTGAACGGCTCGACGATGCCGGCCGGCGACCCGGTCGAACCCACCGCGCCAGTCGGCCAGACGGCCTTGAAGTCGGGCCAGAGCACCGCGTTCTCGAGGCTGCCGAGGTTAGGTAACGCGTGCAGTCGGGTCCAATACAGCGCACCGAAGAACGCGCCGAAGAACATCACTTCAGAAAAGATGAACCAGCTCATGCTCCAGCGGAACGACACGTCGATGCGGTCGCTGTAAAGGCCGCTTTCGCTCTCGCCGATGGCCTGGCGGAACCACTGCTGAAGCACAAAGGCCCACATCGCCAGGCCGAAGACCAGCGAGTAGGCGCCCCAGCCGTTGCCGTTGATCCACTGGCCTGCGCCAAGAATCACGAAGAACAAACCGATCGATGCCATCACGGGGTGGCGCGACGGCGCTGGAACGTAGTCGTAGGGTGCGTGCCCCTGTGT
>JBBRPV010000192.1:0-3417 GCA_038227445.1 Burkholderiales bacterium | reverse complement strand
GTTCGGCGGCGAGGGTGACGATCAGCTCATTGGCGACGACACTGAGATCGCCGCCGACGCGCAGGGCGACGACTATCTGGACGGCGAAGCGGGCAACGACACGCTGTTCGGCGACGGCGGGCAAGACACGCTGATCGGCGGTGAGGGCAATGACGAGTTGCAGGGCGGTGACGGTGACGACGCGCTCGACGGCGGCGACGACAACGACACCGTGCATTGCGCGCTCGTACAGTCGAGAATCGCGACCGGCGCCGCAAATGATTCAGCCTTCGCGGCCTGTGGCGCTTGGAGGCGAGCATGAGCCGTACGCTCTACTCGACGGTCATTGCCGCGGCCGCGCTCCTCGCCTGCAGCCCCAGTGAACAACAGAAGGCACAGCGCGCAGAAGAGCGGCGCATCGCATGCCTGGACAAACGCTGTGAAGGAGACGTCGTGCCGCCGCGCGACTACCTCAAAGAAGAGGCGCTGAAGCTCAATGGGCAGTGGTTCATTGGCCCTAGCGAGTACTTCAGTACCGGCATCAACGGAGCTTCATTTGAGTGGTGGGACCATCGGCCGTTACGGCCGAGTGAACCGCGACCCGCGGGCGCGCAGGCTATCGCTGTGGCGGGGAACGGATATGACATTGCAATCGAAGTGTTTATGCGAGCGCACGACGGCGTTATGCATGGCCCAAGTCAATACCAGTATCTCCAAGCTGCTCAGGACCAAGGCCGACTGCTCGAAAGGAGCCAGTTAAGGCCCGGCCTGGAACTGTGGCGCGTGAGGGATGACACCTCGGGGTTGCCGACTACCGCCTGGTACGTCGCGTCGAATCTTCGCGATGGCGATGGCGAACCCCCGGTGCTTGGCTGCGATGACAGGGACCCCAAGTTTGACCGCTGCAGCATGGCATTCACGTGGCGCCCAGGCATAGCCGTAAGGCTTCGCTTCCGTGGTCGGCACGGAGCCGACTGGCCCGAGATTTACCAAGAAGTGACCCGCGTTTTGAGCCTCCTTAGAAAGCCATAAATCATGACAATTACTCTGAACACTTTCGAACTCCAGACCCTTCGTGACAAAGAGGCCTTGGCCCAAGCTCACCAGATTGGCTTTTGGGAGATATACAAGTGGCTCGCTGACACGCTCTTGGACAGGGGCGTTTCAAACGCCGATCAGACGGTTCTTTGGCTGCGTGGCGCCACGGAAGCCAATGCGGAGCACGGCGCATTCTCAGCGCTGATTCAAGCGTTCACGGCGACGCAGCACAAGCTGCGCTATGGCGTCCCGATTCCGGCCGGGAAAATGAGAGTCGCCTCCAATGCGATTGCGCAGAACTTGTTGGACGACCTGCTTGGAAGAAACGCCCCAAGGTGGCCACTCGGCCAAGTTCCTGATATCAATCAGATCGCCATTGCCGACGCAACGGCAGTGGGTCGCGAGCTTTTCAACACAAATTTGCAAGACACCGCTGCTTCGGGAAACAGGAACTCCGCCTGGTCCGGAACCCTGTTGTTCACCCTACTGCGCAGTGATCAGAGCGCGCGCCTGACGAGCACAGGCACCCCGGATTCGCTGGACACCCTCAACGACCTGCGCGATGTGCTGTTCGCGTATGCCTCATACAGCAAAGGACTTCAAGCCGCATGGTCGAGTTTTCGGACTTTGGACGTGCAGCAAATTGCGCGCGACATCAACATCCTCGGCCGAACGATCACCGGTTACTTGCTTTCGTCCGGTGACCCGCTGAGCTTGAGTTCCGCTGTTCTGAACGGCACTTCCAACGCGGCGCTGGCTGATCAGTTCCGTCGCATCGAGCACATCGGCGCCAATGCCTACCTCGACATGGTCATCGGTACCGCTCAAGGTCGGGCAGTGATCGGCACCACGACCGATGCCAATTTCATCCCACGATCACAAACCTTCTTCGCGGCGCTCACCCCCGCGCAACTTCAAGCGCTCCGCGTTGACTTCCTGCCTACTGATCGGGGAAGCTTGGCAGCGCGCGCTGCGGGCGACGTCAATGTTCGTGCCGCGCTTGGCGCGCTTTCTGGGATCACCTTTCAAGTCAGCAGCGACGTCGCTGCACGGTTCAGCCTGTTCGACGAAACCACAGGCGCAGGCGACATCACGCAAGCCTGGATCGGCGACCGCTCCGCCATGCTCGCCGGCCTGCTGGCGCGAGGCTTCAACAGCACTTCGCCGATTTCAATTGCCGGCGCCTCAAACGCTCATTATTTCGATGCCGCTGCGAACGTGGCGCTCGATGTCGGCCTGCCAGATGGCCTCGTCGTTAAGCGACAGTTCGTGTTCGGGGGTGACAGCGCAGACACCCTGAACGGCAAGGCCCTCGATGACCGCCTCTACGGCGGCGCAGGCAACGACACCCTGAGCGGCAAAGCCGGCAACGACTACCTGCAAGGCGACGCGGGTGACGACACCCTCAAAGGCGACGAAGGCAACGACTACCTCTTCGGCGGTGCGGGTGCGGACACCCTGGACGGCGGCGATGGAGACGACAGCCTGGTCGGCGGCGCGGGCGACGACACCCTGACTGGCGGCAAAGGCGACGACCTGCTCATCGGCGGCGACGGCGCTGACACCTTCGAGGCCGGCCGCGGCAACGACATCATCAAAGGCGGTGCCGGCGCTGACTCCTACACCTTCGGCACCGCAACCGAGCCGGCCTGGGGCAACGACATCATCGAAGACAGCGATGGCCGCGGCAGCATCACCGCCGCAGGCGTTGGCCCCATTGACGGCAGCGGCACCAAGAAGGTTGCAGCAAACACCTGGCAGACCACCGACAAGAAAATCAACTACACGCTGGTGAGCACCGACGCTTCGCACAACGACCTGTACGTGAGCTTCTCCGACCGCAACGACACCATCGTCATCAAGAACTGGAGCGGCTCCAACAACGTGGGCATCAACCTCGACGACACCGCGCCCACACCACCTGCGGTTCAAAACACCTTCGAAGGCGACTTCGCCAAGCTCACCAAGACACTGCCCGGCACCCCACCCACCACCTACTACGAACTCGAGAGCGGCAACTACAAGCCCGCAGGGCAAGAGGTTGGCGCGTTTGATTCCATTCAGGGCCGATCCTCCAACGACGTGATCCGCGGCCTGCTTGGCAACGACGCGCTTTCCGGCATGGACGGGGACGACCTCATCGAAGGCGGCGAAGGCGATGACCTGCTGCTGGGCGGGCGCGGGGCCGACACCCTCAACGGCGGCGCCGGGGTTGACGTGATCTTCGGCAGCGGCGGAGACACCCTCTTTCACCCAGCATTCAACGCACCGCCCTTCACCGCCGACGGCCCCGAGATCAGCCGCGGCTTCGGCTGGGTGGTCTACGACCCGGTGGCCAATGATGCCAACAACATCGACACCATCCAAGTCAAAGGAGCCCAGGTCCTCACCTGGCTCGGC
>JBBRPV010000191.1:0-3548 GCA_038227445.1 Burkholderiales bacterium | reverse complement strand
CCATCGCCGCTGCGTTTGAGCGAGCGGATGCCATCGTCGCGCTGGAGGGTTTCGTGCCGGACGACAACTACAGGGCGATTCAGCGCCGCGTCATCGAGGGCGAGCTTACTTCGGATCAGGCGGTGCAACTGGTCATCGCGCAGGCCCAGGCCGCCGATCGGGCCTTGGCCGCAGCCCCTGCCAAGGCGGCGTGAACCCGTACGTCGACCCGAACACCCGCGTCAACTTCAACCGGCTGGGGATCACTGACAGCCGGGTTCTTCAAATTGCGGAGTACCAGGCTACGGCCATCCGCATTCAAGAGCTTGACCTGGCGCCGGTCGCGGGCGACTTTGGCCTTGAACACTGGCGCGCCGTCCACAGATACATTTTCCAGGACGTGTACGACTGGGCCGGCAAGGAGCGCACGCTCAACCTGAGCAAGGTTGATCCGGTCGAGACTTGGTGGAAATCGGGCTTCGCGCCCCATGACCGCATCGCCGAACTGGCGGCGCAGATGGCCGGCGAGATCAAGGCTTGGAACCGGCTCAAAGGCTTGAGCCAAGCAGACTTCACCGCCGGCATCACGAAGGTCTACGTGATGGCCAACCACACTCACCCGTTTCCCGAGGGCAACGGGCGCAGTACGCAGACGCTGCTGTCGCAGGTCGCTCGGGACGCTGGCTATGAACTGCGCTTCGCGAACATTGACAAGCGGTCTTGGGACATGGCTGCGGCGCGCAGCATGCCGCAGGTCAATGCGCGAGAGCCCCTGCTGGCCCGCCCTGCCGACGCCAAGCTCATACATGCTGCGTTCAAGGTCATCGTAGTGCCACTGGAGCGCGTGCGACAGGCCGACCCCGAGCGGTAGTCACCGCGGGCGACAGCGGCATCCTCGAGATCCTGCGCTGTGCGGCTCTGGACCTGCCGTTCGCCAATACCTGGGATCGGCCAGTTGCAGACCTTGGCCAAGGGCAGCTTCGCCGTCAATCGACTACCGGTAGTAGCTTTCATCGGAGAAGCGGTGGTCAGTCTTTCACCTGCGTCAAGTGGTGTCAGACTTCAATAATTTGCAACCACTTGACATGCCAAGAACCGAAGCGCTGGTCTCCTCCCGAGATCGATGCGGTGCGACCCGCTTGCGCGGCAGGTGACTTGCCGTCGCGTTCGAACAGCGCCAGCGCGTTGGCACCGTGCGGACTACTGAAGAGTTCCGGCCATGAATATACGACTCGGTAGCCGTCGGTGACCAACGCAGTGCGATACAGGTGTGCTTCGCGAC
Source organism: Burkholderiales bacterium (assembly GCA_038227445.1). Classification (GTDB taxonomy): domain Bacteria; phylum Pseudomonadota; class Gammaproteobacteria; order Burkholderiales; family Burkholderiaceae_C; genus LMDS01. The sequence continues at coordinate 2,287 of JBBRPV010000191.1, read as the reverse complement.
TCCTCGTTGAGACCCGACAGGCGGGATCGGGAACGCGCTTCCTGCTTGACCTGCTGCTGCACAAGGAAGGCGTGGAGCCGGGTCGCGTGACGGCTACGAGCGCTGCGAGCTCACGCAAGCCGCGGTGGCCGCGTACCTGGCCAGCGGTATGGCCGACAGTCGGGTTCGGCGTCGAGACCCCGGCACGGCAGTTCAGGCTCGACTTCGTGCCGATCCAGACTGAACGTTACTTCCTGCTCTGCGAGGAGCGCGCGCTGGAGTCGCCCGGTGTGGCCACGCTGCTCGAGATCGTTCGAAGCGGCGAGTTCAAGGCCGCGGTCAATGCATTACCGGGGTACAAGATCGACGAGACGACGGGAAGTGTCGCTCACCTTGAGTCGACGTTCTCGTCGCTTGGCACGAAGGCAGAGCGGAACACCGTTGCGTTGATCAGAACGTATCCTCCCTGATAGGATACGAATATGCGCGAAAAGCACCTACATGCCAGTCACCCGAAGGTCATTAACCGCCTCAAGCGCGCCGATGGTCACTTGCAGAACGTCATCGCGATGCTGGTCGATGGCCGTTCATGCCTCGAAGTGGTTCAGCAGCTCCAGGCGGTCGAGAGTGCAATCCATGCAGCGAAGAAGACCCTGATCCACGACCACCTCGATCAATGCCTCGATGCAGCGCTGGGTGCGCAACACAAGAAGCCAGCGCCACCGATGGACGAGTTCAAGACGATCGCGAAGTACCTATGAGCGCCAACCTCGCCGGCCCAACGCCGGAAGCGGGTGGGTTGATGGCCCTGATGACCCGAGAGCGCTGGATCGAGGTGGCGCGCATCGTCGTCACAGGCGTGATCGCACTGCTGTTCTGGCAAGGCGTCGTCTCCATTCAGGTGCTGTGGGTGGCAATTGCCATCGGCCTGTACCCGCTCGTCAAGACAGGCCTCCTTGACCTGATCCACGAACACAAGGTCGGCACCGAGATCTTCGTGACCGTGGCGACGCTGGTCGCCGTCTTCGGCGGCGAGACCGTTGCCGGTGCCGTGCTCATGGTGATCATCCTGATCGCCGAATTCATCGCCGAACTGAACACCGACCGTGCCAGGGCCTCGATCAAGTCGCTGATCGGCTCGGTCCCGCAGGTGGCGCTACTGCGCACGGAGACTGGCGAGCGATCGGTGCCGGTTGGCGAGCTGAAGGTCGGCGACGTGGTGCTGGTTCGACCGGGCGAGAAGATTCCTGTCGATGGCCGTGTCGTCGGGGGCCAGGGCTCGGTCAACGAAGCGCCGATCACCGGCGAAAGCATCCCCAAGGACAAAGGCATCGATGCGCAGGTGTTCGCCGGCACCGTCGTCGATTCCGGCGCGCTGGACATCCGCACCGAGCGGCTGGGAACCGACACGACCTTCGCTCGCATCATCGCGCTCGTCGAAAGCGCAGAGTCCGAAGCAGCGCCGGTGCAGAAGCTCGCCGACAAGGTGGCGGCCTGGCTGATCCCGGTCGTGTTTGTGTTCCTGATCGTCGTCTACTTGGTCACCCGAGACGTGCGCACGATCGTCACGCTGATGATCTTCACGTCGCCCGCCGAACTGGGGCTGGCCACGCCGCTGGTGATGATCGCGGCCATCGCGCGGGCCGCCCGCACCGGCATCCTGATCAAGGGCGGCATCTACCTGGAGACCCTGGCGAAGGTCGATGTGATGGTGTTCGACAAGACCGGCACCCTCACGGCGAATCGCCCCGAAGTGGTGGAAGTCTCTTCGCGCAATCCCGCCTTCGACGAGAGCGCGTTGCTGAGACTCGCGGCCGCCGCGGACCGGCGCTCGGCCCACCCGCTGGCCAAGGCCGTCGTGGATGCGGCCAGCCGCAAAGGCATCGCCGTGCCCGAGCCCGAGTCCTTCGACCAGTTGCAGGGCCGGGGTGTGCGAGCGACTGTCGAGGGTCGCGTCGTGCTGGTGGGCAACGTCGCGCTGCTGCGCGAGAGCGGGGTCGCGCTCGATGCGGCGCCCGATACGGCAATTCAGGACGGTGGACGCACGCCGGTGCATGTCGCCGTCGACGGCCAGTTCGCCGGTGTGATCTTCATCGCCGACACGCTGCGCCCGGGGGCCAGGGAAGCGCTGGCGGAACTTAGGGCCAGCGGCGTCAAGCGGATCGTCATGCTGACCGGCGACAACGCGGCCACGGCCCAGGTCATCGCGACCGAACTCGGCATCGACGAGGTGCGTGCCGACCTGATGCCCGGAGACAAGGTCGCTGCCATCTCGGAACTGCAAGCCCAGGGCCACCGTGTGGCCATG
>JBBRPV010000190.1:0-3560 GCA_038227445.1 Burkholderiales bacterium | reverse complement strand
TCCGGCATCCCAGCGATGTCCTCGCGGCTGGATCACTTGAATGTATTTGCAGTGCCTCGGGCCCTCACCGAGCGCTTGGCCCGGGCTCGTCCAACAAACGGATCAGATCGCGGCTTCGCGCGATCTATCCTTAATCGTTAAGCCGCTTATCCACAGACGCTAACCGCTTTTAACCGCTTCCTAACCAATACAGGGCAACGCCACCGTCGGCGCGTTGAAACGCACCGCCTCTTGGGGGCTACGCCCCCGCCGGCTCCTACGCGCTTCGCGCTCCGCCCGCGCCTACGGCGCTCCCACCCGGCATCCCCCAGGGGCTGCGCCCCTCGCGCTACGCGCTCACCTGCATTCGTGGCCCCCGCAAGCGGGGGCGGAATAGAACCCAAGCGCTCAAACACCAGAGCACAGCACTTTCGCAGCGAAAGCCTACAAATGGTGCCCCGCAAGCGGGGCAAAAACACGAAGTCTCACGCCACCACCGTGCCACGCTCGTGGTCTAAGCGGCTCGGGGCGCCCGAGTACGGTCACCCCGACCTGGCCCGCAAGCGGGCCACCCCTGCGGGGCGCTAAGACCGGGACAAATCACGCCCGACCGGCAAGCCGGCCGCCCGCTCAGCCCGGCGCGTGTGCGCGCCACGGCGTACAACCCATTGAGGCCTGCGAACCGTCGCGAATACAGGCTCATCATGAAAGGGGCGTGCCACTCTGAAACGCGCTCCACGTCGCACTAGAACGCGCGTGGCGCCACGATCCAGGCTGAATGCAGGGTGGCGGCTGGGTGCACGAGATTTCTGCGCCTACGGCGCGGCCTCGGGCCGGGCACCGTTTGCGGTCAGTTCGCGCAGCTGGTCGCGAAGAACGTTCGCCTCACGCAGCGCATTCGTCCACTTGACCTCCACGTCGATCAGGTCTTGAACGACGACGGGCTCGATGATCCAGCTCTGACCGACAGAAACCTCCCGGGCGAGGGGTCCGGCGATGATGCGCTCGCTGCCGGTGAGCATCCAGCGTTCCCCGGACGTTCCGATCAGCACTGCGTCATACAGTGGTGCGATCGATCGGTGACCTGATGCGGGCACCAAGCGGGCGACCAAGATCGCGCGGTGCCGGATGTTGTCCGTCTCTTGGCGCACGGTGATATTGCCGCGCGTGCGCCCGGCAATGCGGACGTGTTGCTCGACGACACGTCCTCCATCGCAGGTGCGCATGACTTCGTAATCCATAACTGGTGTTTTATACAGCATGTGCAATCGGTACAGACCGGCGCGGGCGGAGGTGATCGAGGCGCAGTGGCAACTCAAGCCCACAGGCCGCCTCTGGAAGCCGGGCATCGGGCCTTGGGGCGAGGGGCCATTCATCCGGGCCGAGAACGGCGAGCCCGAGCTGATCGTGGGTCTGTGGGCGCTGATCGGCGACCACGACAAGAAGGCAATCAACCGGCCGCGCATGACGAACAACGCGCGCTGGGAAACGGTCGCATCGCTGCGCACCTACAAAGGCCCGTGGTCTCGCAGCCAGCGCTGTGTGATCCCGGCAGAAAGCTACGACGAGCCGAACTGGGAATCGGGCAAGAACGAGTGGTGGTCGTTTCGCCGTGCCGACGCCCAGCCGTGGCATCTGGCGGGCCTGTGGAATGCGTGGACTGATCCAGAGACCGGGGAAGTCCATGAGTCGTATTCCATGATCACCATGAACTGCGATGCACACCCGTTGCTGCGACGTTTTCACAAGCCAGAGCCCGACTTACCGGCCGACCGGCAAGACAAACGCTCGGTGGTAGCAATCGACGTTGATGACCTGCGGACTTGGCTGACCGGCGATGTCGCCGCGGCGTCGTCGCTGATCAGACTTCCCGAGGCGTCGGTGTTCGATGCCGGGCCATCTGCCGCGACGAAACCAGGCGTTTGACTCGTTGACGCCTGCGCATTACCATACACATGCACATATCGACGTGCGTCGCGAGGCACTCATGAAGACAGCTCGATTGACACTGCTGACAACGCCTGAGTTCAAGGCTTTCCTGGGCGCTGAAGCTGCGCGCGGCGGGGTGAGCGTGGCCGAGCTCGTGCGCACGCGCTGCGAGCAGAAGCCGACGGCCGACGAAGACGCCTTGGCTGCGCTGACGGGCGAATTGCGCAAAGCGGTACGGGATGCGCATGCGTCGCTTCAAGATGGTCTTGCGGAAGCGGCGTCCGCGCTCGCCGAGCTGCGCGACCGCCGGGCTGAGGCGGAAGAGAAGGGCGCAGCAGCGCCGACCGTCAACAAAGCGCGCAGGCTCGCGTCGAAGGCGCACGCATGAGCGTGGTCGGAGAAGCGCTCAGCGCGATCCGGGAAGCACTCAAATTGGCTGACGATGTGAAGCGAACCGGCGAAACGCTCAAGGAACTCGCCAAGGAAGTTCGAACCGAGTTGCGCGACCACGATCGACGCATCACCCGCCTGGAGGCCCAGTGGCAGACCGCGTTGGACCTGCGCGGTGGTACTCGCAGGCTCGAAGGCAACTAACACTAACGGGAGCACGCTGCGTGACCACCAAAGAAACGCCTGACGGCGACTGGATTGTTGTGGACTCGAGCGGGGCGACCCTCGCCGGGCCTTTTGAGACTGAAAGCGAAGCGAAGCGTTGGATTCGACAACACACACCCGGCGTTCGATAGCAGCTCGCCACACGACTTCATGCGACAAGCAAACAACGAGGCAGTCGCTGCTCTGCAGGGGCAAGTTGCCATCCTGCAAGGGCAACTGGAAGATGTTCTGCTCCGATTCGCCGAGGCGAACCAAACGCTTCCGGCGCAAGCCCTCATCGCGGGGATCGGCCAGCTGCTCGTACAGTTTTCGGTGTCGCAGATCGGTCCGCAACTAACCCAGAAGTTCCTCGACGACCTCAAAGAGGCCGTCAGGACGTTCGGTCCGGCACAGCAGTAGTTTGCAAGCGAGGGTGTGTGCGAGCAGTTGTCCCAATGATCATGATTGCAGTCGTCGTTTCGGGCTGCGGTGAACAGCAGCCCAAGACTGTGGCGCTCGAAGTCGGTGCTCATGCAATCGCGGCCGAGGTGGCGCGCACCGAGTCGCAACAAGCCCTGGGGCTGATGAACCGAACCACGCTTGCCGACGGCTACGGGATGCTGTTTGTGTTCAAGCGCCCTGTTGCTGTTTGCATGTGGATGCGGGACACGCTGATCCCGCTCACCGCCGCCTTCCTTGAAGCGGATGGAACGATCGTGACGGTCGCCGACATGGAGCCGAGAACGGACACTCAGCATTGCGCGACTAGGCCTGTCAGCTTTGTTCTCGAAGTACCAAAAGGATTCCTCGCGTCGCGAGGCATTGACCTTGCCCCTGGAATCCGTACCCCATAACCGAGTCACGAATTGACTTGCCTTGGTTGATTGGCAAGCCAGTCTTGCTCGAACTTCATCGGGCTGACGTATGCCAGCGTCGAGTGCAACCGGCCCGATGACCGCACCAAAAATCGCCATCAGCGCAAGCCGCGACGCGTCGCTGCGCTTGACCCGCGCCTCCCGTTCGACCGGTCGGCGCAGCAGCGCACCCACCAGCGCCGC
>JBBRPV010000189.1:0-3574 GCA_038227445.1 Burkholderiales bacterium | reverse complement strand
TCTGCCCACCCTCGACCAGCCGCACCGCTTCCTGCCTAAACTCCAACGTGTAGCGCGCCCGCACTGCTTTCTTCATTGCCGTTCTCCTTGCTTGCATTGAATCACCTCAGCAAGGGGTACGTTTTTCGGGGGCAAGGTCATAGCGCCAGCATGGCCTCAAATTGTGTTTCGTTTGCCGGATGAGAAATCGACATCCAGCCGTACGCCTCGTATTTTGAGTACCCATCAATTTGTCCATCGACAAAAGCCGCCTGCGGCCTTGTCCGGGGCGACTTCATTCCGGCCAGCATTGCGCTTGGCGGGATGGCGGCGACGTCGACCTCCCCAGGCACTGATAGCTGCATGCGCCCCACACACTCATTGCGCCAGTCCGTTGGAACGTCTGTAGTCTGCGCCACACACGCGCCCACCATGCAGCCAGCAATCACCGCTATGGGCACGACCAATCTCTGAAGGATAGGTTGCAACTCATCACCCCAACGGATCATTGCCTGGACCATCGGCCTTGCCCACTACAGTCGCGGACTTGCCTTGCGCGCCAGCAGGTAAGTCGTTGTCAGCAACGAGAGCCGTCGAGTACTCGAAACGGTTGTTTTCGCCTTGAGTCCACCGAAGCGGTAGAGCTGTAATGAACCCCTTGATTTGCACAAGGCGACCAGCTCCCGTGGCGCTGATGCGTGAATGCTTCCAGAACTCGGGCTGGAACGGCATTGATGATTTGAGGTTGCCCTTGTTTCCCCACGACGACGTCGCTGGCGCGTTTCTCGTGTCGTCCCAAGTCGGCAGTATGCGGGCAGACTCTTCGCTTCCGTCACTGTTCGTCGTGACATCCCTCGGCACCCAATCAAACGCCGCCTCATAGATTTCAGCGTTCAATTTGGCTCTGCGCTGAATCAGCTTCCAGCTGTCCGGGCTGCCGGGCTGCTCGATGGCCTGGGCAAGTTCGGTGGCGGGTGCCTTGCCGTCGGTGAAGCCGAATATCTTCTTCCACAATTCCTTGCGCAGCTCGTGCGCGAAGCGCCGCACTTCGCGATAGCTGCCTTTGCCGTTCACGTCGGCACGCAGCGTGTCGTTGTCCATCACGAGCACCGCCAGCTCGCTGTCGCGCTCACCCAGCAGACTGCGGTCGTTGATGTTGGCGCTGCCGATCAAGGCATACAGGTCATCCACGATCATCGTCTTGCTGTGCACGTAGATTTGCTCAGTGACGTAGCGCTCGTCGCTACCACTGCCCAGCTTTGCCCAATTCCTCAGGTTCAGCAGCGTGACAAATTCGTCGCAGCGCTCAACATCCACGTCCAGGTATTGCGTGTTGGTCTGATCTAGCGCGAGTGCATAGTTCGTGTCATTTGCTTTGAGAAGCTCGCGCGCCTTGATGATCCGCCGTATGCCGTTGAGCAGACTGTTGCTGCCAAACACCAGCGTTTGCATCGTCAGGTGCACCTGGGTCGCGATGTTGGCGGTGGCGAGCGTGCCCTCCGGGTGCACCGGAAGCGTGATGTAGGCGTGCCAAGGCGAGCCGCTCAGGGCGCTATTTTTGATGCGCTCCAGCAGCTTGCGCACGATGCGGTTGGTCGGCGGCATCAGCGCGGCTGTGGAATCGTATCCAGCGGTTGACCAAGTGAATTTCTTTGAATTGGCGTCGTGCTGCGCCGAGATCCATGCGCCGCTGGCTTGGTCTTGCCCGCCGTAGCTGTTGATGAACTGCGCTGCCGAGCTGAGTGCTCCGGTGTGTGCTGTGTCAGTACCGAAGTCACTGACGAAGAACTGGTTCTCGATGTAGATGAAGCGCCGGCTTTTTTCGATCAGCCGCATCATGGCGCTGTAGATGTCGTGCTGGGTGCCTTGCGCAGTGGCAACGCCGCTTTTGCTTTGCAGCGCCTTGTACTCGGCTTTGCAGTGGTTGGCCGGGGCGCTGCGCAGCACCTGAATGCTGGCCTTGCCCGCAGCGGGCACGCTCTTGGGTGCCGGAGCAGGTGCGAGCTTCGCGGCTGACGAAGCGACGATGTTCCAGCGGCTGACGAAGTTGCGCATGAGGTCAGCCGCCGCAGGCCCCTCAATGCGGCAGTGCACGTCTTGCCAGGGCATGCGCGGTTGGCGCGCCGCATCGAGCGTGCTGAAGTCAACCGTGTTGTCAGCAAGGCTCGACGAGTTGGACAACACATCCACCATGCCGGAATTTTCGCCGTACTTGGTTTGCCACGCGCCCGCATGAATGCGCTCGGCGGCGACGTCGGCGTTGCTCTTGCCCGCGATCTTGAAACGGTCAACCGCACCACTCAGAGCGTCTGGGTTGACGACATCGCCTGGCTTCATGCGGCCCACGTGCACCACGCAGCCGTTGTAGCGGTTCATCCCGTTGCGCCCGTCGGCGTCGGCACGCAAGTTGTAGTGCTCGTCGCACAGGCGCCCATAGGCGAGGTCCATGCCGCCAACGTACGCAACACGCCCGTCGATGACCACCTGCTTCTGGTGATGGGAGAAGAAATCGGCGTTGACCGTGGCATAGGTGGGGCTGGGCCGGGCAAAGAGTTGTGTGCGTCCGAGCTTGGTGTTGATGACCTGCAGCGCGGCCACGGTCTCGTCGTCATAAGTCTGTGCCGGCTCCTTGTCATCCCACGGCATGACGTAGATTTTGAGCGCCGGGGTCTTGCTTGCCGCCCCGTACAGGGCGTCGTACAGACGCACGCCGGGCGCCAGCAGCGCGTCCCAACTGATTTGCCAGCCGGCAATAAGGATTTGGCTTTTTGCGCTGGAGATTTCGGCGAGCAAATCGGCAAAGTATTCCCTGCCGGTCACAAAAAATCGGGCGGCATTGCCTTCGGTCACATTGGCAAAGCGGCCCGCGTCGCTGACCCACAGATTGCTGGTGATCGTGGCTTGGTAGGGCTTGCCGTCCTTGTCGACGATCTGGTGCGTTGTGCGCAGTGGTGCTTGAACTTCGAGCATGCCCATCAGGCGACTCCCTTTTTGATGTTCTTGAGCAGCGCCAAGCCATTGTTAAGGCCGGTATCGTTTCGCGCTTGCTGTGCGTGGAAGTTCTCGACCGCGTTGCCGTCACTCACGTAGAGATCGTCGGCGTAACCCATCGCGTCGAGCGCCCGGTGCTGGGCCTGCAACTCGTTCCATTCGCCTGTGTCTTTGCTCAGGCAAAGGCGATGCGCATGCCCCTCTGCTACGACCCACAAGCGCCCGGAGTGCTCGTCCCATGCTTGGTGAAGCTGTTTTTGCTCGGCGCCGGTCAGCACCAGCGATCCGGTGTCGCTACTGCGGCCTTGCAGCACAGTGCGAGTGCCGGTCATGGCCGCGGACAATGCGACCGCCTCGTCTCCAGCGACAACGATTTGCCACTCGGTTGCGGGGAGCGCCACGCCGAATGGGCCGGGCACATGTTTGAGCATGAGCGCAAATGCCAAGGGCGCCTCGGGCATAGGGCCCTGAAGCTGCCGTAGGCGTCAGTGCGCAGCTCAAAGCCCAGCCCCCTAAAACTCCCCCGGTGGTTGTCAGCCTGATGAATCAGGTGGCCCAGGTTCAACTGCGTGGCGTGCTGGGTCGTGGCCAGCTGGGTTCTCAG
>JBBRPV010000188.1:0-3659 GCA_038227445.1 Burkholderiales bacterium | reverse complement strand
TAAGAGCTACCTCGGCCAGGCCCACTCAGAGGTTTGAACCCTGCAGGTGTACAGACCGCCAGCGTTTGCCTCACGCAAAACCCTTGCAAACCCCTACGCATTTGAAACCGGCCAAAACTCAGCATGTTCGCGCCGGCGCCCACAGCGGGAGCAGGGCGTTTCCTGGGCGGGCGGGTTCTTCAATGTTCCGTTGGTGGCCGCGGCGTCTTCGGATTGCCATGTGCCACATCGAAAATGCCACGGTCAGCAGTGGGCGCAATCGCTTGCGCGCCCCGCTCGGTAACGCGCGCGTTTTGCGATTGAGGGTTGCTACGAAGGCTGAAAACCCTGATTCCATGGCGCAGCACAGGTCACCAAAATAGCACGACCGTTCGTGCCAACTCCCAACTCACGCTGGGGCGAGATATGCGCGGTGCAACCGTCAAGCTCACTAGCGGAGACCATCCATGCAACCTCGCCCTCACCCGTCGACCGCAGGCGCCGCCAACCTCGCGGCACGCCGATTCACTGCTTGCCGAGCCGCGCTCGCCGTGCTGGTCGGCCTGGCTTCGGCCGCCCCCTGCGCGGCAGCCGACACGTACACCCAAGCGCGCTACCCGGTGGTGCTGGTGCACGGCCTGCTGGGTTTCGACAAGGTGGCCGCCCGCGACTATTTCTACGCCATCCCGAAGGCGCTGAGAGATGGCGGCGCGACCGTCTACGCACCCTCGGTCTCAGCGGTCAACTCCAACGAACTGCGCGGCGAACAGCTGCTGCAGACACTGCGTCAGCTGAAGGCCGTTTACGGTTACACGAAGTTCAACCTGATCGGCCACAGCCAGGGCGGCACAACGGCCCGTTACGTTGCCGCGGTGGCACCCGAGCTTGTGGCTTCGGTCACGACGGTCGGCACGCCGCACGCCGGCAGCAAGGCCGCCGACGCGCTCGGGTATGCGAAGAACGTGCCGGTGCTTGGGTCGTCGCTGGTCTCGTTCGTCAACGGAATTGCCTCGGTGGTCTCGACCCTCTCGGGTGCGAAGACCTTGCCGCAGGACGCCCTCGAAGCGCTGCAATCGTTGAACACGAACGGTGCGCGCGACTTCAACCGCCGCTTTCCGCAGGGTGCCCCCACCGCGCCGTGCGGGAGCGGCGCGGCGCAAGTGAACGGCGTGAGGTACTGGTCGGCAGGCGGCACGTCCGTACTGACCAACGTTTTTGACCTCAGCGACCCGGTGCTCGGCTTCGGCGCACTCACCTTCGGCTTCGAGGCGAACGACGGCGTGGTGGGCCGCTGCTCGAGCCGCTGGGGCACGGTCATCAAGGACAACTACAGCTGGAACCACCTTGACGAAGTGAACCAGGTGTTTGGGCTGCGCGGCCTGTTTTCGCAAGATCCGGTCGCGTTCTATCGCAGCCAGGTTAACCGGCTGAAGGTCAGCGGCCTTTGAGCGCGGTGCGCGGTCGCTGGCTCCTGGGCGGGCTGGTTGTGCTGGCCGTGCTCGGGTGGCGCTGGGCTGGCGTTGACTCGGCCGGTGACGCCGCCGGCGTGCTTCGGGCGCCCGCGGTGGTTTCGCCAAAAGCCGGGGCGAGCCCGCAGCTCGCCCATGCCTCAGGCAGCACCGCACCGGTGCCGGCCGCGAGCGACGCCGCCCAGCACGTCGCCATGGTGCTACAGCAAGGCTCCCTTGCCGGCACAGAGCCCGACGGCGACTGGGGCCGTTGGAGCGGCGAGGTGCTGCTGCCTTCGGTGTCATTGCGGCGCCGCTTCGACTACCTGTTGACGACACTCGGCGAAGCACAGCCGGCGCAACTTCGGGAATGGATATCGGCCCAGGTGAGCGCGCAGCACGGCGCGGCGGGCAAAACGCAGGTGCTGGCGGTGTGGGACCGCTACCTCGCCTTGCTTCAGACGGCACCGGTTGAGCACGTCGATACCGCCGACGACGCGAGCCTGCGCCGAGCGATGGCCGAACTCACCGCACAACGCAACGCCGCGCTCGGTCCGGCCTGGGCGTATGCCTTCTTCGCCGACGACGGTGCCGAGAATGAGGCCTTTCTGGCCCGGCGCAGCGCGGGCCGGGCCGCGCCGAGCAGCTCAAACGATGCGGCGCCGAGCCGCACCGCGCCGGAAGGTGCCGACGCGATGGCACTGCTCGCGCCACCCGTCACGCCACTGTCGCCAGACGCGGGGCGCCGCCGCGACGCCGAGCGCGTAGCGACTTTCGGCGCAGAAGCTGCTGCACGTTTGCGGAGCGAAGAGGCCGATTGGGCGACCTGGCAGGCCCAGCTGTCGTTGGCCCGCGCGCGGCGCGAGGCGATCGCCGCCGACCCACAACTTTCGGCGCTGCAACGCGTACAGGCGCAAGAGGCGGAACTGACTCGCGCCTTTAGCGGCGGCGAACTGCTGCGCGCGCGCGCGCTACTCGGCGCCTACCCGCCCTGAGGGCGCGTAAACGAAATCATCCATCCTGCCAGTCTGGTAGCGCGGGTAGGCGATTCAGCCAACAAGATCCAGGCGAGGGGTGCCCAGGTTGATCGGTCGTGGTGTGGGATGAGGCGGCGAGTGCACTCATTCCAGGCAAGACCCGCCCCTGGAATCCGTACTCCACTGCCGAGCCACGCATGGACTTGCCTCCGCCCCGTTGCTTGGCGAGCCAGCCTTTGTCGAACATCATGAGACTGAAGTGGGCGGCCATCGAATTCGGCGGTGCCGTCGTACCGGAGTAGCCAGCCGACAACTTCGCCCTGGGCTTGCCGCCTAGTCTGGAACTTATGCCCGTCACGGCAGCATCCGATACGTCGCCCGCTGGTCAGCGACATCGCGGCGAGGACCACCCCATCCTCGCGGCTCGAAAACGCGCTGCACCTCCGGGCCAGTGAGCCCAACCCCGCGCGCCGGTCGGACCGCACATGCCACTGGTTGCCCGTCCGCCCGGTCACCCTTTACCCCGAATGCGACTCCTTCGTTGCGACCCACTCGGAAGCAACGATTAGGTAGCCGCTTGCTGCATAAATGCCGCTGCAAGCGCCGTGACGCACCCAGCTCGCGCGCATGGTTTTTGTCGTCGATGTGCCGTACGCGCCGACGGCGCCTTCCCCTCGAATGGTCGTCAACCGCCATCAAGCGGCTGCAAACACTGGATTGGTCACGCCACTGAAACAGTTGATCGCGATGATCTGTGGTGTCCGCCCGGGGAGGCAAAAGGCGTTCCACGCCCCCCAGCGCGACTTGCACCTTCCGAAGGCGAAATTCATGATTGCGTCCTATCACACCAATTCTGCCGACATCGCCGCCAGGATTGCTGCCGCTGCCGCTGCCGCTGCCGCTGCCGAGGCTGCTGCCGCTGCCGCTGCCGAGGCTGCTGCCGCGATTGCGGCTGCCAAAGCCTTCAGGGATCAACAACTCAGGGATCACCCAAATGGAGGCAACACTGATCCAAGCGTGATCCCTGAGCGTTATCTGGAGCAAGCGAAATCTGATGGGGTTGTGACCGACCGCGAGCATGCGACTTATGACGCGCTGAAGAGCCTGCCGAGCTCGACCTTGGAGGGCAGCGCCGGGAGCGCTCAGGGCGGCTTTACCGCCAACTCTGTAGGCTCGGGCGGTGTTTCCACCCTGTCCGCAACCGAAGTCAGTTTGAGCCAGGCGGGCGCGCCCGACACCGGCGGCCACGACTACG
>JBBRPV010000187.1:0-3713 GCA_038227445.1 Burkholderiales bacterium | reverse complement strand
GTGGCGAGTGCATCGGTGCTCTGCTTTTCGCGCTCGACACCCGACACACCGGTCACGCTGGAGGCGACCAGCAAGGTCAGCAACTGCATCACGGTCGCCTGCTCCTGCTGCAGCAGCCAGGGCAGCACTGCCTCGGAGGTTCGTGGCAGGCGCTGGACCCAGGCCTGCCGTTCGCAGTCGAACTGCTTCCACGCTGGGCTCTCCGCCATGTCTTCGGCTTCGCCACGCAAGCCATCGTGCGTGTCGGTGGCGCTGACGTTCAAGGCGTCGTCGCTGCCCCGGAAGCAGCGGAAGCCGTCCTTGATGAGCTTGATCGCCAGTTGCGCGGTGATGACCGCGAGCGCCACGTCGGGCCGAAACACGAGTTCGGCCTGGATGGCCGCCACCCGATGCGCAGTGAGGCGCCGCATCAACTTCTCCGAATGCACCGGGCGGGTGTTCGCCGCGGGCAGCGAGACCAGGGCACTGTGGGTGCCGTGGTGCGGGCTGCCCTTCACGGCCTCCCGAGCCGCATCGACGACGCCGTTGCGATCCTCGGGTCGGATCAGACCGCGCTTGATTTCAGCGGTGCCGGCGTTGCCCACGAACACCACACATCCGGCCTGGGCCACCAACTCGGTAGGCCACACACTCAGAGCGTCTTCCAGGACGGTCACCTGCGCCTGCAAGGCTTCCGCCTCGGCTTCGAGCTTGAGGAATTCCTCGTCTTCGCCAGCGTCATCGTTCTCCTGATCCGCCAGCGCTTCCATCCGCTCGTGCCGCGTGGTGATCTGCGCTTCGAGTTCGGCGATGGCGGTGGCTTCCTGCGCGTCGGGTGTGCGGCGCGCCTTGCGCAACTCGCCGTACTTCGAGAAATCCTCGAATTTGTACCGGGCACGCATTTCGATCCACTTCCATCCTTCCACCGCGATCTGCTTGGCGGTCTTCTGGAGCTTGTCGATGGCCAGCCGCTCCAGCAGCGGTGCGTCGAGCAGGTAGGCGGTCTTGTCGTTGTCGCTGAACAGGTCGCGCCGCAGCGTGCCACCGGCCTTCTCATAGGCCTTGAGCGTGACGAAACGGACCACGCTGTCCTTGCTGGAGTCAATCTCGCCTTGCGTCAGCATCTGGCGCAGGCAGTCCGGGCTGCGGTTCCAAGAAGGCAGGTTGGCCCAGGTCTGTTCCTGCCGCTCGTGGTCGTCGACGGAGGCCAGCACCATCAAGCAGTCCAGGCTGATCTTCTCGTCGCGGAACAGCGCCATCAACTTCGGGGCGACAGTGGACAACCTCATGCGGCGTTTGACTACCAGCGGCGTGACGCCGAAGGCCGCCGCCACGTCCTCGACCGACTTGCCCTCGGCGATCAGCTTGGCGAAGACGCTGAATTCGTCGGCGGGTTGCATCGGGACATGGAAGCAGTTCTCGGCGAGGCTCGCGATCAAGGCCTTGTCGGCGGGCACCACGAGCACGGGCACGAGGTAGTTGTCCGGGGATAGGCTTTTCAAACGCCCTTTTTTCTCCCGGAACACCCGACGTTCCAAAGGCCGCTTCGCGCCCTTTGGCCCGCCGCTCATGTCAAACGTTAGGCCCCACGACCCACAATCGCCGACTGTCCAGCGATCGAAAGGAATACCAGTGAGCACCCAAGGCTTCGTCGCGGCACACGTCAAGGACGCAACGTTCGAGCGAGGCCTTCGCTCGTTCTATGAGTATCGCGATCTCGGTATCAAGAGGGCGACCAACGGGCGAGTTGACGCCCACGTCATTCGGGCCGCAGCCGGCACGGCGTTCTCTAGCGAGCCTCACCTTCATCGAACCGAGTTCCAACTCATCTACATCCTGAAAGGCTGGATCGAGTTCGAATATGAAGGCCAAGGCGTCGTGCGGCTGGAAGCGGGCTCGTGTGTGCATCAGCCGCCAAGCATTCGTCACCGCGAGTTGGGTCACAGCGAAGACATTGAGATGCTCGAGGTCGTTCTGCCAGGTGGGTTTGCCACGGAAGAAGTCTCGTCTGTAGAAGGCTAGCGCGGTCAAGCGGCGTGTGGCCTCTCAAGAAACTCCTTCGAAGTGATTGATTGGCAATCGCTTTTTCAAGCCGGCTGTTCGATCGGCACCATTTGCATACCCAGTTTGGCCGCACGCTGCGACAGGGCTCGCAGCACGCGCTCGCGATAGCGCTCCTCGTAGTAGTCCTGCCCCTGATCGGTGTACTCCTGGCCTTTTGTCAACATCAGGTAGATCAGCCGCGCCAGCTTGTGCGCGGCGGCGGTCACGGCCTTTGGCTTGTCCATGCGTGAGCACAGCCGGCGGTAGTACGCGCCGAGTGCCGACTTGCTGCTGCGCAGCGCCGCGGCGGCCAGGCGCAGCGCCTGAGCGGCGCGGTTGACCACACGCTTGGTCTTGCCGCTCATCACCTTGCCGCCGGTGATCTTCGTTCCCGGGCACAAGCCCAACCACGAGGTGAAGTGCTTGACCGTGGGGAACTTGGCCATGTCGGCGCCGACCTCCGACACGACGGCCAGTGCGGTGGTCACGTCCACGCCATCGATGCGCGTCAAGTCCACGCCGCACATCTGGAACAGCTGCGTGCGCAGATCGAACTTCGGGGCGTTGCGGGCACGGCCACGCTTCTTGCCCTTGGCGGGCTCGCCCTCGTGAACCTTGAGCGTCTGCAACTGTCGCTCGATCTCGGCGTCGCACTCGGCCAGTTGCGTGCCCACGAAGTCGAACGCGCTCAGCGCCTGCTTGAGCGCAAAGAGGTGTTCGGCGCGCCAGTTGCCCTGCAGGCTCTTGGCGATCTCCTCGACGCTGGCGTGCACGCGCACGTTCTTCATCGCCCCCAGCAGCTGTCCATCGCGCTCGCCGGCGACGATGGCGCGCAGGATCTTCTGACCCGACTCGCCGACGATGTCGGCCAGCACATTGGTGAGCTGGAGGTTCATCTGCGTCAGAGCCTTTTGCATGTGCTGCACATGCCGCCCCTGGCTGCGCAGCAGCATGCCGCGCTGGCGCCACAGCGCGCGCAGCACGCACACCTGCTCGGCCGGACGGAATGCGCCGCTGAGCAGCCCGTAGGTCATGAGCTGCTGCAGCCACTGGCAGTCCAGCACGTCGGACTTGCGACCCGAGACGTTCTTCACATGGCGCGCATTGACCAGCAGCACGGTGAAGCCGCGCGATTCGAGCAGCTCGAACAGCGGGATCCAGTACACGCCGGTGGACTCCATCGCGACGGTGTCGACGCCGCAGGCCTGGAGCCAGTCGGCCAGGGCGTTGAGGTCGGCCGTGAAGCTGGCGAACTCGCGCACCGGCTCGTCGTTCCGGTCGGGCGGCACGGCTGCGAAGTGCGAGGCGCTGCCGATGTCGATGCCGGCGGCGTTGGGGTGGGTGATCGTCAGCGCCGCCGCTCGGGACTTGCGGGGCTTGAGTTTGAGACTGAGATTGCGTTGGGCCATGGCTTGCTCCATCATTCGAAAGTGGAATGTGGCGCCGCATCGGGTACGTCGTCTTGCTCACTCTCTCAAACGGGATATCGACCCGACGGCTGCAAACCGCCAGGCCGATTCACCAATGTCGATGACGCAACCCAGGACCACGCTAACCCGCGGGCAGTACGCACCACTGCTACATCGGTCTTCCGCGGCGCCGCATACACCTTGCCACAACGCGGAGGCGCAGAGTTTCTGAGGCGCGATTTGCGGCAACGGGCCGATTACTTCGCTAACCCTTCCATCGAG
>JBBRPV010000186.1:0-3748 GCA_038227445.1 Burkholderiales bacterium | reverse complement strand
GGCATCACGCATGAAGACGCGGCCCAGCTCGAACGCCCGCACGCGCGAGGTCTTGCGAGCCAGGTTGAAGCGCATCACGGCCACCAGGCCGCCGATGAGGCTGGAGCGCATCACCGCCAGTTGGCTGGCCATCGGGTTGACGAGGCGGATCGGGTCGGCGTTGCCCGCCAGTTCCCGCTCCCATCGCTCTTCGACGAAGCTGAAGTTGATGGTTTCGTGGTAGCCGAGCATGGCCAGCGTGTGCCGCAACGCGTCATCACTGCGCAGGGTCTCGCTGCGCACATGTGCAGTCAAGGCAGCCTGAGGCGGCGTGTCAGGCAACAGGTGAAAGCCGAGAACGCGAATCACCTCCTCGATCAGGTCTTCTTCGATCAGCAGATCGAAACGCCAGCTTGGCGGCGTGACCGTCAAGCGGCCGGGCTCGCTCGTGAACTGCAAGCCCAAGCGCTGCATCACGCCTTCGCACTGGGCTTGCGTGACCGCCATGCCGATGACGTTGGCGGCGCGCTCCACGCGCAACATCACCGGCGCGCGCTGCGGCAATCTCAAGGCCTGGTCGTCGATGGGGCCGCAAGCCGTGTCCGCGCCACCGCAGATGTCGACGATGAGCTGGGTGATGCGCTCGATGTGCTCGACGGTCAACGCCGGGTCGACGCCACGCTCGAACCGGTGACCAGCGTCGGTCGTGAAGTTGAAGCGCCGCGAGCGCCCTGCCACCGCCTCGGGCCACCAGAAGGCCGCCTCGACATACACATTGCGGGTGGCATCCGACACCGCCGTCGCGTCACCCCCCATGATGCCGGCCAGCGATTCGACCGCCTGATGGTCAGCGATCACGCCGACCTTCGAATCGACCTCGACGGTGTTGCCGTTGAGCAGCTTGAGCGTCTCGCCCGCACGGCCCCAACGCACCACCAGCCCGCCATGGATCTTGTCGAGGTCGAAGATGTGCGAAGGCCGTCCGTACTCGAACATCACATAGTTCGAGATGTCGACCAGCGCCGTCACCGAACGCTGGCCACAGCGCGCGAGCCGGTCGACCATCCAGGCGGGCGTGGCTGCTTTCGGGTTCACGTTGCGCACGATGCGGCCCGAAAAACGCCCGCACAGATCGGGCGCTGCAACCGCGACCGGCAACACATCGGCGCAGGTCACCGGCACCGGCGGGAACACCGGTTGCTGCAGCGGTGCGCCGGTCAATGCCGAAACCTCACGGGCAACGCCGTAGACGCTCAGGCAGTGCGCCAGGTTGGGCGTGAGCTTCAAGGTCAGCAGCGTGTCGTCGAGTTGAAGATGGGTGCGAATGTCTTGCCCGACAACCGCGCCGTCGCCCAGGATCAACAAGCCGCCGTGGTCTTCCGACAGCTTCAGCTCACGGGCCGAACACAGCATGCCCTGGCTCTCGACGCCGCGCAACTTGCCCAGCTTGATCTGAAACGGTTTGCCGTCACCTCCGTCAGCGGGTGGCAGCTCGGCCCCCACCAGCGCGCAGGGCACCTTGATGCCGGCGCAAACGTTCGGCGCGCCACACACGATCGCCAGCAGGTTGCCGGTACCGGCATCCACCTGGCAGACGTTGAGGCGATCGGCGTTGGGATGGCGCTCGACCGACAACACCTCGGCCACCACCACGTGGGTGAACGGCGGCGCCGCCGGCCGCGCCTCTTCGACCTCCATGCCGGACATCGTCAGCAGGTCGATCAAGGCATCGGTGCTGATCGGCGGGTTGCAGAACTCGCGCAACCATGACTCTGGAAATTGCATCTCTTCGGCTCGGTGGAGGATGTAGAGGGGTCTGGAGCGTCGTCGAAATTCAACTGAACTGCGACAGCAGCCGCAGGTCACCTTCGAACAGCGGGCGCAGGTCGCTGATGCCATAGCGCAGCATGGCGAGCCGGTCGATGCCGGAGCCGAAGGCAAAGCCGATGTAGCGTTCGGGGTCGAGCCCCATGTTGCGGATGACCTGCGGGTGCACCTGGCCCGAACCGGACACTTCCAGCCACTTGCCCTGCAGCGGGCCGGCTTCGAACATGATGTCGATCTCGGCGCTGGGCTCGGTGAACGGGAAATAGCTCGGCCGGAAGCGAAGCTTTACATCGCGGGTCTCGAAGAAGGCACGGATGAAGTCGAGGTACATGAACTTCAGGTCCTTGAAGCTCACGTTCTCGCCCACCCACAGGCCCTCGACCTGATGGAACATCGGCGAGTGCGTGGCATCGCTGTCGACGCGGTAGGTGCGGCCCGGCGCAATGACGCGGATGTCGGGCATCGTCGCCTGGCCGGCATACTTCCTCGCGTGCGCCTGTGCATGTCGAATCTGCATCGGCGAGGTATGCGGGCGCAGGTTGAGCCAGGCGCCGTTCGCGTCTTTCACGTCAACGTAGAAGGTGTCCTGCATCGAACGGGCCGGGTGATTCTCCGGGTTGTTCAATGCGGTGAAGCTGTACCAGTCGGTCTCGATCTCAGGCCCATCGGCGACCTCGAAACCCATCGATCCGAAGATCGCTTCGATGCGTTCACGGGCACGCGAGGTCGGGTGCAGGCTGCCCATGCCGCGCCGGCGGCCGGGCAGGCTCACGTCGAGCGACTGGCCCTTCAGCTGTGCCTGCAGTTCGGCCTGCGCAAGCGCCTCGCGCCGGGCGTTCAAGGCCGCTTCGACCTGTTGCTTGGCCGCATTGATCCGTGCGCCACGTGCCCTCTTCTCGTCGGGCGGCAAAGCGGCCAGCGCCTTGAGTTGCTCGGTGATGCGGCCGGACTTGCCGAGGTAGCGTGCCTTCGCGTTCTCGAGGTCGGCGGGCGTGCCGGCCTGCGCAAAGTCGGTGTGGGCGTCTTGCACCAATGGGGCTAGGTCGTTCATCGGTCTGCTGCAAAGACAAAAAAGGCCGAACGCATGGCCGGCCTTAGGAAGCTCACCCAGCCTGCGTTACCGCCGGCCGGGCTTGCCGTGTGCTGCAGTGCACTTGAACGCACTGCGAATTCACGACATTCAAGCGAGCTGGGCCTTTACCTTCTCGACGATGCTGGCAAACGCTGCCGGATCGTGGATGGCCATGTCGGAGAGAACCTTGCGGTCGATCTCGATCGACAGCTTTTTCAAGCCGGCCATGAACTTGCTGTAGGTGACGCCGTGGCTGCGGCTGCCGGCATTGATCCGGGCGATCCACAGGTGACGGAATACGCGCTTTTTGGTCCGGCGGTCTCGGTATGCGTATTGCCCAGCACGCATGACGGCTTGCTTGGCGATGCGAAATACGTTCTTGCGGCGGCCACGGTAACCCTTGGCGAGTGCGAGAACTTTCTTGTGACGAGCGCGGGCTGTTACACCACGTTTGACGCGAGGCATGTGATTTCTCCTGACGAAGGGTTAAAGGCCAGCGAAGGGCAGCATTTGCTTCATGTGCCCCATGTTGGTCTCGTGCACGTTGACGGCACCACGCAGGTGGCGCTTGTTCTTCGTGGTCTTCTTGGTCAGGATGTGGCGCTTGAACGCCTGGCCCCGCTTGACGGTGCCGCCTGGACGAACGCGAAACCGCTTGGCTGCGCTTTTCTTGGTCTTCATTTTGGGCATGTGATGCTCCTTTTTGATTGCTCCTGCAGGCGCCGGCAAAGCTCTTGCCGTCTTGTAGGCCTGCAGTCGCTTCTGACAACACCCCGATGACCAGATCGAGGCATTGAACTCTCTCAAACTTATGAACGCTTCTTCGGGCCCAACACCATGATCATCTGGCGACCTTCGCTGCTGAAGCGC
>JBBRPV010000185.1:0-3765 GCA_038227445.1 Burkholderiales bacterium | reverse complement strand
TCTGCCCACCCTCGACCAGCCGCACCGCTTCCTGCCTAAACTCCAACGTGTAGCGCGCCCGCACTGCTTTCTTCATTGCCGTTCTCCTTGCTTGCATTGAATCACCTCAGCAAGGGGTACGTTTTTCGGGGGCAAGGTCAAAGGGCGCTACGTGTGCGATTGTTAAAGTGTTTCACGGGAGGGGCTCCTTTTGAACCCCTCGACTGCACGCCACTTGATCCGACCGGATCGTCAAGCCCGCTTCAAGTCCAAAGAGCTGGCGCGAGGGGAGGCGGCTTGAATGGGCTTCACCTGAAACGAGTCGAAGCCCGATTCAATCGCTAGATCGCGGTCGTCGGTGCGGCCGTAGCCCGTCAGGGCGACAGCGTGAAACGGGGTCCCCACAAACTTGTCGCGCAGCGCGCCCATCAAGGCGTAGCCGTCAACACCGGGCAGCCCGAGGTCGCATATCACAAGCTCTGGCACAAACCACTCCGTGATTCTCAAAGCTTCGACGGCATCGGCCGCGACCACGACTTCGTTTCCGCTCATTTCCAACCGGGTGCGCAGGCTCTCGCGCGCGTCACCCTTGTCTTCTATGACGAGCACCCGAAGGGCAGCGACAGTGGTCAGATCAACTGGATCGAACGGATGAGCGCTCGCAGCCTTGCTCAGCGGCAGCCGCAATGTGGCGACGGTGCCCTCTCCCGCGCTATTGCTTGCCAAGTCCACCATGCCGCCGTGCAATTCCGCCATGCGTTTGGCAATCGTGAGGCCGACACCAAGACCCCCTATCTCTCGGGCGAGGCCTTGCTCCCCCTGAACAAAGAGATCAAAAACGTGGGGCAGCAGCTCCGGCGCGACACCGCACCCAGTGTCCTGGACGGCAATGGCGACGACAGCGTTCGCGGCATGGACCGAGATCGTGATCGTGCTTCCTTCCGGCGAGAAGGTGGCCGCGTTCTCCAACAATGCCGCGAGCGCTTGCGACAGGCGCTGCAGGTCGCCGTCGCATTGCAAGACTGAAGCCGAACGCTCCAGGCGCAGAAACTGGCGCCGACTCTGTGTTTGCGGTCTCGCCAGGTCAACCGCCGAGTCGATCAACGCGTCGATGTCGAAGATCTCGCGTTGGAGCAGCACCTTGCCGCGCGTGATCCGGCTCACATCGACGAGGTCGTTCACGATGCGACGCAGGTGCTCCACCTGCCGTTCGATGATCTGCCTCACCGGCAGCAGCCTCGGATCAGCGCCTTCAATCATCTTCAGGATCGCAGCAGCATCGGCGATGGGGGCCAACGGGTTTCGCAGCTCATGCGAAAGCTTGGCAAGAAAATCCTCACGGCGTCTGTCGGTCAGACGCAGAGTGCGGGTGTGCTCAGCGAGTTGATTTTCGAGGTCCTTGCGCTCCGTGATGTCTACGCAGCTTCCGATGTAGCCGAGAAACGTGTCGTTGACGCCGAAGCGCGGAATGGCCGTATCGAGGAGCCAGCGATAGACGCCGTCATGACGGCGGAGTCGGTAATCCATCGTGAAGGGTTCACGATGCGCAGAGCTGTTCAAAAAGATGGATTCACGGCGCTCACGGTCTTCGGGGTGAATTCCTTCGGTCCAGCCGTCGTCGAGTTCGCTCAAGAGGCTGCGGCCGCGAAATTTCAGCCAAGGTTTGTTGAACCAGTCTCGCGACTTGCCCGGCTCGGCCATCCAGGTCAAGACAGGCGCCGAGTCGCTGTTGACTCGGGACCGACTCTCGGCCGCCTGAAACGCCTGCGCAAACTGCACCGATGCCGTGACATCGCGGAGGTCGAGGTAGAACAGGGGAGACTCACCTGCTGCTGTCAATGCAGGGAAGAAATTGGCATCGACGAAGCGCGATGAACCGTCCGCCGCGCGGGCATGCAGGCGGCGACTCCAGTTCGTATGGAAGTTTCCTGAATCTGCATGTGATGGCCACGGAAGGCCGGTCATGTCTGGAAAATCAGGAAACCTGCCATCCAGCGCCAACCACCCGGCGGCTGCGTTCGCGTGTACGACCTTGCCGCCTGGGTCAATGACCAGAACGGCATGGGGATGTTGCTCCAGGAAGGAGCGAGCGAGTACCTCGCTGACCACGAAGTCGACGTTCATTTCAAGACTCAAGACCAGACGTTGGCGACGCCAAGAATGCGATGGCGCCAGCCGTGGGCTCCGACGCGCAATGCCTCGTCGGATTGAGGCCGCGGGGCGACGAGCCGCGCGGGCGATAAAACGTTGGGTACATGGCGAGCTGTTGCCGGAACCTTGACCGGAACAGCAGTGTGCTCTTCACGGAACGCTGGGTCGGCGGGCTTACCCCTACCTTCAGGATGCTCGGCGACCGAAGACGAGTATCGCTTGCGCGACCTTGCGGCCGGCAGACTGCTGCTGCCGGGGGGTCAGCGCTGAACAACCGCCGCCAGCAGGGCTTTCAGCCGATCAATGCCCAGCGGCTTGACCATGTGCTCGTCGAAACCGGCCGCCAGCGACCTGCTTCGGTCCCGCTCCTGGCCATAGCCGGTCACCGCGATCAGGGTCGCGCCAGCGGTTTCGCTCTGTGCGCGAAGCTGCTGCGCCAGCTGGTTGCCGTCGATCTCGGGCAGGCCGATGTCCAGCAGGCAGACGTCCGGCCGCTCTGTGCGCGCACGCTCAAGCGCCGCGCGCGAGCCGTGCTCGACGATGACCCGGTGGCCCATCTCCTCAAGCAACACTGACAGCGTGAACGCCGCATCGACGTTGTCGTCGACGATCATGATCAGCAGCGGCCTGAGAACATCCACGGGCTGGCCAATGGCCGGCACGGCAAGCGATGACTCCTCGTCGCCGGCAAGCAAAGGCAACGTGACGGTAAAGACGCTGCCGCATCCCGGCCCGGGGCTGACGCAACTGGCTTTGCCGCCATGCAGCTCCACCAGCCTCTTGACCAGCGCAAGGCCCAGGCCCAGGCCGCCAGCAGCGCGGTCGGCGCTGCGCTCGGCTTGAATGAACAGCTCGAAGATGTGCGGGATCAGGTCCGCCGCGAGGCCGACGCCATCGTCCGCGACGGTCATCACGACCTGCTGCTGCTCCACTTTTATCGCCAGCCGAATGTTGCCCCCTTCGGGCGTGAACTTGGTGGCGTTGCTCAGCAGGTTGGCAACCACCTGAACCAGACGCTTGGCGTCGCCCAGCACCCGCGCCGTCCCCGGCCCAAGTTGCAGCGCCAGATGGTGACCCCGACGCAGCATCAGCGGGTTGACCTGTTCAACGGCATCGGCAACGACCCGGCGCATGTCCAGCGGTAACTTTTCCAGCTCGATCTGGCCCCGGCTGACGCGCGAAACGTCCAGCAGGTCATCTACCAGGCTGGTCAGGTGCTGGACCTGACGGCCGATGATCTCGCTGGTCTGACGAACGCGGGCCTCGTCCATCTTGCCGACCATGAGCAGGTGCGCGGCCGCGCTGATGGGTGCCAGCGGGTTGCGCAACTCGTGGGCCAGCATGGCGAGGAATTCATCCTTGCGGCGGTCCGAGGCACGCAGCCTTTCTTGGCTCTGCCTGCGCTCGTCGATGTCGCGGTAGAGAATGGCCAGGCCGCCCCCTTGGGTCGGATAGGCGCGAACTTCAAACCAGGTGTGCAGGTCACTGGCAAAGGCATGGAGGTACTCAATGGCGCCCGCGACCCTCGTTTCCATCACCATTCGGTAGAACTTATCGATGGCGCTGCCCACGGTTTCTGGCCAGATGTCCCAGTGGCTGCGTCCGATCACTTGGTCGTGGGTGCGACGGCCGAGC
>JBBRPV010000184.1:0-3923 GCA_038227445.1 Burkholderiales bacterium | reverse complement strand
CTGGTTATGTTCACGGTAGCGGCGGATCGCCAGCAGGCTTAGGGCTACCGGGGAGTCAAACCGCTGCCGATCGACAGGGGCGCCAGTCGATCGGTTTCAGTTTCGGAGTGGCATGGCATCCCGCTCAGCTACATGATAAGTTATCTTATCACCATGCTCAAAAACGGATGGCAAATCAGCCCCTGCCAGGAGACAATCGGCCAAGTGCTTGATCCGTAAGGAGAACCGCCATGGCCGGCCCCCTCGACATCGACGACGACATGCAGCGCATGGTTCTGCGCAAAGGCGAGGCCACCGCGAAGGGCGGCCACGCCTTCCAGCGGCTGCTGCAGATCGCCGAAACCCGCGACTCCGGACAGGTCCAGCGCGTCGCGCTCTTCATCGCCGCGACCTACAACGGCGAGGCCTTCCCTCTCGATCTGTTCGAGTTGCGCGCGGTCGACGAAGCGATCAGCGACGACATGCTGCTTTGTATCGACGCGCTGCGATGGGGCCAGTCCGACCTGCACAGCCTGGTGCCGGATGGCGACCGGCGGGTGAGGGCGGTGATTGAGCAATGGGGCCTGAAGTGGCCCGAGGCGCACTGACCGCCGGCCACCTCGGTGACTGACACTTACCCGGCCCCGCTCGACGACGCCGCGCTCGGCGCGACGTGGGCCGCGGCCTGGTCGTCGCTTGGCCGGCCAGCACCGGTCGGTCTGCAGGCCGAACTGATGTCGGCGTGGTCCGAACCCCAGCGGCACTATCACGACCAGCAGCACCTGCGGGAGTGCCTGGCGCTGTGGATGCGCTGGCGCGGACACTGCCCGCGCGCGGGCGAGGTCGCGATCGCGTTGTGGTTCCACGATGCGATCTACGACCCGCAGGCCTCGGTGGCGGGAAGCAACGAGCTGAACAGCGCCGCGTGGGCGGCCCGGTCGCTCGTGCGCGCCGGCGCCGACAGCGACACCGCGCAGCGCGTGCACGACCTGGTGATGGCCACGCAGCACGACGCGCCGGCCGCGCTGGGGTCGGGCCCCGACGCCCAGCTGCTCGTCGACATCGATCTGTCCATCCTCGGCAGCCCAGCCGAACGCTTCGAGCGCTACGACCAGGACGTTCGCAAGGAGTACGCGTGGGTGCCCGGCTTCCGGTATCAAGAGGCGAGGGCGCAGGTCCTGCAGAGCTTCCTCGATCAAACGCGGCTGTACCACGGCGAGCACGCGGTCGCGCTGCTCGAAGCGCAGGCCCGCATCAACCTGGCTGCCGCGCTGTCGCGGCTTGCGCAGTGAACGCGCGCGACGACAAGGCGTTGGCCAGTCCGAGCCACAAGCGGCCGAAGGCTGCTCGGGCAGGGCAGGGCGCCGGTGCTCCGGCGCCGCTGTTCGGCATCTCCACCCGAACACCGCCGCGCAGCCTTGCGCCGGTCAGTGCCGTACGGCAGCGCAAGCTGCACGTCGGCCACTTCGCCTTCATGCGCTCGGTGGTGCAGGGCCTCGATCCCCGCGAAAGCTGGGAGCGCTACTTCCGCGTCGAAGGCGAGGCCACCGACCAGCGCACCGTGCGCGCCACCATCGCCTGGATCCGCGACGAGTTCGCCGCCGCTGCGAAGCGTGAGGACCGGTTCGGCACGGCGCGCCTGGTGCGCATCGACGCGACCCGCATCGCCGACCCGTCGCTCGAACTGCCCAGCCTCGAAGTCTTCGCCGAAGCGCATGGCCTCGAAGACGAGCGCCAAGCCGACCAGATCGCCGCCTATGAAGCAGAGTACGGCCGCGCGACGCAGCGACTGCGTCGGCGCGCCGGGCTGATCGCGCGCCAGCTCGAAGCGCTGCGCTGGCTCGAAAGCCTGGTCGCCCAGTCGCCGAAGGCCGGCGACTCCGTAGCCGCCTGGCTGAACCCGACGCTGGCCGGCCACCTCGAAGCCGCCGACATCTTCACGCTCGCGCAGCTGGTCGAGCGCATCAACGGTGTCGGCCGGCGGTGGCACGCCGGCATCAAGGCGATGGGGGAGGGCAAGGCCCTGCGCATCGTTAAGTGGCTCCAGACCTTGGCAAACACGCACCAGGACAGCATCTCGCTGCAGCTCGGCCGCCATGTCGGGATGCCGCGCAGCAAGCTCTACGCGCACGAGCTGCAGGCTGTGGTCGCACCGGCGACCGACATCCGCCCGCTGGAGAAGTTCATCGTGCCGGCCGAGTTCGATGGCACGCGCGGCCTATACCGGCGCCCGCAGGCGCAGTGTTTGCTGAAGGCTACCAACGACTACCAGGCCATCCTCGCCTGGCTGCGGTCCAAGCACGGACTGACCCCCGAGCAGAAGGCACACCTCAAGGCACGCCGGCGCCAACGAGACACCGGCGTCGAGCAGGGCATGGACTGGCTGCAGGCGCTGTCGCACACCCAGCGCGCTTACCGCAAGGAAGCCGAGCGCTTCCTGCTCTGGGCCATCACGCACAAGGGCAAGGCGCTGTCCTCGATGAGCAACGAGGACTGCATCGAGTACCGGGATTTCCTGGCCGACCCGCAGCCGCGCAGTCGTTGGTGCGGCGACCGCGGGCGTGAGCGTTGGTCACCGCTGTGGCGGCCGTTCGAGGGGCCGTTGTCGGCGTCGGCGCAGCGGCATGCAGTGACGATCCTGAAGAACCTGTACGGGTTTCTGGTGGACCAGAACTACCTGATGGGCAACCCGTGGTCGGCCGTCGGCGTGCCGCGGACCTCGGGGCCGAAAGTGAACGCGGGGCGGAGCTTCAGCCTGGCGCAGTGGCAGTTCATCGAAGGGCAGCTGAAGATGCTGCTGGCAACTTCGGCGAACCAGCGGCTGACCTTCGGGCTGCATCTGCTCTACGCGACCGGCCTGCGACTGTCGGAAGTGGTGGCCGCGACGGTCGATGACCTGCAGTGGGTCGAGTACCCGGCTGACGCGACCGACGACGAGCCGATGGAAGGTTGGTTGCTGCGGGTGATTGGCAAGGGGCAGAAGGAACGTGAAGTGCCGCTGCCTGTCGATGTGGTGAGCGAGCTGGCCAGGTACCTGGTATCGCGCGGGCTCGATGCTGACCCGGAGGACATCGGGAATCAGGGGACATTTCTGCTGGGCAAGGCCAGTGATGCCGCGAAGCGCGCACCGGGGCTGAGCACGGGGGAGGCGATCGACCCCCGTCAAGGGATCGCGGCGACCACGTTCTACGACCAGATCAAACGTTTCTTTGACGACTGCGCCCGCATACTACGAGGGCAGGGCGACGCGAAGGGTGTGGAGCGATTCACAAAGGCCAGCACGCACTGGATGCGGCACTCGCATGCGAGCCATGCGATAGCCGGCGGGATGCCCATCGAGATCGCGCAGCAGAACCTTGGACATGCATCGCTCGCCACCACGACGGTCTATGTCACGACTGAAAAGCGGCGGCGGATGAAGGCGGTCGAGGCCTTCTGGCGGACGTAGGCTTTGGGCGTCACGAAGGGACACCGCCTAGATCACGTTCCACCGACGACGCCGCTTGACGTTGCGCGCTGCGGCGATCGGCCGGGTGACCTTCTGCGTGTCTAGCGCGACGGGCACCCTGCGCAGCAGCTTCACCCGCTGCATCCGGACCATCAGCGCCTTGAGTTCGTCACTGTGCCGCCGACGCGACGCGCGCTTGGAGTGCAAAGGCGTTACCTCAAATGGGTGGACATCCTCAAAATTACTGACGCTCACCTGAGTGACGAGTGAGTCAATTGGCTGAAAGTGCCCCTTCGCAAGCTGCGGGGAACCACAAATAATCAACCCCTCAACAAGGTACTGGAGCGATAGCGATGGTGAGTGCGATCACCCAATTCGATGGACCGCTGATCGAGTTTGATGATGGACGGCGAGGCCATCGCTGAGCGTGATCGCCGGCGGCGATCCTGCCGATGGCGCCATTGCTATCGAGATCGAGGATGCCCATCAAGACCGT
>JBBRPV010000183.1:0-3936 GCA_038227445.1 Burkholderiales bacterium | reverse complement strand
TTGCCCGTACCCTGGACGAAGTCGCCCAACAATGCCTGGATGGCTACGGCGTCGTCCAGTTGCGCCATCTGGCCCACGCCGGCACGGTGCAGCACGGTCCAAGTGTCACCCGCGAGGTCACTCAGGCAAAGGATCGGCCGGCCGGCCCGCAGATACTCGTAGACCTTGGCCGGCACCTGTTCATTGCAGTTGCTGGCCTGCATCACCAGCAGGCCATCGGCTCGCAGCATTTCGGCCAACGCCTCCGCATAGCCGATGGGCGGCAGGATCTCGACCATGCTCTCGACGCCATGCCGTCGCGCCAGGTCATGCAGCAGTGCCTCGGCCACAGCCGCCCGAAATCGAACACGCAGGCGTTTGGCTTGCTCGGGACGGTCTACCCGCAGCCTGCCAAGTGCCTCGAACAGGTGGCGCGGGTCGCGTTCGGACGGGTAGACGATTCCGCTGTGCAGCAGCGTCAGCACACCGGGGCTCAGCGCGTCGATTCGGCCCAGCGCGCTCTCGGCCCTTGAAAACGTGCTCTCGTCATAACCGTTCTCTAGCATGACCATGCGCTCGGCCGCTTCTGGGTAGCGAGCGCGGTAAGTGCGCACAGCGCCCGGCGTCGTGAAGCAGCAGGCGCTCGCGCGGCGTGCAGCTGTTTGCTCGATGGCCTGGAAAGATTGCCATGTCTTGCGGTCCTCTGGGTAGCCGTCCTGTGCCATCGGATCGCGGAAGTCGGCAATCCATGGCAGCCCGCTGCGCTGCTGCAGTTGTGCGCCGATGACATGGGCAGTGGCCACAGGGTAGGTCGA
Source organism: Burkholderiales bacterium (assembly GCA_038227445.1). Classification (GTDB taxonomy): domain Bacteria; phylum Pseudomonadota; class Gammaproteobacteria; order Burkholderiales; family Burkholderiaceae_C; genus LMDS01. Next base: position 3,142 of record JBBRPV010000183.1, on the reverse strand, counting down.
CCACAAGGCATCCGGTCGGTATTTCCGGATCATCTGCATGCCGACTCGCACGGCGTCGAACTGCCAACTGACCCACCGGTCAGGTCTCGCCATGGCGGCGACATAGCGCCCACCGATGGCCAGGTGCCGGCGGGTGTCCAGCGCCCATGCCCGGCGCACTACCGTGTCAGCAGGCACTTCGGCTATCAGGTCAGCCGCGGTACGCTCGTAGGCGATCGGGCTGGCCGTCAGTACCAGCGGCTGCCAGCCTAGGCTGGGCAGTTGTTGCACAAAGCGCAGCGTGCGTTGAATGCCGCTGCTGCCCGCCAGTGGCGGGAAGTGATAGGCCACCATCAGCACGCGTTTCACACTGAATCCAGGACGCGCGGCGCGCACAGCGGCGGAAGTGCCTGAAGCCAGGCGCAAGTCAGCGCTTCGACCTGTCGTTGCTGCGCAGGACTGGAGAATGTGTGGTCGGCCCCGGCCAGCGTGTGTTGGGTCAACGCCGGTCGCCTGAGTGCGCCCGACCAGACCGGATCGCAGCGGATGACCTCCAGGAATTCCTTGGCGGTGTAGTCCTGCTCACTGAGCAACAGCAGGACCGGACGCGAGGCATCCTTCCAGGCCTGCGCCATGCGTGCCTGGAAGGCTGCCAAAGCCATCGGGGGCGTCGCCGTTTGCCGTGCCGCACGCAGGCTCTTCACCAGACCCGTCAGGGCGGCCAACGCCACGCCGCCAGAAAGCAGCTTGCGCCAGAAGGTGGGCTCGCTCAAGCGCTGTAAGTAGTAGTGCTTGACGTAGGTTCGCGCCAGGGCTTGTTCAGAGCGCACCCACGGGTTGACCAGGCACAAGCCTGCAACCCGGCGGTCGTGACGCTCCTGGCAGTAAATTAAGGCGGCGGAGGCGCCGTCGCAGAGACCCCACAGGACGACCCGTCCCAAATAGGGCGCTTGTTCGTACAGAGTGTCGATCGCCGCACAAACGTCAGCGTCGATCTGTTCGAAGTTGCGCATGTCCCCGCTGCTGTCGCCCATGCCGCGCACGTCGAATCGCAGCACCGGATGGCCCGCGGCTGCCAGTGCGCGGGCCAGATGGACAAACTGCCGATGGCTGCCAGCGCGGTACTGTGGGCCGCCCACGATCACCACCACACCAGTGGTGGCCGCAGCGTCAGGCGCATCGAAGGCAGCGTGGTGCAACACGCCGAGCAGGGCTTCACCTTGGCAGTCGAAAAAGAAGGCCTCCTCCTGAGCGGCGCAAGGGTCGACGGCGTTCATCCGGGTTGACCCTCGACGGCGCGCCGCAGCTTGGCGAAGCCGGCCTGTTGGATGGCCTCGACTGATGCGGCCAGCAGCGCGGGGGCGTCTTCGATCTCGGTGGTTTGCCAGAATGCCGGCCCATGCACCACTTGCGTTTGCACCGCCCAGCCGGCTGCTTGCCATTCGGCCGACGAAATCGCAGCGGCGGGTGAGAGCGTGGCGTTTTCCTGGCCGGACAGCTCGATCCATACCACTCGGCCAATGTCGGGCGCCGTCAGGGTTGGCGGCTTGAGCAGCGCCTGCTCCAGCCCAGAGCACAGGGTTGCGGACAGCGTGTATCCGGCGACCTCGACGCTGCGGCCGGCGGTCAGCTCGTCGCGTAGCAACGCCATCACCGCCTTGGCCTGGCCGCCGATCAGGTCGCTGGCCGCTCTCAAGCGGAGGAATTGCTGCAAAAGTGCTTTGCCGGTGGTGGCTGGCTGCCAGAAGAGGAAGTTGCAGGTCGTGTCCAGTTGCTGCGCAGCCTGTACCGCCAGCAGGGCGCCGGCGCGGTGGCCCCAGATCCAGAGCGGTGGCGCCGGCTCGCGGTGCGCTGTGTCGCCATGCCGGCGTTGCAGCCAGTGGCAGGCCGCCGCCACATCGGCCACCCACTGCGCCCAGCTGGCGTCGCCGAAGTCGCCTGTGCTGTCGCCGCAGCCAATCAAGTCGATCTGCAGAACGGCAAAACCCGCATCGGCTAGCGTGCGCGATTGAAATGCAGCCATGCGGCGAGACTTGTTCATTTCTTCAGCGAACGGGTGAGCATGCACCACCAGTCCGCGCAAGGGGCCTTCTGGCCTGTGGTGTAGGCAGAACCGTCGGCCTAACGGGCCCGGTTCAATGTCCATGAAGAACGGCTCGGGATGGCGTGCCAAGCGCGTACCGGCGTCCATCAGTGAGGTCAGGCCGTGATCTTGCCGCTGACGAAATCGGCCAAGCTACCCACGCTCTCGAAGGTGGCGCCGTCGATGTCGTCGTCGTCCACAAGAATGCCAAAGCGATCTTCCAGCGTGGTGATCAAGGTCACTACGGCCATCGAGTCCAGCTCGGGTATGGCGCCCAGCAAGGCGGTGCTCCGGGTGAAGGAGGCGCCGCGGCCCCCCAGGCTCAGCACGTCGTCCAGTACGCGGGTAACTTCCTTGAGCACATCCATGGGGCCAGATCCTGCGCTAGGGCTTTGGTGGTTAAGGCGCGGATTCTAGGGGTTTGACACTGGCCTGACGCTGCTGTGGCGGGCCGCGCTGGCCGTGTCGCGGTAGCACTGCACGATTGCCTTGTCGGTGCTGGGCGCGCTTGTTCGACACGGTTGCCAAATGGTTCACGCCGGGCTTGTGCGCAGGGCCCTGGCAGCGGGCAGGCGGTCCGATAAAGTGCTGGTTGTGCGTTGCTTGACCGGTGATGCACCGACAGTTGCGGCCTTTGCGCCGCTGAATCGCACCCATACTTTGCCGGCCAATGCCCGAATCCAACTTGCTCCACCACTTGCTGTTGTTGACTGCGCTGCGCAGCCCGGCAGCGCCTGCCTTGGTCTGCGGCGCGTCCCGGCACACCTATGCTGATCTGGCTGCGGCGGTGCAGGCTTTTGCTTCGGGTTTGGTTGGCCTGGGCCTGGCGCGGGCCGGCCGGGTGGGCATCTGGTTGGACAAGCGCAGCGAGACCGTGATTGCCAGCTTCGGCGCCCCAGCCGCCGGCGGTGTGTTCGTGCCGATGAACCCGCTGCTCAAACCCGAGCAGATCGTCTTTATAGCGCGGGATTGCGATGTCCGGGTACTCGTCACCTCGCCCGAGCGGTTTGCGCTGTTGGCCCCGGTGCTGGGCGATTGCCCGTCGCTGCGCCATGTGGTGCTCACCAGCGCGCCGACTGA
>JBBRPV010000182.1:0-4032 GCA_038227445.1 Burkholderiales bacterium | reverse complement strand
CTCTTGAAATACAAAATCGGGAAACTCAACGCCGCGCCACCTGACTGGTGGCATCCACGAGGCGAGGCGCACATGGATGCGGCTCGCTACCCAGCCACGGATTCGACCCTTGAATGGGCCAACGAAATCATGGCCTTCGATCAGTTGCTTGTTGAGGGATTTCAGCTCAAACCCCTGCGAAAGTTGCTCGAGGCCGGGGGAAGGAAAGCAGAGTCAAATTGGGCCTCCCTGCGCTTGCTCTCAGAAATCCTCGTTGCTTCAGGAAAGACAGTCGATGACGCCAAGGCAAGTCTCACGCCGCTTAGTAGGCTTCATGCTCTGCGCAGCATCCTGAAAGCGCATAGCTCCATCGAGGAGAAGGACAAAGAAGAGCGGCAGGCGCGTACGACGCATGGGACCCTAAGGGCCCACTTCAAGGATCTCGCCGGTCAATGCGACAAGAGCTTCGATACGATTCTGCTCGCACTCGGAGTGGGCGATCTGAATCTATGATCGCGAAGCTCTACCCGCTCAGAAAGGGCTTCGGGTAACGACCGTTTCGAGGCGTCGATATCGATTCGGTGACCGACAGCAGAGGGTCGATTCCTGACGCTGAGCTGCACAATCCGCTGGTCCGCTCCCAGCGTTCTCCGGTCTTTTGGGCGATCACCCCGACTGGCTGTAGAGGACCGATAGCCACCTCTCACCCCCACATCAACTCCTCAACCTCATCCGCATCCACCGGCACGCCCTGCGTCATCAGCTCGCAGCCCTTGTATGCGTCTGGGCGAGGCATATTGATTGCTGGCCGGCTGTAGTGAAAGATCGTGTCCACGTAGGAAATAGGTGGACACGATGGAACAAGACAAACTCTCTTCACGACGAAATTACAGCGCGCAATTTCGGGCCCTGGTGCTTGAGCAATGCGCGGCACCTGGTACGTCGGTGGCCAAGGTGGCGCTGTTGCACGGGATGAACGCCAACGTCGTGCACCGCTGGCGGCGAGAGGCGCGTGATAGCGCCGCTTCGGTGAGCGCCAGGGAGTTCGTACCGGTGTCGGTATCCACGCCGCCAGTGCTTGCCCAAGACTGCGCCGACATCCGGATCGAGTTGCGCCGGGGCGCCACGACGATGGCGATCACATGGCCCAGTGCTGCGGCAGGCCAGTGCGCCGCATGGATGCGAGAGCTGCTGCGATGATTCGCATCGATTCCTTGTGGCTGGCAGTGCAGCCCATGGACATGCGTGCGGGAAGCGAGCGTTTGCTCGCCCGTGTCGTGCAGGTGTTTGGCGGTGCCCAAGCCCATCACGGCTACCTGTTTGCCAACGCACGGGCCACGCGCATCAAACTGCTGGTGCACGACGGATTTGGCGTGTGGTGCGCATCGCGCAGGCTCAATGCGGGCAGCTTTGTGTGGCCGCGCAATGGCGCTGACAGCGCGGCTCCAGTGACTTTGAGCAAGGCGCAATTCGATGCTTTGGTGCTGGGTCTTCCCTGGCAGCGCCTGGAGCAAATGAGGGTGATTACGCGCATGTGATTTGACCCCAGAATGCCATCCAAATTCAATTGGAATATCCACCAATACCCTGAAATATCGAGGTGTCGCATAGTCTGGACATGCTTGATCTGCATGCCATGAATGCCCAGGATATTTCAGCTCTGAATCCGGGCCAATGGGCGTCTTTTGCAGAGCAGTTGTTGGCCCAGATCAGCGAGCAAAGCCGTCATATTGCCGCGCAGGCCAAGCGCATCGACTCTGATGCCCAGGCCATCAAGTGGCGCGATGCCAAGATCGAGAGCATCACCTTCCAACTGGCACGGCTCAAAGCGTGGAAGTTTGGCGCCAAGACCGAACGCATGAACGCCGAGCAGCGCTCCATCTTCGAGGAGACACTGGCCGCTGATGAGGCCAGCCTGGAGGCGCAACTGGCTGCCTTGCAAGCCAGTGCCCCCGCCGTAGACGGGAAGACACCAGACAAGCAGCCACGCCGCCAGCCCAAACGCGAAGCACTGCCACCACATCTGCCGCGTGTGGACACCCGTGTTGAGCCTGAGAATACAAACTGCCCATCTCCAGAGTGCGGCCAACCCATGGTGCGCGTGGGCGAGGATCTCAGCGAGCGGTTGGACATCATTCCGGCGCAGTTCTTTGTACAGCGTCAGATCCGAGGCAAGTGGGCCTGCCGGTGCTGCCAGTTGATGGTGCAAGAACCAGCAGCGCCTCAGGTCTTTGACAATGCGCTGCCAACGCCCGGTTTGCAGGCCCACACCGCGGTCAGCCGGTTTGTCGATCACATCCCGTACTACCGGCAAGAGCAAATCAACGCCCGCTCGGGGGTACACACACCGCGCTCGACGCTGGCGGCCTGGGGCGGCCAGACCGGGGCGCAGTTGCTTCCCCTGTACGAGGCACAGCGGGAATTCATACTCGGCTCGCGCGTGGTTCACGCCGACGAGACGCCCATCGCCTTGCTGGACCCCGGTGCTGGCAAGACCAAAAAGGCCTACATGTGGGCCTATGCCAGAGGGACATTCGAAGACAAGCCCGGGGTGGTGTACGACTTCTGCGCCGGGCGTGGGGGCAAATACCCGCACGAGTTCCTCAAGGGCTGGACGGGCACCTTGGTTGTTGACGCCTACAGCGGCTATGACGCAACGATGTCCCTTGAGGGGCGCAAGACCGCCAATTGCCTGGCTCATGCGCGCAGGAAGTTTGACGAACTGGTCAAGGCTAACGCGAGCACCGTGGCCACGCAGGCGATCCAGCGCATTGCCTGGCTGTACCGTGTCGAGGCGGACGCCAGGAATCTGGGCACGGAGCAACGTTTGCAGATGCGCCAGGAGCGAAGCAAACCGCTGTGGGAGGAACTCCATGCCTGGTTGCAGCTTGAACGCACTCGGGTGCCCGACGGCAGCGCGATTGCCAAAGCCATCGACTACAGCCTGAACCACTGGCAGGCGCTCTCGGAGTTCTTGCGTGACGGCGCCGTGCCCGTTGATAACAACCACATCGAGAACCAAATCCGGCCCTGGGCTCTGGGGCGGCGCAACTGGATGTTCATAGGCAGCCAGTTGGCCGGCGAGCGCGCTGCGGTGGTGATGAGCCTCTTGCAATCGGCCAAGCTCTATGGGCATGACCCTTTTGCCTACCTCAAGGACGTTCTCAGCCGGCTGCCGACCCAACTCAACAGCCGGATCGAGGAGTTGCTTCCTCACCAGTGGCAGCGCGCGTCCTGAGACCCAGGCCAAGCCAGCACGAAAGATGCACGAAACGATTGCGCTTGCGCCGGCATAGGCGACGGTAATGAAGCCGCGACCCCAGCGGACCAGTTGGTCGGTCACCGCACCGAACATCACCGTTATCAAGTTCACCATGACCGCAATGGTCGGCAAACCGAGCAATCAAATAAATATGCCACGCCTAGACGCTTACATTTGACTCGTCGTTATCGTCACTTCGCTCACTTGCAATGAGCAGCATGACACCGTCCTCGAACAACGTTCGAAATGGTCCGTCGTAGGTAAGCGGCTGGTGTATTTCCATGGGTGCTCTCTTAAGAAACATGAATTTGAACAGACTTCATCATGACTCGCGGTTATGTTTCTTCGGCTCGGAGTCCGGGTGGGGTCGGCTGGATCGCTAACGTAACGTAGGCCGCAGGTTTTTCGACAGAAGACAGCCGCTTTCGTATAACGCGGCTACTGAAAATTGAACTAATTCCCTATCAGGAGTATTTTCTTGTAAATCACCCACTTTCGCCAACAAGTTAAACATTAGTAAATATCGCAACATTCTCGGTTCTCGCGGGTAGCAACTTGCATGGCTGTCTACTCATAAAAGCTCAATCAGCCCAGACTCTTTACCTACCCCGAAAAGCCGCACAATAAGCCCATGACGCTGACCGAACTCAAATACATCGTCGCTGTGGCGCGAGAACGGCACTTTGGCAAGGGTGCTGAGGCCTGCCATGTCTCGCAGCCGACGCTCAGCGTGGCGATCAAGAAGCTCGAAGAAGAGCTGGACGTGAAGATTTTTGAGCGGGGCGGGGCCG
>JBBRPV010000181.1:0-4311 GCA_038227445.1 Burkholderiales bacterium | reverse complement strand
CCGCCGATTCCAGTCCCAATTGGGCGCTGAGCGGCCGACTGAAACCGTCATCATCGACGGTCTTAATCCGCAGTCCGTGACGATCCTGCGTCTGTCGGAGTTTGTCGCGAGGAACATCCCGACATCCTGGTTTCAGCGAGATTTCCTGTCGAGATTCCAGGGTGAATAAGCCGATGAACCAGTTTCCGAGTTTGCTGATGTGTGCGATATGCGTCGCCATGACGGGCGCCGCGGGTATCGCCCGTGCCGACGACACCGACGCGTTGGCACTGGAGAGCGCGCCCGATTCACCACAGAGTCCAGACAAGACGCTGCGGGCGTACGCCGAAGTGGCTGTGGGCCGCATGACGCAGCGCTACGGTCTCCCCGCAGTTGACACGCACAGGCTGTCGCTGGATCTGAATTGGTCGGCCAGGCTGTCAGACCGCTGGCGGGTGGCGCTGTCGGACCGACTCGACAATATCCATCCCGCGGGCGCCGGTTCTCCCTCGACGGTGAACAGCCTGCGCGAGGCGTACGCCAGCCGGCAGGACGAGGCCGGCCAGAACATCATCGAGTTCGGCCGCATCAACCTGCGCAACGGGCCAGCCTACGGCTTCAACCCGACTGACTACTTCCGGGACGGCGCGTTGCGGGCGGTAACCACAGCCGACCCCTTCGCGCTTCGCGAGAACAGGCTGGGTACGGTGATGCTGCGATGGCAGCAGCTCTGGACAGACGGCGGAGTGTCGTTGGTCGCGGCGCCGAGACTGGTCGATGCGCCCAGCGACGCCAGCTTCAGTCCGTCTTTTGGCGCCACCAACAACCGAAACCGCGGACTGGCCACTTGGAGCACCAAGTTCTCCGACCGCGTCAGCGGCCAGTTGTTGGCGCTGGCCGATGCTGACCGGGGACCTCAATTCGGCGCCAGTCTGACCGGCTTGGTGTTGGATGCCACGGTGTTTCACTTCGAATGGTCACGCGGCCGCGACGACGACTTGTTCAAAAAGGTCGTGTACGGCGCCCAACAGAAGGCTACCCGCAACCGGGTATCCGCCGGCCTGACCTATGCCACTGCAAGTCGGCTCTCCGTCACAGCGGAATACGAATACAACGGCTTCGCGCCCGACCGCGCGGCCTGGGATACCGCTGCACCGGCAGGCGCAGCGGTACTGGGACGCTACCTGCTCGCGGCACAAGAGCGCCAGGACACCGCCTCACGCCAGGCCTGGTTAATCTATGCCAGCCAGAAAAGCGCCATCTGGAAGAGCCTTGACCTGACTGCACTGCTGCGTCTGAATGCCGGTGATCACAGCAGGCTCGCCTGGGTCGAAGCGCGCTACCACTGGCCCAGCTTCGACGGCGCCCTGCAATGGCAATCGACCCGGGGCTCGGCGCTCAGCGAATACGGACTGGTGCCGTTGCGTCAATCACTGCAGTTGCTGGGGGCCTGGTACTTCTGACCGCGGCCGATCATGCCGGTGGTGCCGATCGGCCAAGACGCGCTGGGACGAAGCGGTCAACCAAGCGGTCGAACACCTCGGCGACCGACCGCGAGGGATGAAGCAGGGGTTGCAGGCGATGCGCCGCTACCGTCGCCGCTTCGCTCGCCAGCACTTGCTGGCAGGCGATGCGGATCGACGTCGGACTAGCCCGATCGGCACGCAAGGTGCGGCCCGCACCAGCCGCCTCAATGGGTGCCATGTTGAGGAACTGGTCCATGTTGCTGGCCAGGCCCAGCACCGGAACACCCGCGGCCAGCGCCTGCTGGGCTGTCAGGCTGCCGCCATTGCAGATGACCAGTTGTGAACATGCGGCCGCTGCGTCGCCGGGCAGATAAGGCGCAGCGCACACGTTGTCAGGCAGGCCCGGCGGTATCGGGGCGCCGGCCATCGACGCCAGCACCCGCAGCGGCAGCCCGTCCAGCGCTTGCAGCACCATCGTCAGCAGCGCTGCGGAGCCGGAACTGCCCAACGTCACATACACCGTGGCCTGCCCTGCGGGTACCGGTTCGAGCGCCCATGATGGCAAAGGCAAGGACGGTGACCACATCAGCGGGCCGGTGTGGCTGCACTGCCCCGGCGGCGCGTCGAGCGGATAGAGCGCGGCCAGGTCAGGCACCAAATGATGATCGGCATCGGTGTACACCCGCCTCAGGTCGTGACCGAGTGTGGGCAAGCCGTGGCGCGCACGCAGTTGGTTCAACGGCCGGCAGTGCATCGCAAACGCCAACGGCCTGAAGGCCGAGAACAGCGCCGAGGCGACCGGCAACGGCATGAACCGCGTCATCGGCAGCACCGGCAGCATGAATCCACCGCGGTAGTAGGGGCTCCAGTAGGCGTTGGCGATCGTCAGATAAGGCACCCGGGCAACACGCGCGCTCACCGACAGCGACAGGCGGAAGTCGCCAACGATCAGGTCCGGGCGGAAGGATGCGATCAGCGCAGCGTCCTGCTGGGCGTAGGCCTCAAGCGTGGCTAGGTCATAGACCGGCGCGCCGCGCGCCAGCGCCTGGTTGAATTGTTCGCTGGGGATGCTGCGAAGGTCCACCCGTTGCCAATGGCCGCCGTTGGCGAAAGTGGCATAGCGCGGATCGCAAGCCAGCATCACCTCGTAACGCGCCGGGTCCAGCGCACGCGCAAGCGCCACCGGCCGCGCCACATGTGCCAGCGTCACCGCCTCTGCGAAAATCAGTACCCGCAAACGATCACCCGGCATCCGTCCAGCCTCCAAACCACTCGCGAGAACGGGGGGCGGGCCCAGCGCAGCGTCAGGCCCGCCCGCCGCAGCTCATTTGATCGACAAGCGCCGCATCAGGTCGTACAGCGTCGGCCGGCTGACTCCCAGCAATTCGGCGGCCTTCAAGATGTTGCTGTCGGTGCGCGCCAGCGCCGTGACCACGGCCTGGCGTTCGGCAACCTCGCGCACGGCCCGCAGGTCGAGGTCGCTGGCGCCCGCTTCGGCTGATGTCTCAGCGGCGTCGAGGTGGTCTGCCGGCCTGGGCAAGCCCAGGTCTTCGCAACTCACCCGGTTGCCGTCAGCCATGATCACCGCACGCCGAATCGCGCTGAGCAACTGCCGTACGTTGCCCGACCAGGCATGCCCTTCGATCGCCCTCAAGGCCTCTTCGCTGAACATCAGCGAACCCCGTTTCTGCTCCTGCGCGAAACGGCGCAAGAAAGAATGCGCCAACAACACCGCATCGCCATCGCGGGCGCGCAGCGCGGGGATCTCGACTACGATCTCGGCCAGGCGGTAGTAAAGATCCTCGCGGAACCGACCCTCGGCGATCTGCGCCTTCAGATCCTGGTGGGTGGCGCAGATCACGCGCACGTCGACCGGTATCTCCTGGCGCCCGCCGACGCGCTCGACCTTGCGCTCCTGCAGGAAGCGCAGCAGCTTGGACTGCAGCGCCAGCGGCAGGTCGCCGATCTCGTCGAGCATCAGCGTGCCACCGTTGGCGGTCTCGATCTTGCCGACAGTGGTCTTGCTGGCACCGGTGAAAGCACCACGCTCATAGCCGAAAAGCTCGCTCTCGAGCAGGTTCTCGGGGATCGCCGCGCAGTTGATCGCAACAAAACGCCCGCTGCGGCGCGACGCCTGATGCAAGCCTTGGGCCAACACCTCCTTGCCAGTGCCGCTCTCGCCCAGCAGCATCACCGAGGCGTCGCTGGGCGCCACCCGTTCGATCATGCGGCACACCCGCATCATCTCCGCGTCGCGGGTGATCAGGCCGCCCAGTGCATCGCTCTGCTGGCTCGACTGCAGGCGCCGGTTCTCGCTCTGCAGCTCGAACATGCGGTAGGCGCGATCGATGGTCAAGGCCAGCAATTCGGGCTCGAACGGCTTGGCGAAAAAATCGTAGGCGCCGGCCGCCACCGCGCGCAGTGCATTGGACTGGTGGTTCTGCCCGGTCAGCACGATGACCTTGACGTCGGGGTCGAGGTCGAGCAACTGGCCGAGCAGACGGAAACCCTCGCTCACCGAGTCTGGGTCGGGCGGCAAGCCGAGGTCCATGGTGATCACCGCCGGCTGGTGGCGCCGGAATTGCACCAGCGCAGATTCGCGATCGCTGGCCGTCACCACCTCGAAGCGATCAAGCGACCACTTGATCTGCTTTTGCAATGCGAGATCGTCCTCGACGACCAACAGCGGCCGAGTCGAACCGTTGCTCATGTCCACTCCGGCCGATGCAGGTCCGACGCCGTGCGCAGGTCGAACAAGGGCAACAACAGTGTCACCACCGACCCCAGGCCCACTTCACTCTTCACGTCGATGCTCCCGCCCAGTTCCTTGACATACTGAAAACTCTCGTACGAACCAATCCCCATG
>JBBRPV010000180.1:0-4342 GCA_038227445.1 Burkholderiales bacterium | reverse complement strand
GCAAGTGCATGTGCACGACCCGGTGGCGTCCACGGTCGATGCCGAACACGAGTACCAGGTCACGCTCAAGAGCTGGGCGCAACTGCCGAAGGCGCAGGCCATTGTCGCCGCGGTCTCGCACAAGGAATACAAGGAATTGACGCCCGCCGCGATCGCCGAGATGACGGTGCCGGGCGGTGTATTCGTCGATGTCAAATCGATCTTCGACCCGCTCGCCCTGGCCGCTGCCGGGCTGCGCGTCTGGCGGCTTTGAGACCATGACCACGACCGATCTGTCCACGCCCAGCGCGTTCGATTCCACCCTGGCCGCGTTGCGCGCGGAACCGAAGCGCTGGCTGGTGACCGGCGTCGCCGGCTTCATCGGCAGCAACCTGCTCGAAACCTTGTTGCGGCAAGACCAACAGGTCGTCGGTCTCGACAACTTCGCCACCGGCCACCGCCACAACCTGCAACTCGTCGAGAACCTGGTGACGCCAACCCAGTGGGCGCGTTTCGCATTCATCGAAGGCGATATCCGCGACCTGCCGCAATGCCAGGCCGCCTGCGCGGACGTGGATTACGTTTTGCACCAGGCCGCACTCGGCTCGGTGCCACGCTCCATCAACGACCCGGTAACCACCAATGCGGTCAACGTCGACGGCTTTTTGAACATGCTCGTGGCAGCGCGCGACGCCGGCGTCAAGCGCTTCGTCTACGCCGCCAGCAGTTCCACCTATGGCGACCACCCCGGTTTGCCGAAGGTCGAAGACCTGATCGGCAAGCCACTCTCGCCCTACGCCGTGACCAAATACGTGAACGAGCTGTATGCCGACGTGTTCGCGCGCACCTACGGTGTGGCGACCATCGGCCTGCGCTACTTCAATGTGTTCGGCCCGCGCCAGGACCCGGACGGCGCATACGCCGCCGTCATTCCGAAGTGGGCCGCTGCCATCCTGAAAGGCGAGACGGTCTACATCAACGGTGATGGCGACACCAGCCGCGACTTCTGCTTCGTCGCGAACGCGGTGCAGGCCAACCTGCTGGCCGCCACCGCGCCGGCCGAGGCCGCGAACCAGGTCTACAACGTGGCCGTGGGCGACCAGACCACGCTCAGTGCGCTCTACGCGCATCTGGCGGACCGCTTGGCCACTTACCAGCCCCTGCTTGCCCCGCCGCCACCGCCGGTGAATCGGGACTTCCGCGCCGGCGATGTGCGCCATTCACTGGCCGACATCTCCAAGGCCCGCAGGCTGCTCGGCTACGCGCCGACCCACCGCATCGGCGATGGTCTGGACGCGGCGGCGCGCTGGTACGTGAACGGCGCTTGAGGCGCGGTTGGGGCGGTTGGCATTGAACGCCAACTGGCTCTGACGCGTCAGCCCGGCCGACGCGCCGGCAAGACCTCAGGACGTGACCGCCTCGGGTTCATGCGCCGATGCTTGCTCGGAATCACGCTCGGGCAGCTTCGCGCCGAACAGCGCCGCGACACGCTTCTTCGGCTTGATGTTCGGCGACATGCCGCGCGGAGACGCCGGCGCCTTCGATTCCCAGGCTGCCTCGGCGGCGCTGGCGTTCGGCTCGTAGGGCTTGTCGAAGAACGGGTCGCTGGAGGCGCGGGGCGCGGCGTACGAAACACTGCGCGGCGCGGCCATCGGCGCGGGTGCCACCGGGCGCGGCGCGGCGCTTTCGTCACGTTCCGTGTCACGGTCATGGCGGGCACGATCGCGGTATTCGCGCGGCGGCGGGCCGTCGTCGAACTCCAGCGCCTCGATCTCGATCTTCTTCTTGATCAGGTGTTCGATGTCAGACACCAGCCGCGTGTCGGACGGCGACACGAGCGTGACCGCCAGGCCCGACGCACCGGCCCGGCCGGTGCGGCCGATGCGGTGCACATAGTCTTCGGCGTTGAACGGCACGTCGAAGTTGAAGACCGCTGGCAAGTCAACGATGTCGAGGCCGCGTGCGGCCACATCGGTGGCCACCATCACGTCGACTTCACCACGCTTGAACGACTCCAGCGCCTTCAGCCGCTCGTCTTGCGACTTGTCGCCATGGAGCGCCGTCGTGCGCAGGCCATCGCGCTCGAAAGAGCGCGCCAGGCGCGCACAGCCCAGCTTCGAATTCACGAACACCAGCGCCTGCGTGAGCGTGCGTTCCTTGATCAACTTGAGCACCGCACGCCGCTTGTCGTCGTTCGAGACGCTGAAGAAGCGCTGCTCCACATTCGTGGCCGTGGCGTTCGGCCGCGCCACCTCCACCAGCAGCGGGTCTTGCAGATAGCTTTCGGCCAGGCGTTTGATCTCGGGCGAGAACGTGGCCGAGAACAGCAGCGTCTGGCGTGTCTTGGGCAGGTAGCTCAGGATGCGCTGCAGGTCGGGCAGGAAACCGATGTCGAGCATGCGGTCGGCCTCGTCGAGCACCACGTACTCGACCTGGTTCAACACGCAGTTCTTCGCTACGATGTGGTCGAGCAAGCGGCCGGGCGTGGCCACCAGCACTTCCCCGCCGCCCTTCAGCTCGAGCGTTTGCGGCTTCATGTCGATGCCGCCATAGACCACCGCCACGCGCAGCTTGGTCTGCGCCGCATAACCCTTGATGTTGGCGGCCACCTGGTCGGCCAGCTCGCGCGTGGGTGCGATCACGAGGGCACGCACCGGGTGGCGTGCCGGCGACATGCTGGCGTTTTCGTGGCGCAGCATCTTGTGCAGCAGCGGCAAGGAGAAAGCTGCCGTCTTGCCGGTCCCGGTCTGGGCTGCGCCCATCACATCGCGGCCTGCCAGAACGATCGGGATCGCCCTCGCCTGGATCGGCGTCATCATCGTGTAGCCCTGCGCGGCAACCGCGCGCTGCAGGCTTTCGGCGAGGCCAACGCTGGCGAATGCCATCGACAGTTGCGGCTCGGTTGGCGCTTGCTCTAGCGCTTGCGCCATGTCTTGCGGATTCACTGGCGTTTCGATCTCCGCACTGCGTTGCGACGCCGCTGCGGCGGTTTCCATCATGTTTTCGATCATCCTTCGATTATCGTCTTTCCGGAAATGGGGTGCGCGCCCATACGCAATGTGGTGATTGAGGTGCCGCTTTCAGCGCGCACAAACGCATCAAAATGCTAAACTGTTTCCATGCGAACCACAGTAGATCTCCCTGACGCCCTGTTGCGCGAACTGAAAGCGAAAGCGGCCCTCGAAGGCAGCACGCTTAAACACTTGATTCTGGCGCTGGTGGAACAAGGTCTGCGGGGCGGCGGCGACAAGTCCGTCCGGCGTAACAAGCGGAGCCCGCTGCCGACCATGAGCTTGAACCACCCGCTGGTCATTCGCAGTTTCACCAACGCACGCTTGTTTGAAGTCATGGATGACTGAGCTGCATCGACCCGCCGGTGGCCCACTCTTTGGCGACTTGCCAGACGTGAACGTGTGGCTCGCGATGGCTGTCACGCAGCATCCTCACCACGACGCGGCCGCCGACTACTGGAAGCAGCTGGCAGGAAAACGGGTTTGGTTCTGCCGAGTCACTATGTTGGGGCTGGTTCGGTTGCTGGCCCAACCCAAGGTGATGGGCGATCAGGCATTGGCTCTGCCTGAGGCTCTTGCCGCCTATCACCGTTTCGCATCGCTTCCCGAGATCGGTTTTCATGCCGAGCCCGCCAATTGCGCTTCTGAACTGGAACGTCGCTTGTCAGCTGATCTTCCAGCTCGGCTGCTGACCGACGCCTACCTTGCCGCCTTCGCCGAGTCAGCCGGGCTTCGCATGGTGACCTTTGACAAGGATTTCGAGCGATTCCAAGGCCTCGACTGCCTGCGCCTCGCTGCCGCCAAGCACTGAGCCGCTCCAGCCGCAGGTTTGTTGGCCTGTAGAATTCTGCGTTCAACGCATGAACACAGTACCGTCTTCGAACACCTCGAACTCCCCAGAGGCCAGCACGTCTGCCCACCTGGAGTTGTTGCGCCTGCTGGAACAACACCCCGAGTATTCGCAGCGGCAGTTGGCCGTCGCCCTGGGTGTGAGCTTGGGCAAGACGCACTATCTCTTGAAGGCCTTGCTCGGCAAGGGCTGGGTCAAGGCGCAAAATTTCAGGCGCAGTGACCAGAAGCTCGGCTACCTGTACGTGCTGACGCCGCACGGCGTGCTTCAACGCTTGCAGCTGACGCAGTCGTTCCTGGCCCGCAAGGAGAGCGAGTACGACATGTTGAAGACGCAAATCGTTTCGCTGCGCAAGGAACTCGCGGCGCAAACCAAGGGGCACTCTTGAGCATCACAGACGGCAAGCAACCCGCCATGCCAGATGCCGCCAGGATTTTCGTGGCCGGCCACCGCGGCATGGTCGGCTCCGCGATCGCACGTTGCCTGACCGCCAAGGGTTTCG
>JBBRPV010000179.1:0-4363 GCA_038227445.1 Burkholderiales bacterium | reverse complement strand
GCCTCGTGCTCGCCACCTCGCCGCTCAGCTTCGACATGCGCGAGCTGATCGCCCGCCAGCCGCTCGCCGGCATGGACGTTCGCGCGGGGCTCGTGTTGCTCGGTTTCGTCGTCGGCTTCGCGATCAAGACGCCGCTGTTTCCGTTCCACACCTGGCTGCCGCCGGCCCACGTCGACGCACCGGGCCCGGTGTCCGCGATCCTCGCCGGCGTGCTGCTAAAGATGGGCGTGTACGGCCTGATCCGCATTCCCTTGTCGATGATGAGCGCCGCCTTCGCGCGCTACGCCGTCGTGCTGGCGGTCATCGCTGTCATCTCGATCCTCTGGGGCGCGCTGGTGGCGCTCGGGCAAACCAGCTTCAAGCGGCGCATCGCCTACACCTCGGTCAATCACATGGGTTACGCCGTGCTGGGTGTTGCCGTTGCAGGCGCGCTGGTGGGCGAGCAAGCCGCGGCCGCGCGCCAGCTCTCGCTGACCGGCGCCGTCTTCGAGATGGTCGCGCACGGCCTGATCACCGGCGCGTTGTTCCTGGTCACCGGCGCCTTCTGGCAACGCGCCGAAGAGTATGACCTTGGCGCATTTGGCGGTTTGGCGGGCGTCGCGCCGCGTCTGGCGGTGGCCACCTCGCTGGCGGCCTTCGCCAGCCTGGGCCTGCCCGGGCTGGCTGGCTTTGTCGCCGAGTTCCAGATCTTTGCCGGCACGTTTGTCGTCTATCCGTGGCTGGCGGCGATCAGCCTGCTTGGCATCGTCATCACTGCGGCGCTCTTTTTGCAGATGCTCCAGCGTTTGTTCATGGGCGACTTGCCCAAGCGGTGGGCCGGCTTCCCGGACCTGGGGCGGGTCGAGACGGTAACCCTCGGAGTGCTGCTTGCGCTGGTGGTCGCCATCGGCGTTTATCCGCGCTGGTTGCTGGCGCTGATCGAAGGCGCAGCGGCCAGCATCCTGCGCGCGCCCTGACATGCCGGTCGGTGACGTCCTGCCAGAAATCGGGCTGCTTGTCGCTGCGGTGCTCGGCGTGCTGCTGGCGTCTTTTCTGCCGCAGCGGCGTCAGTGGCTGTGCGCCGCTCTCGCTCTAGTGGGCATCGGCGTCGCCACCGTCCTGTGCGCGTTTCAACTGTCGCAGGCCCCTCGCCTGACGTTCGCCGGCAACTGGGCGATCGACACTGCCAGCATCTGGGCGCGCCTCATCATCCTGGCCGCCAGCGGCATCGCTGTGCTTTGCACACCCGCTTGGCTGCGCGAGGACCGGCGTCATGGCGAGTACTACAGCGTGCTGCTGCTGTCGGCGCTGGGCGCGATGGTGATGGCTGCAGCGAGCGACACGCTGCAGCTTGTGACAGGTGTGCTGCTCAGCTCGATCACCGGCTATGTGATGGCCGGCTACCACCGCGACTGGGCCGTCTCGGTCGAAGCCGGCATGAAGTACTTTCTGCTCGGCGCTTTTGCGACCAGCCTGCTGATGGTTGGCGTGGCGCTGCTGTATGGCCTGCTCGGCACCAGCAGCTATGCAGCTATGGCCAGCGCAACCGGCTCGACAGCACACTCGCCGCTGCTGCTGCTGGGGCTGGCGCTGGTTATCGTCGGCATTGGCTTCAAGCTCGGTGCGGTGCCAGCGCACGCCTGGCTGCCCGACGTGGCGCAAGGCGCGCCGGCGCCTGCGGCGGCGTTTCTCACTGTGGTGCCCAAGATTGGCGCCGCGATCGCCTTGGCGCGCCTGTTGAGCACCTTTGACGATGCGACGGGCTGGCGCACCCTGATCGAGGCCATGGCGATCGCCACGATGACGCTTGGCAACCTCGCCGCGCTGTGGCAAAAGGACTTGCGCCGGCTGCTTGGCTGGTCGTCGGTGGCGCAATCGGGCTACGCCCTGATGGCAATCACCGTTACCGGGCTAAGCCGCAGTGCCATGCCAGCGTTGCTGCTTTTCCTGGCCGCTTATGCAGCGGCAAACCTGGCGGCGTTCGCTGTGGTCACCCAGCTTCGCGGGCGCACCGCATTGGACGACTTCGCCGGCTTGGCGGCGGTACGACCCTGGGCTGCTGCCGTGTTGACACTGAGCCTCCTGTCGCTCGCCGGCATTCCGCCACTGGCCGGTTTTGCCGGCAAGCTCATGCTGTTCGTGGCGACCATCGATGCCGGTTACACCGCGCTGGCCATTGCCGCAGTGCTCAATACCGTGATCTCGCTGTTCTACTACCTCCGGGTTCTGGCACCGATGTACTTCTTGAAACCGGCAGGAACGGTGGCGCAGCTCGGCGGCAGCGTTGGGGTCGCCGTCGCATTCTCGGCCCTGGCCCTCTTGGGCATTGGCATCGGCGCGGGGGCAATACTGACGAAAATTGGTGTGGCAACACTGTTGCTATCAAGGAGCATGAGCGCGTGACCAACACAGACAAATCCCTTTTTTGTAGCCGCTGAGCGAAACTCATGATGCGTTGCCCCTCGTGCCAAGATGACTTGCATCAACTCCTCCTCACAATTTCGGCGGCTGTCAAGCCAGTTGGCGCGTGAAGCTTGTGTCACGTCCTGAAAGAGTTGACGGATAAAGGCGTTTGAGCTTGATGCGGGCATCCTTGGTGGTGAATTGCCAGTTGACTTTTGCCTGAAGGTTGTTGCGGCGGGTCTGCCAGGCGGCGACCTCGCTGGTGACGGTCTCAATGTTGTCGATGCGTCGGTCCAGATACTGCTTTACCATGGCGTTGATCTCAAGCTCGACCATGTTCAGCCAGCTGCCGTGCCTGGGTGTGTAGATAAACTCGAAGCGGTCCCACAGCGCCTTGGCCTGCTCGGGGGTGAACGCCTCGTACAGCGAGCCCGGGGTGTGCATGTCCAGGTTGTCCATCACCAGTGTGATGCGTTCGGCATCGGGATAGCTTGCGGCAATGTCCTGCAAGAACACGGCCCAGTCCGCTTTGGTTCGGCGCTCGGTGACCTTGGTCAGGCGCCGTCCGGCCAGCGGCTCGCTTGCCATAAAGACGTTGCACAGTAAGCGCTCAGCAAACACACGTTGACGTCAAAGGTGTCCCGATGGTAGGGCCGCTGAAGTTACAGGGATGCTGGCTGCCAGCGGTGCGGCAGCAATTCTTCGATCTGGCTGTTCTTGTGCGTTGGCAAGCGAGCCAGCACATCCTTCAACTAGTGTCACGTCAACCCTCAAACGTCGGGTAGAGCCGTTTGAGCTTGGTGCGCGCTTTGTCGGTGGTGAACTGCCAGTTGATCTTGGCCTTGATCTGGTCGCGGCTGGCCTGCCAGGCGGCGACTTCACAGCGCACGGTCTCGATGTTGGCGATGCGCCGGCTCAGACACTGGCGCACCATCACATTGATCTCGATTTCCGCCATGTTGAGCCAGCTGCCGTGCTTGGGCGTGTGGACAAACTCAAAGCGATCCCACAGCGCCTTGGCCTTGTCTGGCGGGAATGCCTCGTACAGTGAGGCCGGGGTGTGGGTGTTCAAGTTGTCCATCACCAGGGTGATGCGATGGGCCTGGGGGTAGCTGTTGGCGATGTCCTCGATGAAGTGCGCCCAGTCTGCCCTGGTTCTGCGCTCGGTGACTTTGGTCAGCCGAGTGCCCGCCAGCGGCTCGCAGGCCATGAAGACGTTGCACACGCCCAGGCGCTGGTACTCGTAGTCCTCGCGCTCGGGCTTGCCCGGCTGGGCTGAGATGCTTTGGCGCGTCTGGCCGATCAGCTGGCGCGGCGTCTCATCCATGCACACCACCGGATGGGCCGGATCGTGGGGCCTGCGGTACACATCGAGCACCCGCTCCATGTTCGCCACAAACTCTGCGCTGGCTTGGGGTGCGATTCCCCCAGCCCACCTTCGTCCAGGGTTTGAGCTCGTTTTTTTTAGAACCCGGCGCACCGTCTCGTGCGAAATCTGTTCGATGAACTGCAGCTCCACCACGCGGTCCGCCAGCAAGCGCAGTGACCAGCGGGCGTGTCCGCTGGGCGGGGCCGAGCAGCTCAGTGCAATCAGATGCGCCTCGACATCGCCGTCCACCTTGCTGACGTATTCGCGCTGGCTGGGCTGGCCACTGAGCGCCACCTCCAGCCCGTCCTGCACAAACCGCCGCTTGACCCGGTCAATCTTGCGTTCGCTCACCTGCAACACCTGCGCGATCTCCTGGCCGGTGCGTCTATCACCCCCGCCCTGTGACTGGTCGCAGTTGAGCAAGATCAGTGCGTTGATGACTTTTTGCGCTGCATGTTTGCCCTTGCCCACCAGGCTTTGCAGTTGTTCGACTTCTTCGGCGCTGAGGGTGACGATGTATTTTTCCATCCCCCCATTTTGTGCCCCTCCTGCTCAACACCACCCACAGGCAATTTCAGATCCGCCGACACTTGGCGAGTGACGTGACACTAG
>JBBRPV010000178.1:0-4559 GCA_038227445.1 Burkholderiales bacterium | reverse complement strand
CACCAGCCGTGGCGTTCGCTGCGGTTTGATCCCTCGAGGCTTGTGCGACACCTGCCCTCGGGTCGTCGCTGCTCGCCGCTGCGCAGTGGGCGCCGGCGGGCAGGTCTCCCACAACCCTAAACATTGCTGCCCGCCACGGTTTTGGCGAGCGACGACCGCTGTACCTTTCAAAGCTGACATCGACCGACGTCCAGGCGCGGCGACTTAAGTTCGGGAGCTGTGGTTCGACGCGGCTCGCCGCCGCTTGACCTCAGGTGCCGGCCGAACGACTGCTGCTCAGGGGCTCGAACTGGCACTGTCGACCCAAAGCTAACTCTCAGAGTGCAGATCTGTCAGCCCGAAAGTTGTCGCTCAAATTCAAAGACTCGCGCCACGAAGATTGGTTGTGGTCAGACCAGTGCAGCGTTTTGGAGATAGATATCGAGGAGACCTAACTGGAAAGGAATTGCATCAGGCGAGTTTGAACGCGGCCACTGTCTGCACCAACTGTTGCGCCTGGTCGCGCAAGCCCTCGGCCGCCGCGGCCGACTGCTCCACCAGCGCGGCATTCTGTTGTGTCGTCTGATCAATCTGGGTCACGGCCTGACCGACTTGCGCCACGCCCGCCCTCTGCTCCCTGGCGGCCGAGCTCATCTCGGTCATGATTTGGGAGACACGGCCGATCGACTTCACGACTTCTTGCATCGTCAGTCCCGCTCGGTCCACCAGGGCGGTACCCTCTCCCACCCTTTGCACGCTGGCGTTGATCAGGCTCTTGATCTCCTTGGCGGCGTTGGCGCTGCGCTGCGCCAGACTGCGCACTTCGGTGGCCACCACGGCAAAGCCGCGCCCCTGGTCGCCGGCTCTCGCGGCTTCTACCGCTGCGTTCAGCGCCAGGATGTTGGTCTGAAACGCAATACCGTCTATGACACTGATGATGTCGGCAATCTTGCGCGAGCTGCTTTCGATTCCCTTCATCGTGTGAATGACCTGTCCGACCTCGTTGCCGCCTTGCTCGGCCACGCTGCTGGCGCCGCGCGCAAGCTCATCGGCCTGGCGGGCGTTGTCTGCGTTCTGCGCAACAGTAGAGCTCAGCTCCTCCATTGAAGCTGCCGTTTGTTGCAGTGTGGTGGCCTGGTGTTCAGTGCGGTGCGACAGGTCGCTGTTGCCAGACGCGATCTGCTCGGAGGCCGTGGCAACACCATCTGCCAGTTGGCGCACGCGCAACACCAGCTCAGACAGCCTTTGGGCCATACCGTTGAGCGCGCGAAGTAGCTGCGCCACCTCGTCTTCACCACGTACTTCTACCGTGGCCGTCAGGTCACCAGAGGCCACACGTTCGGCCATGTTCAGAGCATGGCTCAGCGGCTGGGTGATGCTGCGCGTTACCAACACGCCCGCACCGATTGCCAGCACCACCGAAGCCAGGCCTGCAGCTACCGTGATCCACCAGGTGGACTTGCTCAGGCCAGAGCTTTCTGTCTGAACCTTTATCACCTTGGCTTGCAGCAGTTCTTCGACCTTGAGCAGCGCACCGAGGAACGGGGTCATCATCGGGATCATTTCCTCGTCTGCCGCAAAGGCCGCTTCCGCCTGCTTACCGGCCGTCACCATGTCGACGATTCGCTTCACGCCAGCGACGTAGGTCGTGTGTCGTTTGCGCGCTTCAGCCACCAACGCAGCTTGTTCTTCTAAGCCGGAGGAGGCAGCTTCCAGCTCCTTGAGATTCGTCGCAATCGAAACGTCACGCGCGGAGATCTCGCGCTTCAGCCGGGCCTGCAGATCGGCGCTGCTCGACACCAGCACGAGCAGGCTGGCATTTGCGTTGTCCTTGGCCAGCAGTTGCGTCTGGGTCGCCTGGTCACTCAGCCGCATGTCTACGCTCATTGCCGCGGATATGGTTGCGCCGTGAGACAGGCTGGACAATATCGCTGAAGCCATGACGACGATGGTCAACACCACGACGCCGAAACCCAGCGAGACGCGCTGCCCGATCTTCAGTCCGATCAATTGCATGAAAGCTCCAGTGCGCAGCAGCGCGGCCCGTGGCGGGCCGATTGGCAAAGGCGAAATCAGCCGCCCAACTCGCCCAGCAGCTGCTGGACTTTGGTGAATCGGTCCTTCTGGATACCACCTGCGAGCTTTTTGACCTCGTCTTCCTTGCCGGCCAGGATGGCGGGTACCAATTCGCTTTCGCGTGTTTTCTTGAAGGCGTTCCAGTTCTCCACCATCTCTTTGAACTGCGCTTCCTTTCCTGCGGGGGCTTTCAGCTTAGCCAGTTGGGCGCTCGCTGCGTCGGCGGTGTCTTTCACCACCTTCTGGTGATCGGCGCCTCGCTTGTCCTTGTTGACAAGCATAGTCACGAGCGATTCGCGGGCTGCGCTGAACTTGCCGCGTAACTCAGTGAACTCGTTGGCATGGGCCCAACCGCTGGCACCGAGAGTGCCCAGCGCAACGGATAAGGAAAGGATCCACTTCTTCATGACCAAGCTCCAAAAGGTTGGCGGATTGAACGAGCTGGTTGTTCTTTGGGCTGGTACGCACACCCAGGCCGCCGTGACCAGCGTGAGACAGACATTACGACACCCGCCGGACAGGCTTAACTTTGGTTGGGGAGATATGTCGCTCAGTCGTGACTACCGGCACAGACGGTGGCAGAAAACCGAACAGGCAGAGCAGGGGGGTGGCCGCAGAGCCGCCGGTCGCCACCGGCAGGAAATGGCCGATAGTGTGAGTAAGAACTCGAGCCGGGAAGCAGCCTGTCGGGGGGGGTGTCAGGCCCAGCCGCTCCGGAACGTCGACGCCCAGCCCCACCCGATAAAGCTGTGAGGAAAGTTGCGCCGCCCGATTGCCAAGGCTTGCTTCGGCAATCGGGCGGCCGACACTGCCGGTCGATCAGATCTCTGTCTGTTCGGAGATTTCCAAGGCGTCGTCCACCTCGATGCCAAGGTACCTCACCGTCGACTCAAGTTTGGAATGGCCAAGTAGCAACTGCACGGCCCGAAGGTTCTTTGTGCGCCTGTAGATCAGCGTCGCCTTGGTTCGCCTCATCGAGTGCGTGCCGTAGTCTGCGGGGTCCAGTCCGAGCTCCTCGACCCATCCTTCGAGGATCCGAGCGTACTGCCGCGTCCCCAAGTGTGGCGAATCGTGAATGCGGCTCGGAAACACGAACCCGTCGGACTTCAGTCCCGCTTGCTTTATCCACTTCTGAACTGCCTCGCGGGTCGCCGGCGTGATCTCGAACTGCACCGGGCGCTGGGTTTTGTGCTGCATCACCACTGCGCGGGATGCCACCTGGTCGCCGTGACAGATATCCCGGACCTTCAGGCTGACAAGGTCGCAACCCCGGAGCTTGCTGTCGAGTCCCAAGTTGAAGAGTGCCAGCTCGCGCACTCGGTTCTCCATTTGAAAGCGCACTCGAAGCGCCCAGATGTCTCTGAGCTTGAACGGGGCCTTCTGGCCGACGATCTTGCCCTTATTCCATGGCTCGCGATGAGCGACGTTGGCTACGGTTTCCATGATGGACTCCCATCAAGTTGAGGGCTATCAAGGATGCTCCTCGGCGGCAGCGAAGCACTGGGCAAAGGTGAGTCGGCCAGAGCTGCCGCCGAAGGTCAGCTTCCTGGCGACGTCCTGTACTCACGCTGCCGGCCAGAACCAGACGGTGATCACAGGCTGCTGTCGGTAAGACCATGGAGTATCTTGGTCGACGTTGCGTTCGGAGAGCGCGGCCTGGCTTGGCGGAGCGCAGGCTTGCGTGCTGCGCAGCTAGCGGCCATTGGGGCTTGCCAGAGCCCGGCTGTACCGGCAGGATCCGCGGCATGCCCGAGACGTCCGCCACCAGCCCGCGCCGCGTCCTGCTGTTCAGTGGACACATGATCGATGCAACTGGCCGCGACAGGCCGCGGTTTCCGCCGCAGCACGAAGGGACCGCGCGCCTGGCAATCGCGCAGCTGCTGCAGGAGCTGGACGCCGGTCCGGAGGATAGGAAGTTCAAACGCGCTTTTTTCTCCCGAAGGCCCCCCGGCAATGCTCTTGACCACCCACTGGTGAGGTCCCTGGATTCGGCAGCTGCCTGTTGAGGGTCGACTGCAGCCCAAAAGAGGGGCATCCGTGGCGACAGTCTCCGGGTTTTCCCGGGCAATGTGGCGCCAAACCTCGGCGCTGAGAAGCTCTGGCGCAGCAGCCCCCCGCGGCCCTGGCCACCGGGCCGCCTGAAACGTGTTGGCTGGGGCTTCTCAGGCCGCTTGCAGCTGCGACCCACGGGCTGGCGCCCGCGGCGGCGCTCTGGCCTGCAGACCCAGGTGCGTGAGGATCTTCTCGATTACTGGCTGCTCGAGGATCGCGGCGATGATCTTCAGTTCGCCGCCGCAGTTCGGGCAGTGCGCCATGTCGATCTCGAACACGCGCTTGAGCAGCTTGGCCCAGCTCAGCCGCACTGGGCGGTGATGCGCGCACGTCGCCTCGCACTCGGCGGGCGGTGCGGCCTGCGCGAGTGGTTCGGGTTCCTGCGGCACCACCAGCGCGCGCAGCTTGGCGTTCGGTGCGAGAACGCCATGGAAGCGAATCAGATGCAGCCT
>JBBRPV010000177.1:0-4718 GCA_038227445.1 Burkholderiales bacterium | reverse complement strand
CTGGCCGCTGGTGCGCAGGCGCGCGACCAGCGACGGTGCAGCGGGGGCCGCAGCGGCCACTGAGGCCACTGGGGGGTTTGGCATCGGCGCCATCGGCGTGGTCTCGCTCACTTGAACAGGTCCAGTCGGTTGTTGACCCGCAGCAGGTGCAGCGAGCCCAGGCTCACCGCGCTGAGCAGAATCACGCCCTGGAACAGCGGTTGCCACAGCGGCTCGAGATCGAAAACGAACAACAGGTCGCCGATGGTGCGCAACACCAACGCGCCGAACACCGAACCGATGGCGCTGCCGGCACCGCCCATCAGCGAGGTGCCGCCGATCACCACCGCTGCAATGCTGTTGAGCGTGTAGACGCCGCCGATCGTGGCCGAGGCCTCACCCGAGAAGGTGATGCAGGTCAGCAGCAGACCGCCAATGGCCGCGAGCAGGCCCGACAACGTGTAGGCCATGATCTTGGCTCGCGCGATCGGCACCCCCGACATGTAGGCAGCGCTCTCGGCCGAGCCGATGGCCAGCGCGGCGCGGCCCAGCACGGAGCGGCGGTAGGGAACCCACACCAGCAGCACCACCAGCGCCAGCACCAAAAGCATGGTGGGTATGCCACCCGGCAGCGCGCCGGTGACGAACTCTGCGAATCCCTCATGCACCCCGCCACCCGGCACCGGGCGCAGGCCCAGCGAGATGCCGTAGTACACCGTGCCGGTGGCCAGCGTAGTGATGATCGGCTGCAGCCGGCCGTAGACCACGATGGCACCGTTGATCCAGCCGCACAGCGCGCCCACGGCCAGTACCACCAGTGCACCGCCGAAGGCCTGCACGCCATTGCCCACCATCAGGTGCGAGGCCAGGCAATTGGCCAGCACGAACACCATGCCCACTGACAGGTCGATGCCGGCTGTGAGCACCGGCAGCGTCTGCGCC
This sequence comes from Burkholderiales bacterium, assembly GCA_038227445.1. Lineage (GTDB taxonomy): Bacteria > Pseudomonadota > Gammaproteobacteria > Burkholderiales > Burkholderiaceae_C > LMDS01. Next base: position 3,797 of record JBBRPV010000177.1, on the reverse strand, counting down.
ATGGCCACGATGGCCAGCAACACGGCCTTGTTCGTCGCGGTGGTGAGCACCGGCACGGTCCAGCCGGCCTGGTGCTTGCTGATGTACAACGCAAAGATCAGCACGAACATCAACGCCGCCAGCCAGGCGTTGCGATGGGCGCGGAATTGATACTGCCAATCGGACATCAGTGCACCGCCTGCGCGTCGAGGTTGAGGGCACTGGACACCAGCGCGTGCTCGGTCAGCGCGTCGCCGGCCAGCCAGCGCACGATGCGCCCGTCGTAGAACACCGCCACCCGGTCACAGCAGCCGATCAGCTCGGCATAGTCGGTGGAATACAGCAGCACCGCCGCGCCCTCATCGGCCAGACGGCGCAGCAGCAGGTAGATCTCCTGCTTGGTGCCCACGTCGATGCCGCGGGTGGGGTCGCTCAGCAGGATGACGCGCGGTCGGTTCATCAGCCACTTGGCAATCACCACCTTCTGCTGGTTGCCGCCCGACAGCGTGCCCACCGGGTTGCCCAGAACCGGCGCCTTGATCGACAACTGGCGCAGCATGTCATCCACCGCCGCGCCTTCGGCACGGGTGTTGACCAGCCCGGCGCGGCTGAAGCTGTCGAGTGCTGCAAAGCTCAAGTTGTCGCGCACCGACATCGGCAGCATCAGGCCGTCGGTCTTGCGGTCTTCGGGCACCAGCGCCAGACCGATGTCTGGCCGCTTGGCCTGGCGCGGGCTTTCCAGGTGCACCGGTTTGCCTTGCAACTGCACTTCGCCCCGAACGCCGCGCAGCACGCCGAACAGCGCCAGAAAAAACTCGTTCTGCCCCTGGCCGTCCAGGCCGCCCAGGCCGACGATCTCGCCTGGCCGGGCTTCCAGTGTGATGTCGTGCAGCCGGTCTTGCCAGCTCAGCCCGCGCGTGGCCAACGCCGGCTGCCGGCTGGCCAGCTCAGTGCTTCGGTCGGGCTTGGGCGGGAAGGCGTGGGCGATGTCGCGGCCGATCATCATCTCGACGATCTGCGCGTTACTGTGCGTGCCGGCTTCGAAGGTGGCCACATGCTGACCATTGCGGAACACCGAGCAATCGTCGGCCAGCTCTGCAATCTCGTTCATGCGGTGCGAGATGTAGACGATGGCCAGGCCCTCGTCGCGCAGCCGCTTCAGCAGCGTGAACACCCGCTGCACATCGGCCGCCGTCAAGGCCGAGGTCGCCTCGTCGAGGATCAGGATCTTGGGCTCGCGCACCAGCGCCTTGGCAATCTCCACCATCTGCCGCCGCGACAGCGACAAGCCGCTGACCGGGGACAGCGGGTGGATGTCCTGCGCGCCGGCACGCGCCAGGGCCGCCTCGGCGATGCGCCGCTGGGCCTTCTGATCCACCATGCCGAAGCGTCGCGGCGGGTTGGTGATGCAGATGTTGTCGGCGACGCTCAGGTCGGGCATCAGCGACAACTCCTGGAAGATGCAGGCTACCCCCGCGCTGACCGCTTCCTGCGGGTGGACGAAGCGGCGCTCACGGCCACCCAACACGATGCGGCCCGCGTCGGGCTGCACCACACCGGCCATCACCTTGATCAGCGTGGACTTGCCTGCACCGTTCTCACCCAGCAACGCATGGATGCGCCCGGGTGCGCAGGCAAAGCTGGCGTGCTCGAGAGCACGCACACCACCGTAACGCTTGGAGATATCGTGCAGTTCGAGGACGTTCTGCACGTCCGACATCAGTTGTTCTTCTCGTCCTTGGACATGATGTCCTGGGCCCGTAGGTTCACGTCGCACGACGGAAACTCGTTGGTGGTGAAGAAATTGTCGGTCAGCTCGGGAAAGTAGTTCACGCCAGCCTTGAAGTTCGGGTGCTGGGTCCGGGGGATCGGCACCGAGATCAGCTGCGGCATCACCTTGCCCTGCAGCGCGGCCACGGCGGCCTTCATCGAGATCGCCACCAGGCCGGGCGACTGGCCGAGCGAGTCGCAAATCAGGCCGTCCTTGGCGCGTTCGGCGCACAGCTTGCGGAAGCCGTTCTCGCTTTCACCGGCCACCGGGATCATCGGGTGCTTGGCATCGATCAACGCCCGCACCGCGCCGGTGGACCCACCTTGCACGATCATGCCGTCGAACTTCTTGTGCACGGCCACTGCGTCGGCCACCACCTTCTGGGCCGTGCCGTCGTCCCAGTTGCCGACCACCTCGACGATCTCGAACTTGTTGCCCGGGGCCTCCACCACCTTGCGGAAGCCCACATGGCGATCACGGTCCACCGAGTTGCCGGGCAGGCCGCGCACCTCCAGCAGCTTGCCGGTCTTGGACGGGATGTTCTTGAGCATCCAGTCGCCATAGGCGGTGCCAAGGCCGGTCTGGTCTTCGTTGACCTGCATCAGGTCTTCGCTGTCGAGCACGTTGTCGAACGGCACCAGCACCACGCCGGCCGCATTTGCACGCTTGATCACCGGGCCGAAGGCGGTCGGGTTGACGGCGATGGTGATGATCGCGTCGTAGCCCGAGTTGATGAAGTTGTCGATGGCGGCCACCTGCGCGGCCACATCGGTGCCGGTGGAGACGATCTTGAATTCCTTGATCTGGCCTTTCATTTCCGGCGTGGCCGCGTAGGCTTTGGCCATCTTGATCATCTGGATGCGCCAGGTGTTGCCGACAAAGCCATTGGCCAGCGCGATGCGATACGGACCCTTCTTCGCCGGCCACTGGAAGTACTTGGTCTGCGCTGTCCAGGGCTTGAAGCACGACGGGTTTTCACCCGGGCCGCTCACCACCTGAGGGCCGGCGGCCATGGCCACGCCGGTCAGAGCCAGGGTGGCGATCGCTGCAGTCATGCGTGTCATCAGGGTCATCGCAGTCTCCTCAATCGTTGGAAATGTAAGATCATCATACAAGTCTGCCTAGGCGCTGAAACGCTGGTTTTCCCCAGACTGTTTGTGTCTTGCCAAGACCGCGATCGACAAGGGCCGCGGCTGACAATCGCCGCGGCTATGGCCCTCGACCCGATGCGGAGCCAGGCCGATCCTGCAATTGATGACCTCTGAGCACCTTTGTTTGCTTGGAGGGAAGGGCCTCTTCCGCCCTCAAATCGACAGGTTCTGTAGGTTCTCAAAATTGTTGCAAACCAGGGGCACGGCAAATCAGGCACTTACGCATGGATTTTGAGAATCGCTGCTCCCAGATTCTCAAAATCGATGAGAACTTCCTACAGCCTCTGAACCTACCGTCGATCGCGACTCTCGTTCTCAGCCTACTGTTCATCCGGCTCCCGCGTATCGAAGGAACACGATGCGATCAACGCTGAGCCGTATCTGGGCTCCTGAAAGCATAGGTGTACCAACGTCAGCCTACCAGCAGTGGCCATCGCGGCCACAAGCTGAAACTCCCGATCGGCCAACTGGACTACGGCGTCCAAGGATCCTTCCATAGACAGGACGGAACCGACGGACGGAATCTCTGACGCGCCGACCGCGGGCTGTGCCTCGGCAAAGACCCTGACCTTGAATGAACCGACCTTCTTGACAGGCTCAGAAAGCTCGCCGCGAAGCTCCAAGACCAGCATAGGTTTTCGTTCAGGTGCGCCGTGTTGACTCTCGGCGCGAACAAAGACGCTGGCATCCCATCCGTGAACCACGCCGGCGCGTGACATCAACTCACGCCGCTTGCTTCGAGCCGTTGGCTTGCGGTAAGCGGTAAGCAGCCGGAGTTCTTGCTTACGATGCAGGCCCGTGCAAGTCGGAGCGCATCGGGTTGTCGCCGAACAGCGCCTTCCACCGCCTGGGCGTGAGGTCTGCGACGCGACTTGCGGGGTGCTGGCCAACCCGCT
>JBBRPV010000176.1:0-4736 GCA_038227445.1 Burkholderiales bacterium | reverse complement strand
GCCGCCCAGTTCGGCGTCACGCGCACAGCGGTCGAGCGGCGGATCAAGACGCTGGCCATCCACTTGAGCAAGGCCGGCAGCATCAAGGGCCTGAACGAGGACGGTGCTGCCTTTGTGCGCCGGCTGCGGCAACACCGCGACGCCATCCTGGCTGCGCTGGCGGGCTTCGAGCCACCGGCACCATTCGGGCCTCGCGAGACACGGGTGGTGTCGGGCGAAGAAATCGCCCAGGCCGCCTTGCGTATCAAGGGTCGGAGCCAACGGCCGTGGCACGACCTGTCGCTGTTCTACGTGTTGTTTGCGACCGGCGCCCGGCCGTTGGAGATCGCACGTCTCGAAGTTCGCGACTACCTTGACACCAGTGGCGATGTGCGCCGTGAGTCCGCGCTGCGGGCCGAGGCAGCCATCACCGGCAAGGCGCGCCCGCTGTACTTTCATTGCACACGACTCGACCAGGCCCTCACCCCCTATCTTCAGGAACGCCTGGACCAGCAGCTGGGGCTCGGCGAGGCCGATACCTACCGAGGTCTTGACCCTCACAGCCGGCTCTTCCTCTCGCCGCAGGGCGAGGGGTTCAGGATCACGCCCTACGGCAGCCCTGGACAGCAACGCTTCCTGTGCCGGCCGATCCTCGAAACCTACCGCAAGCTGTTCCGCCATGCGGAGTTGCGCGACGTGACGCCGCTGTCGGTGCGCCACACCGTCGCAGCGAGGCTGTACGCGCGCGGCGCGGACGAAGAGCAGGTGGGCATCCTGCTGGGCATCAGCGACCGAAGTGCGGTGCGCGGATTGTTTCCACGGCCCAGGCCGAAGCTGGCGCAACTGGTCGAAGAGTTGATCTGAACGCCGATGGACAACCAGCGGCTGGCAATCAAGGGTGGCGTGCTGGCGGTCGACGATCCGCGGCTGCAGGACGCACTGTCAGGTGTCTACGAGACCCAGGAGCGGCCGCGATGTTTGTGCGTGCCAGGTGGCGTCGAGATGTACGTCGCCAAGCATCGGCAATACGTCGTCAAGCGTATGCCGGACACTGGCAAACATCATCACCCGGGGTGCTCGTCGTATGAACCCGACCCGCAAGAGTCCGGGCTGGGTGAGTTGATGGGCGAGGCGGTGCTCGAGCGCGAACTCGGCAAGGTCGAGTTGCGGGTGGACTTCCCATGGACGCGAACCAGTGGCCGGGCCGTCACACGCAGCGAGCCACGCGAAATGGCCGAGGTCGGCGTGGCGCGGCGGCGGATGAGCTTACGGGCGCTGACGCACTACCTGTTCGAGCGCGCCGGGTTCAATCGTTGGAGCCCGGCCATGGAGGGCAAGCGCAGCCAGGGCGTCTTGCACAAGTACTTGCAGGAGGCGGCCGAAGACCTGACGGTCAAGGGCGTGGCGCTGGCCGACCGTCTGTACGTGCCCGAACCTTTCAGCGAGGCGACCCGGTTCGAGGCTGCCCAGCGGCGTCGGAGCAAGCTTGCAGTGCTCAATGCGGACGATGCACAAGCCCCGCTGGCCATCGTGCTCGGTGAGTTCAAGGCGGTCGATTCAGCGGCGCTGGGAAAGCGCGTGTGGATCAAACACATGCCGGATGCACCGCTCCTGGTGGCGAGCAAGACGTGGGAGCGGATATTGCGTGTTTTCGCACCGCTATTTGAGGCGAGGGACGCCGACAGCGGGCACAAGGTGCGCCTGGTGATGACGGCGCTGATTCGCGCAAGACGCGAACAAACCTACGAAATCGATGCCGCTAGCATGATGTTGACAAGCGCGCACTGGATACCTGTTGACGGTGTCCACGAACTGCCCTTGATTGACGCCCTTGTCGTGGCGCATCGGCGCTTCATCAAGCCGCTTCGCTACGACGCAAAGCGGGCCGCTGTGTTTCCCAACGCGCTGCTGATCGACGGGGCGGCAGCGCCGGTTCGGCTGCAGATCCTCAGCCCGTTCATGTCAGCAACGGAGCGGCAAGCCAGGGTGTCGGCCATCGCCAAGGCCGGGTGCGTGGTTTGGACGTGGAATACAACCGATGAACTGCCCGCCCTGCCGGAACAGGTTCTGCGTTGAAGGTGTAGTGCAGTGGCCCGACCGGCCACGCTGTCCTCTTAGACCCGATCGCCGCCGATTCCTGTTGGGGCCGTATTCAGCGTCAGCGAGCGAGGGGAGGGGCGGGGCGGGATCTGATACCCCGGTCGCGGCTGACGCGTGCGAATTTGAAACCCGAAAGTTTCGGGTGTGCTCGTTTTCACCTTGTCCGACACGGCCAGCAGGCTCAGGGCCTGGCCGTCGGCTGCCAGGTACATGACGCTCGCGCCTTCAGCCCGAAGTACGTGTGGATTCGGATTCATCCCGGGCCGCCTTTCTGACAAGGGTTGAAGTCGTCGCGAAGCCACAGCAGGCTCCATACTGGCAGTGTTCACCTTGCCACGGTGGGAGAGTCAAGCGTCCGCGCGCGCCTGCCTGTAGGTCAGTTTGGCGCTGCGTGCCGCTGGCCACGCCGTCGTCGCCGTCTCTCCGCCTTGCGCTCTTCACGCACCAAACGCGTGGCCTTGCGGGCGCGGCGGCCTTTCCAATGCAGATACAACGCGAATGCCAAAACGAAGGCGCTGCTCACACCACCGCCAACGAGGATGAACGTCAGCTTCTCGTGCGACTGCTGCTGAAGGTAGAAGATCTCGTGCGTCACGACCGTTGCTTCACCGCGAGTTGCTGCTCGCCGTCAGCAAGGCCGACGCAGTCGCGGTGGCGAGCCGCCAACCGGCCCACACCATCCCCACTCCGACGGCGGCGACAAAGACGCAAGGCGCAAGCTCCCAGCCGCTGTGCCGCATCTCGATCGCAACGACCGCACCGCCGAAGACACAGAGCCACAGTCGAAGTTCTGCCAGCGCTTCCTGACGAGTGCGTCTGGACAGGCAACACCATGCCGCAGCGGCAGCCACCACCAGCAGCAATGCTGCGGGATGCCCGGCCGTGGGCTTCCACCATCCCAGCCGCGCCGCTGCGATGGCGGCTGCCAGGGCGATGCCTGCGCCAACCGCCAGCGCGCCTGCTGACAGCGCGTTGACCGCCGCGGCGATGGCGCGCCAGGGTGCGCCCCGGTCCATGTGCAACAGAAAGAGCCGGTACGTCAGCACCATGCTCAGGGCGAGCAGCATGCAATCTCGCCAAGCCCATGCGGCACAGGCCATCGTCAGCACCAGGCCGGTGCTGGCGGAGCCCCAAAGTTGCCGCAGTGGCATGGCGCAGCGCTTGTCGCTCAACGCGCTGGTTGGATCTCGGTCACGGTGAATTTTCCGCCGTCGTTGATCACCTTGAACTTCACTTTGTCGCCAGTCTTCAGCTTGTCGAGCATGGCCTTGTCCTTAACGGCGAAGACCATCGTCATGCCAGGCATGTCCAGGTTCTTGATGTCGGCGTGCTTGAGGGTGAGCTTGCCGCCTTCCATGTCAATCTTGCGCACTTCACCGTCGGTCATGTCGGTGGCAGCGGCGGTCGAATCGGCGGCGGGTTTGTGGTGATCGTCGGCGGCGATCACTGATAAGGGCGCAATCAGTGCCAGCGTGGCGATGGAGAGCAGTGTTTTCAGGTGGGTCTTCATGGTTTGGTTCCGTTTCAGTGGTGGGTTGCGGGAAAGGTTCTGGGAGAGGTTCAGTGTTTGTGATCGGTGTGGCCATCGCTCTTCTTGGCGGTGGCAGCGGCCACCACCTTCACCTTGCCCACCATGCCGGCCGAGTAGTGGCCGGCAATCAGGCAGGCGAAGTCGAAGTCACCGGCGCGGTTGAAGGTCCAGATGATTTCGCCGGTCTTGCCGGGTGCCACATGCGCCATGTACGGCTCGCTGTGCTCCATGGTCGGAAACTTGACCATCAGCGCCGCGTGTTCGTCGAGTTCCTTCTTCGTGCCCAGCACGAACTCGTGCAGCACGGCGCCGTTGTTCCGGAGCACGAACTTGATGGTCTCGCCCTGCTTGACTTCCAGTTTGTCGGGCGTGAAACGCATGTTGTCCGTCATCCTGAACTCGACGGTGCGGATGCCGGCCTTGGCGTCGCCGGCGATGCCCCAGTCCTTCTGCTCTTTCTTGACCGGGCCATCCTTCTTGGCGTGGGGGGCGTCGGTGTGAGCCAGAGCGAGTCCGGACGTGGCGGATGCGGCGACCAGCGCTGCGGCCATCAGGAGTGTCTTGATCGATTTCATGGGAGTCTTTCTCAGTCGGTTGTGTGTGGAGACTTTGGCGAGCGGGCTCAGTGCCCTGAGTGCCCACCGGCGGGCTTGCGAACCTTGACTTCGGTGTCGGTGGCCGGCTTGGCCAGCGGTGGCATGGAGCCGGTGCCCTCGACCTTGAAGCGTGCCGGGTCGGGCAGCGAGCCCGTCCACTCGTAGGCCACCTCGCCGGGCGGGTGCTTGTACCAACCGGGGTCTTTGTAGTCGCCGGCCTTCTGGTCTTTGCGCACCTTGACCACACTGAACATGCCGCCCATGCCGACCGCACCGAACGGCCCGGTGCCGGTCATCATCGCGGCAGTGTTGTCGGGCAAGGGCATTTCCATTTCCGTCATGTCCTTCATGCCGCGCTCGCCCATCACCATGTAGTCGGGGATCAGCTTGGTGATCTGCTTGGCAACGCCGCGGTGATCGACGCCGATCATGGTCGGCACGTCGTGTCCCATCGCGTTCAGGGTGTGGTGGCTCTTGTGGCAGTGGAAGGCCCAGTCGCCTTCCTCATCGGCGAGGAAGTCGATTTGGCG
>JBBRPV010000175.1:0-4948 GCA_038227445.1 Burkholderiales bacterium | reverse complement strand
GTACACACGCAGTACTGGCGGCAAATGGCCGAGGGCGGAGCGATGCACGTAGAGCGCAGATGGAGTTTGCTTTCCTACACTGCTGCTTCGTGCCGAGACAAGCACGATCGCCGGGTCGCCGGTGGCAAGAAGAAGACGGTCGGCCTGAAGGCAGGCGTCGACGTACCTGCCGAGATGCGTCTTGATGTCTGCGGCAAGCGTTCTCGCCAACTCACCGAATCTGGGCCGTCGGCCAAACCGAGACATTGCGACGTAGACCAGCAGCTCCTGGCGCCGCTGCACTCTGACATTATCCCAGTACCCGTCATCGGTGACTTGCCGAATTAGGTTGACAGCGCGGGTGATCGAGGAAAACTGTTCGCGAATCAACTGATCGACAGCCTCTTCCAACTCACCCGTGCGCGGCGCACGGGCATGGACACTGAGAAATTGCAGCAGTGGCGCCAGGCCAGCGAGGTGCGCAACGATCCCGTCGACCTCCAGCGCATGATCAGCGAGGCGCTGGCGCCCACACGCGGCTTCATCGACCGGGATGAGTGCGCCAGCTACCTGCGGCGCGCCAAAGCCATATTTCCGTTGCTGCAGCAGGCCAGGGCGCGCAATGCCGGTGCGGCGGCAGCGCTGTGCCTGCATGCCTTGCGCAGCGCCTGGGGTGTGCTGCAACAGGCAGACGATTCCGACGGCGAGATCGGTGGCCTGTGTCAGGCCATCGGTGAAGAGTGGGTGCTGGCCTTGGCGGCAGCGGGGCCGCAGCCGGCCGGCTTCGGCGACACCTACTTGCAGGTTCAGCTCGACGATCCTTTCGCTTGTTTCGACACCGCTTGCGCCGAGGCGGCCATCGGCGAGCCGGCGATGGCGCGCTACCGGGGCACTGTCGCCGAGCGCTGGCGACGGGCCAAGGATGCGGTGCTGGCTTTGAAGGCTGAGCATGCCGCCAAGGCGATCCCTGTGAAGGGTCGCGCGCCGGTCTATGAAAGGACCTCTGAGCGCGAGTTGAACCTGTTCACCTTGGAGCGCCTGCACCTGGCCCAGCTGGAGGCCACCGGCCAGGTGGACGAAGCGCTCGCGGTGCTGCGTGAAGACTTGTCGGATGCCAGCGCGCACAGCGACGTGATCCGCTTCCTGGAGTCTCACGGCCGACTCGGTGAAGCGTTTGCCCAGGCCGAGCAGGGCTGCGCGGCTTTTCCGGAGGACTGGCGGCTGCAGGACGATTTGCTGCGCTGCTGCGAGCGCGACGGCCGCACCGCGCAGGCGCTGGCGCTGCGGCGTTTGCAGTTCGAGCGCGGCCCGGGCGTGGAGCGCTATCAGCTCGTGCTCAAGGCGGGCCTGGCGGCTGGCCAGGATGTCGCCGCGTTGCGGCAGTCGCTGCTCGACTTTTTGGCAGCGCGGGAAACCCAGGCCATGCACCGGTCGCCAAATCGCGGCACGGCGCGCTACGGTGCTGCGCTTCCCGCTGCGGGCGCCGGCCCCAACGGTGCACGCGATGTGTCGCTGCGCGCCGAGGTTCTTTGTGCCGAGGGCCGGTGGCTTGACGCCTGCGCGCTGGTGCAGCCTCCGGCGGTCTGCCGCGACGCGGTGCTGGGCCAGATCGCCCGGCATTTGCCGCCGGCACAGGCCGACCCGGCGCTGGCGCTGCTGTTGCGGATGTTTGACAGTGCCATGCTGGGGGCCAGCAGCCCGTACCGGGACGCGCTGGCTCTGGTCAAGGAGATCGGTCGCCGGATGGAGCCCGCCCGTCGCGTGGCGTGGCTGGCGCAGTTGCGGATTGAATTCAAGGCCAAGCGCAACTTTGTGCGGGGCCTGCCCGCAGCTTGAGCGCCGGCCGACGACAAAAGCTTCTGGCGGCGCCTGCCAAGAAGCCCTGTAGACGTTTGACCCGCCGCGAACCTGATGGTGCTTGGCTGGCCGCGCGTTTTCAGGCCGGCAGACGGTCAAAAGCTGCATCTTTCGGGCTCACCCGGCCAGTATCGACAGGCTGTTGCCCCACGGCCAGCAATGTCAGGCGTGCAGGCTTTTCTTGCATCCCTCCGTGCAACACCCCCCATTGAGCAGCGCCCAGGCTCGGCCCGGAGACACGCCGCCGATGGCCCGAAAGCCGCTTGGGGTGACGCAGGCGCCGGTGTCGGAGGGGGCTTCGTCCACCACCCCGTTAGTCCTCGGACGTGCGGATGATGCGCTCCGGCCGGGCGGAAGGGGCAGCAACGGGATTTCGCGTCGTCGCCTCGTTGAATGAGGCCCGCCGCGCCGAGCACACACGCCAGCAAGCCAGACCAAGGCGCCTCCGGCGGTCTGGCGGGGGCCTCAACCCGGCTATTCAACTCACTTCAAAACAACCCCGCCGACCTTGCCAAAACAGACCTTTTCAGGCCGATCGTGGAGATTTGGCGTACCGTCTCTTCGGTGCTGGCGCGCCTCCGCGGCGAGTCTCGACGGCGCGGATCTGCAGTCCACGCTGAGCCTGAAACAGGCGTCCTCGATCGCTGAAATACGCAAGTCACAAAAACATCCTCGATATTCTTCAGATTTTCCCGCCGTTGGCGGAGACACGGCTCGTCGAACAGCAGCAGCGGAGATTTTGCCGCCCGGGGAGATACTGGCCGATGTCAGTTTCAAATGTACGGCGGTCGGTCGAAAATCGTGTCGGGCTGCAGCGGGTCGAAACCGCGTGCCCGTCTTTTGACAAAGCAGTCGGTGACCGCCGCCGTCTGCGCATTTCAGCCCGTCGTTGAGTCGGGACGCCCGCCAACAAAACGGACTGCAGCCGCAATTGGAACCAAACCGACCGCAACCCTGTTGTCGAGATATTGACCCGCAGCGCTGCGTGTGAATCAGCTGATTTCACCGGCAACGGCGGGCCTGCGCAGAGGGCAAGACCCTACTTGTCCCGTCCCGTGTGATCATATTCCTGTTCGCAGCTGGCCTTTGTTTAGAGCCCGAGACCTTCTGCGTGGTGTGATCGAGTCGTTCAAACAGGAGAAGATCCAGTGAGTCAAGTTCACCCGCAAGCCCGAACGACGCCGCGGACGCGTCAGGAGATCAAGGCCTCAAAGGCGCCTTTGACGGAGCTGGCCAACCGCTACAACGTCACCGTGGCCACGGCGCGCAAGTGGAAGGGCCGTGAGGACACACAAGATCGGTCGCACCGTCCGCACACTTTGAGCACGACCCTGAGTCCGGCTCAAGAGGCGCTGGTGGTTGAGTTGCGCCGCACATTGCTGTTGCCGCTGGACGACTTGGTGGCCGTCACCCGCGAGTTCATCAACCCCGACGTTTCCCGCTCTGGGATGGACCGTTGCTTGCGCCGACACGGTGTGAGCGTCCTGAAGGATCTGGTCCCTGTAATCGTTGGCGAGGAAGCGATCAAGAAGACCTTCAAAGACTACCGGCCTGGGTTCCTGCACGTCGACATCAAGTACTTGCCGCAGATGCCTGATGAGACCAGCCGACGCTACCTGTTTGTAGCCATTGATCGTGCCACGCGCTGGGTCTACATGCGCACGTACCGCGATCAAACCGACGCCAGCAGCACCGACTTTCTGCGCCGCCTCAACAAGGCCGCGCCGATGCACATCAAGACCATCCTCACCGACAACGGCAGTCAGTTCACGGACCGATTCACGAGCAAGAAAAAGACGCCATCGGGCAAGCATGCGTTTGACCTGGTGTGCACGGAGTTCAGCATCGATCACCGCCTGATCCGGCCACGCCATCCGCAAACCAACGGCATGGTCGAGCGCTTCAATGGGCGCATCAGTGGGCTGGTTGGACAAACACGATTTGCCTCAGCTGCAGAACTCGAAAGCACGCTCACCCAATACCTTGCCACCTACAACCACAGCATTCCTCAGCGCGCTTTGGACCATCAAACGCCCATCCAAGCCCTCAAAGCCTGGCGTAAAACTCACCCCGATTTGTTCGTGAAAAACGTTTATGAACACGCGGGTCTTGACACTTAACCACTCGGCGCAGCGCTTGAATCATCTTCGTACGGCCAAACTCCATCGGCTGACCTTCCAAGCCTGCGCTTAGTGCGACAGAACCCCGCCGCCGGCGTCGGGATGTCGATCAGGGGCGGCAGTAGGGCGACGAGCTGCGGCGATCGAAGGCCGAGCTTCGACGCTTGACCGCGGCGCCTTGATGCGCAACCGTCACGCGTGGACGCGCATGACCCGCCAGTCTTGATACGGTCAACCGTGCAAAATCGCCAGCAGCCGCCAAGTCGCGCAGATCTCGCCTTCGAAGTGAGTCTCGCGGTGCAGCGCCATAGCGCGTGGCGGGCCCAGAAGTCGGCTGCTTCGCCGCTGCCATTCGGGCGGCGGCAGCACCCCACACACGAGGAGCTTGCCGCGATGCGCGGATCGACCGATTGGAAAGTCCCCGGCAGCGACGTGCGTCTGACCGGGCGGGCCGGCGGCGCACTCAACGGGCTGAGCTTCGTAGCCAAGGACCTGTTTGACGTGGCCGGCCACCCGACCGGAGGCGGCAACCCGGACTGGCCGCGCCACCGCCCGGTGCCCAAGGTTCACGCTTGGGCGGTGCAAACCCTGTTGGACGCCGGCGCAGACCTGGTCGGCAAGTCGATCACCGACGAGATCTCACTCGGGCTGCTGGGTGAAAACGCCTTTGACGGCACGCCGTTGAACCCGCGCGCACCCGACCGGGTGCCAGGTGGCTCGTCATCCGGCTCGGCCTCGGCGGTGGCTCGCGGCGATTGCGACACCGCGCTGGGCACCGATACCGGCGGCTCGATGCGGGTGCCGGCCAGCTTTTGCGGCCTGTATGGCATGCGCACCACGCATGGCAGCCTGCCGATGGAAGGCTTGGAGCCTCAAGCGCCCGGCTCGGACACCACCGGCTGGTTCGCCCGCGACGCCGCCGCTTTTGCGCGGGTTGGCGAGGTCCTGCTGGGTGCGCCGGTGGCGGCGAGCCTGCCGACCCGGCTGGTGGT
>JBBRPV010000174.1:0-5003 GCA_038227445.1 Burkholderiales bacterium | reverse complement strand
GTGTTCGCCAACCGGCGTGCCGACCGACTCAAGGTGCTGGTCTACGACGGCGTGGGGATGTGGCTGTGCACGCGCCGGCTGCAGGCTGGGGGCTTTGCGTGGCCGGGCGACGGTGCGGGCTCGATGACGCTGTCGGCCGAGCAGTTTGAGTGGCTGGTGGCGGGCTTGCCGTGGCAGCGCCTGACCCGCTCTGCGCCGCAGCCGATCACGGTAATTTGACCTATGCGTTGGCGACGAAGTCCATTGGCGAATGTCCCGATTCTCGCGCGCACGCGCGAGGGGCATGATGGCTGCCATGTTTGATACCACCAGCACCAGCGCACCCGAGGCCTCGCCCGGCTGCGATGTGCTGGCCTCGCTGCACGGAGTCATCGAGCGCCAGCACGCCGAGCTGAAGTTCAAGCAGACCAAGATCGAGGCGCTGAATTTCGAGATCGCGCGCCTCAAGCGCTGGCGCTTCGGGTCTTCCAGCGAGAGCTTGGACAACAGCGCCCAGACCGTGCTGTTCGATCTGATCGTGACCGACACGCGCGAGGAAGACGCCGCCGCTGCCGCCGCCAACTCCGCACTGCCAGCGACCCCGCCGGTGCCGCCTGTTGCGCCGTGCCGTGCCGTGCGCAAACCCTTCCCGGCCGACCTGCTGCGCATCGATCACCACCACGAGATCGAGGCCACCCACTGCGCCTGCGGCCAGGCCTTCAAGCGCGTGGGCGAAGAGATCAGCGAGCAGCTCGACTGCGTGCCTGCGCAGTTCTTCGTGCAGCGTCACATTCGCGGCAAGTACGCCTGCGCGTGCTGCCAGACGATCCAGGCCGCGCCCATGCCGGCGCAGCTCATCGACAAGGGTGTCCCGGCGCCCGGCCTGCTGGCCCAGGTGGTCATCGCCAAGCACGACGACCACTTGCCGCTGTACCGCCAGGAGGAGATCTACCAGCGCTCGGGCGTTCACATCCCGCGCTCAAGCATGGCGCAGTGGATCGGCATCTGCGGGGTGCGCCTGGCCCCGCTGGCTGCGGCGCTGCGCGAGTTCGTCCTTGGCCACCGCGTGGTCCACGCCGACGAGACCCCAGTGCAGCTGCTGACGCCGGGCCGGGGAAAGACCAAGCGGGCGTACATGTGGGTGTACCGCACCACCGACTTCGTCACCCAGCGCGCGGTGCTGTTCGACTTCACCCTCGGGCGCGGTGGCGAGAATCCCCGGCGCGTGCTGGAAGGTTTCTCCGGCACGCTGGTCACCGACGATTTCTCGGGGTATCACGCACTGGCCAAACAAGGTGTCAAACCGGCGCTGTGCATGGCGCACGCTCGGCGCAAGCTGTTCGAGGTGCACAAGTTAAACGGCAGCGAGATCGCCCGCCACGCGGTGGTGCTGATTGCCAAGCTCTACGAGATCGAGCGCGCCGCGCGCGGGCTGGCCGCCGAGGCCAGGCGGCAAATGCGCGAGGAGTACGCAAAACCTGCGGCCCACGCCCTGCACACCTGGTTGACCGAGCAGCGCGCCAAACTCGCCCGTGCCGACGCGACGGCCAAGGCCATCGACTACGCGCTGAGCAATTGGCCGGCGTTGACCAGGTACCTCGACGACGGCGATATACCCATCGACAACAACGCCGCCGAAAACGCCATTCGTCCGCTCGTGGTTGGTCGTAAAAACTGGTTGTTCATCGGCTCGCAGCAGGCCGGCGAGCGGGCCGCCGTGATCATGACCTTGATCGAATCGGCCAAGCTCAATGGCCATGATCCGTGGGCCTACCTCAAGGACGTGTTCGAGCGGCTGCCGACGCTGAAAAACGCTGACCTGCACCTGCTGCTGCCACACTTGTGGACTGCCCCGCCAGCCACCACTGTGCCCAACGCAGCCTCACCAGCGTTCGCATAGGCGGCAAAACCCCAGCACGTCGCCGGCGATGATGCAAGGGTGGGTTTGCGGAACGCATACGTTGAGCCTACGCAACAGTTGCAGGCATTGGATGCGCAGCATGGTTTCGATGGGGAACGGCGGTCGACCGCCCAACGCCTGCTGCGCACATCGGGCATGGGCAGGATCAGCTCTGGCAGCGCGGCCGAGGGCACGACCAGGTTCATCTCGTCAGGCAAGACCTCCTTGCGGGTCTTCTTGGGCAGCGTGTCCAGGCCGAACATCATCTGATCCATGCCCCGCATCGTCCTGCGACAGCAAGCCGTGTGCCGGTCGGTATGACGATAGGCTTTGCAGAATGTCCTTAAGGCTGAGAGCCCTCCAAGTCCACGCCAGCCCGGCCGCCAAAGGCACGCGATACTTGTAGAAAGAAAGCGCGCCATGGAACGTTTGCACCCGACGAATTCTCTCCAGATCATCCAGCAGTACCCAAGCACGCTGACGGCCGAAGCGGCGGAAGCTTGATTCCGGCCGCGCAGCAAGCCCTGGCGGACTGGCTCGGCGCACTGGGCCTGCAGCCGTACCTGAAGTTGTTCGTCGACAACGAAGTGGGTCTGGGCGCGATGCGCCTGCTCGACGAGGCCGACCTGCGCGAGCTCGGCCTGCCCCTGGGGCCGCGAAAGATTCTGCTGCGGGCGATCACCGAGTTGAAGGCAACCGAGCCGAGCGCGGCATCAGCCAGTTTGTCAGCCCTCGTCCTACCGCCCACGCCAGCCGCGGCGATCGCCCAGCGCCGCCAGCTCACCGTGCTGTTCTGTGACCTGGTCGGCTCGACCCCGCTGTCGCGCGTGCTCGATCCCGAAGACCTGCGCGAACTGATGGGCCGCTACCAGGCCGCTGCCCGCGCGGTGATCGCGCGCTACGACGGCCACATCGCGCAATACCGGGGCGACGGCGTGCTGGTCTATTTCGGCTGGCCGCGCAGCCACGGCGATGACGCGCGGCGCGCACTGCGCGCTGCGCTCGATCTGCTGGATGCGGTGGCGTGTGTCAAGACGCATGCGCCACTGGCGGTGCGCATCGGCGTGGCCACCGGTGTGGTGGTCGTTGGCAGGACGGAAGGCGGCGACGAACCGCAGACGGCGGTAGGCGAAACGCCCAACCTCGCCGCAAGGCTGCAGGCGCTGGGCGAGCCGGGAGACATCGTGGTCGCCGGGCTCACGCGAACACTCGCCGGCGACGGATTCACCTACCGCGACCTCGGAACGCAGACGTTGAAAGGCATCGACGAGCCGGTGCAGGCGTTTGCGGTGAGCGGCGCGCAGTACACGCAGGACGCGCAGGGTGAGCGCGTCGGCTCATTCGAGCAAGCCGGGTCGGGCTTGCAAGGCCTGCCCGACGACGTCGAGCCGCCTGGCGCGCGAATGCCGCCGCAGCTGGTTGGCCGCGACGAAGAGATCGGACTGTTGCGCCGCGCCTGGCAGAACGCACGGAACGGCCACGGCCAGGTGGTGCTCATCAGCGGTGAGCCGGGCATCGGCAAGTCGGCCCTGGCCGAGAGCTTGTTCGCGCAGTTGCGCGAACAAGGCGTGCAGCGCGCGACCCTGCGCTGCTCGGCGCTGCACACCAGCAGCGCGATGCTTCCGGTCATCGAGCATGTGCGGCGCAGCATCGGCTGGGTCCAGGGCGAGGCCGACGAATCCAATCTCGGGCGGCTTGAAGCGCGGCTCACGGCACACGCCCTGCCGCTCGATCAGTTCGTGCCCAGCGCGGCGGCACTGCTTGAGCTGCCCTTGCCCGAAAGCCGCTACGCGCCATTGAAGCTAAGCCCGCAGGAGCTGAAGCGCCGCATCCACGACGACACGGCCGAATGGCAAATCGCTGTCGCCGAGCGCGCGCCGACGGTCATCTTGTGGGAAGACCTGCACTGGGCCGACCCGACGAGCCTGGATTTCGTGGCGCTCTTGATCGAACAATTGCCCACGGCGCCGCTGCTGCTGGTGCTGACCGCGCGCCAGCAATTCAGCGCGCCATGGAGCGCGAAGTCGCATGTCACGCCGATCGTGTTGAACCGACTCGAACGGCCGCAGATCGTCGCGCTGGTAGGCCACATCGCCAAGGGCAAGGCGCTTCCCGCCGACGTGCTTGAGCACATCGTGCGCAAGACCGACGGCGTGCCGCTGTTCGTCGAAGAACTGACGAGAACGATCCTCACCTCAAGCCTGGTGCACGAAAGCGAATCAAGCTACGAGCTGAGCGGGCCGCTGGCCGCGCTTGCGATCCCCGCGACTTTGCACGAATCGCTGATGGCACGGCTGGACCGCACGCCGTTCATTCGCGAAGTCGCGCAGCTCGGGTCCGTGCTCGGACGCGAGTTCGCCTACGACGTGCTTCACGCGCTCGGGCTGGTCGGCGATGCGGCGCTCGACGAAGGCCTGTCGATGCTCGTCGCCGACGAGCTGCTCTACCAGCGCGGGCGCATCCCGCGTGCGAAGTACACCTTCAAGCACGCGCTGATCCAGGACGCGGCATACGAGTCGCTGCTGCGGCGCACGCGCCAGCAGTACCACGGGCGTGTGGCGCAGTGCATCGAGCAACGCTCGCCGGAGTTGGCAGAGCAGCAGCCTGAGCTGCTGGCCATGCACTATGCCGGCGCGAAGATGACGGCGAAGGCGGTGGCGTACTGGCTGAAGGCGATCGAGCGTGCGGCACGGCGCGCGGCGTTTGTCGAAGTCTTTGCCCAGATCGACCTCGCCATGGGCCTGCTCGACGCCGAGCCGGAATCGCACGAGCGTACGCAGGCGCAGGTAAAGCTGCACTTGCAGCGCGCGCTTGGCTTGCTGGCCACACGCGGCATGGGGTCGGACCAAACAGGCCAGGCGTTTGCCCAGACACAGGCATTGTGCGAGCGGCTTGGCCATGACACGCCGGAGATGTTCCATGCGTTTTACGGCATCTACGCCTTTCATTTGGGCCGCGGCGAAGTTGCGCGGGCTCTCGAAGTCACGCGCGAATCGCTGCGCCGCGCGCTGATCATCGGCGACCCGACCTGCGTCGTGGTCGCGCACCGAAGCCTTGCCGGGGCATACCTTTTCAGCGGCCTGCCGCGCGAGGCGGCACACCACTGCGAGCAAGTGCTGCGCCT
>JBBRPV010000173.1:0-5093 GCA_038227445.1 Burkholderiales bacterium | reverse complement strand
GTCGTCATGGGTGGGTCGTCATGGGTGGGTCGTCATGAATCACCGGGATCCGATGTGTTTGATTTCGCGCTGGAGGGCGAGTTTGTCGAGGCTGGCCAGCGGCAGCGACAACATCAGCTGGATGCGGCGCTTCAGGGTGACTAAGGTGTCGAGGAAAGCCTTCTGGACGGCCGTATCCGGGCCTTCGACCGCCGCCGGGTCCGGCATGCCCCAGTGGGCGGTCATCGGCTGGCCCGGCCAGACCGGGCAGACCTCGCCGCCGGCCTGGTCGCACACCGTGAAGACGAAGTCGAGGTGATGTGCGTCCGGCATGGCGAACTCCTCCCAACCCTTGCTGCGGAAGCCCTCGGTGGCGCAGTGGTGGTCTGCCAGCGTCCGCAGCGCCCAGGAATTAACTTCACCTCGGGGATGGCTGCCGGCCGAAAAGGCGCGAAACCCCTTCTGCTTGCCCAGGTCGTTCATCAAGGCCTCGGCCAGGATGGAGCGTGCCGAGTTGCCGGTGCACACGAAGAGAACGTTGTAGGTCTTGTCGGCCATGGCCGGCTCCTCAGCAGTGGCAGGAAGGGGTGTCGAGCTCGCAGGGCGGGCCTTCGCAGCAGTTCGACGTCAGGAAGGCGAGCAGGTCGTTCATTCGGTCGAACGACGCACGGTAGATGAGATTCCTGCCATCCCGGCTCTGCGTGACCAAGCCTGCGAAGAGCAATTCCTTCAGGTGGAACGACAACGTTGCCGCGGCGATGTCGAGGCGTTCGGACAGTTGGCCCGGGGTGCAGCCTGCCTTGCCGGCCACCACCAGGTCGCGAAAGACCTTCAGGCGGTGGGCCTGAGCCAGTGCGCCCAGCGCCCGGACAACCTGTTCATCTTTCATGTTTCCATTTTAGTGGAATCATTTGATGGTTTTGTGACAGCGACATCCCTGCCTCTGTCAATCCACAAGCGCTGTTCAGCACGGTGTCAGGGCGTCGGGCGGTGTGTGTCTGCATCAGCCCATCGTGGTCCCGACGGTCGGCAGGCTCGTGGCGCCATGGCGCTGCTGCAGGCGGCAATGTGCGCGTTTGGCATGCCGGCAAGCCAACGGCATGTGCCGTCATGGCGGGTCTTGTGCGGGACATAGCAAATTGCCCTGCGGTGCATCGGGTTTGTGCGCCACGGCTGTCGGCAAATGGCTGATGCTCTCGGATTTCTTATGAAATCAGGCACTTGCAGGGAGGTTGGTGGAGACGAGGAGGATCGAACTCCTGACCTCTGCATTGCGAACGCAGCGCTCTCCCAGCTGAGCTACGCCCCCACGAACAAAAAGAATTCTAGCAGTAGCGGTCTGGCGGCTATGGTGCCGGGCTTGGTCCTGGTCCTGGTTCGAAGCGCCGAGATCCTTTCCCCTTGATGGAGTGCACATGGTGCAGCAAGAAGCCGCCTGGTTCGAGGCGCAGTACAACAACCGGGCCCGGGTGGCCGACGCGCCCGAGATCCTCGCGCGCTGGGCGCAAGCATCGACGTTGGCCCGGTCGCGCATGACCTGCGTGCTCGATGTCGCTTACGGCGATGAGGCCGGCGAGACACTCGATGTTTTCCCGGCACGGGCGTCCGGCGCGCCGGTGCTGGTCTACATCCACGGCGGCTACTGGCGCGCGCTCGACAAGGCTGACCACTCGTTCGTGGCGCCGGCCTTCGTGCAAGCCGGTGCGATGGTGGTGGTGCCGAACTACGCCTTGTGTCCGGCAGTGACGATCGAGGCGATCGCGCTGCAAACGGCCCGTGCGCTGGCCTGGGCCTGGCGCCATGCGGCGCAGTACGGCGGCGATCCGTCGCGTATCCATGTCATCGGCCATTCAGCGGGTGGCCACTTGGCGGCGATGCTGCTGTGTTGCCACTGGAAGACGGTGGCTGCCGACCTGCCGGGCCGCTTGCTGGCCGGCGCGATGTCTGTCTCGGGCCTGTATGACCTGGAGCCGCTGCGCCACGCGCCCTTTCTGCAGGCCGATCTGGCGCTGGACACCGTCTCGGTGCGCCGGCTGAGCCCGGCGGGCTTCGCCCGTCCGCGTGGCCCGCTGACGGCCTTGGTCGGCGCCGACGAGAGCGAGGAGTTTCTGCGCCAAAACCGCTTGATCCGCGAGCGCTGGGGCGCTGGCGCGGTGCCGGTCTGCCAGGCCTTGCCAGGGCTCAACCACTTCACCGTGCTGCACGACCTGGTCGATCCGGCGGGCAGCGCCTACCGGCATGCGCTGCGGTTGCTGGGTCTGGCGCGGGGCTGATTCGGGTTGATGAAATCGATATCAGTGTTTTCCATTAAATAGGACAAATCTATTTTTTGGATTGGCGCAATGTATTGGCACGCGTCGCCGGGCTTTGGTAGCGTGACTTGTGTCATTCCTGGAACCGGGGGTGGCCGCCACCCAGTCATCCGAGAGGAGCTTCCCATGAGCTTGAAGGGTTCCAAAACCGAACAGCACCTGAAGGACGCCTTTGCCGGTGAGTCCCAGGCCAACCGCCGGTACCTGTATTTTGCAAACAAGGCCGACATCGAGGGCCAGAACGATGTGGCCGCGTTGTTCCGCTCGACGGCCGAAGGCGAGACCGGCCACGCCCACGGCCACCTCGAATTTCTCGAGGAAACCGGCGATCCGGCGACCGGCCTGCCGATCGGCACCAGCCGCCAAAACCTGGCCGCCGCCGTAGCCGGCGAGACCCATGAGTACACCGACATGTACCCGGGCATGGCCAAGACCGCGCGCGACGAGGGTTTCGACGAAATCGCCGACTGGTTCGAGACCTTGTCCAAAGCCGAGCGCTCGCACGCCAACCGCTACCAGAAGGCGCTGAACGAGTTGGTCGACTGAACGGTCGACTTTGGCGTTTGGTCTGCCGTACGGCGGCACACAAGGGGTCCCCAGCGGCCCCTTGTTCATTTCAGCCGGCGGTTTTTCTGTTTCGACTCCCCTGTCACCTGGCCCCAGACCATGAGCACTCGCGAAGGCAACCTCGACGCCCCGACCCGGCACCCGCTGGACTGGAAAAACCCGGTCTTCCACGACAAGGATGCCTGCTTTGCCGAGATGGAGCGGGTGTTCGACATCTGCCATGGTTGCCGGCGTTGCGTCAGCCTGTGTCAGGCCTTCCCGACGTTGTTCGACCTGGTGGACGCCACGGCCGACGGCGAGGTCCACGGCGTCAAGCAAGAGGCCTACTGGAGCGTGGTGGACCAGTGTTACCTGTGCGACCTGTGCTTCGTCGTCAAGTGTCCGTATGTGCCGCCGCACCCCTGGCAGCTGGATTTTCCGCACTTGATGCTGCGCGCCAAGGCCATCAAGTTCAACGCCGGCCGGGTCGGGCCGGCCGAGCAGTTGCTGGCCTCCACCGATGTGCACGGCAGTTTTGCCGGCATTCCGGTGGTGGTTCAAGTCGTCAACGCCGTCAACAAGACCAAGTTGGCGCGCAGCGTGATGGACAGCGCTCTGGGCGTGCACCCCGACGCCTGGATGCCTGCCTTTGCCACCCAGCGCTTCCGCTGGAGCGCGGCCAAGACCGGCAGCGCCACGCAGGTGATCGACGGCGCCCGTGCCCCCGGCAAGGTGGCGATCTTTGCCACCTGCTATGTCAACTACAACGAGCCCGGCATCGGCTTTGATTTGCTCAAGCTGCTGGAGCACAACCGGATCCCCTACGTCATCGTCGATAAAGAGTCCTGCTGCGGCATGCCCAAGCTGGAGCTCGGCGACTTGAAGGGCGTCGAGAAGCACAAGGACGCCAACATCCCGGTGCTGGCGCGCTATGCCCGCGAGGGTTACGCCATCCTCAGCGCGGTGCCCAGTTGCACGCTGATGTTCAAGCAAGAGCTGCCGCTGATGTTCCCGGACGAGGCCGATGTGCAGCTCGTCAAGGCGGCGATGTTCGACCCGTTCGAGTACCTGATGGCGCGCCAGAAGGACGGCCTGCTCAAGACCGATTTCAAGCGCGACCTGGGCCGGGTCAGCTACCACATCCCCTGCCACGGCCGGGTGCAGAAGATCGGCCGCAAGACCGAGGAGATGTTCAAGCTGATCGGCCAGAGCGTGACCGTCACCCTCAACACGGTCGAGCGCTGCTCGGGCCATGCCGGCACCTACGGCGTCAAGACGGTGACCCACCCCATCGCCATGAAGATCGGCAAGCCGGTGTTCAAGCTGATGGCCAAGGACGCCCCCGACCATATCGCCAGCGACTGCCCGATGGCCGGCCACCATATTGCCCAGGGCATGGGCTTGGCCGGTACGCTGCCCAAGTCGCTGGCCCACCCGCTGACGCTGGTGCGCTACGCCTACGGATTGGAGTAATTGAAATGTCCGCCAACACCCTTCCCATCACCCCGGCCAGCCTGATGACGCTGGAGGCCTACACCAAGGCCCGCAAGACCTTGAAGCCCGAGATCATCGCCCACCGCAAGCGCCGCAGCGTCGGGCTGGGCGAGCACATCAACCTGCAGTTCGAGGACGAGAAGACCATCCGCTACCAGATCCAGGAGATGCTGCGCATCGAAAAGATTTTCGAGGAGGCCGGCATCCAGAGCGAGATCGAGGCCTACGCGCCGCTGGTGCCCGATGGCCACAACTGGAAGGCCACGATGATGATCGAGTATCCCGATCCGCATGAGCGCAAGCGCGAGCTGGCGCGGCTGATCGGGGTCGAGGACCGGCTGTTTGTCGAGGTCGAGGGCCACCCCCGCGTCTACGCCATCGCCGACGAAGACCTGGACCGCGAAAACGCCGAAAAAACCTCGGCGGTGCACTTTGTGCGCTTCGAGTTCAGCAAGTCGGCGCGTCAGGCGGTGCGGGCGGGTGCGGCGGTCAAGCTGGGCTGCGACCATGCGCACTACCCGTCGCACGTGCAGATCGTGCCCGAGACCCTGGCCAGCCTGGCGGGCGATCTGCGCTGAGCCGGCCGGTCAGCCCAGGAATGAGTCGAGCGCCGCCGCCAGCGCCGCCGGTTGGTCGTGGTGCAGCATGTGGCCGGCGTTGTCGAGTTGCACCTGGCGCACGTTGGGCACATGCGCCAAGCGCGCCTGAAACTCAGCCTGGCTGTAGCGGCCGCCCCAGTGCGCATCCACCCGGCTGTCGCGG
>JBBRPV010000172.1:0-5141 GCA_038227445.1 Burkholderiales bacterium | reverse complement strand
GCACTGCCCGGCGACGGCACGGGCGCTCAGCTGCTGCAATCGGTTTGGCTGTCGGCGCTGCAGGCGCTGGCGCGCCGCGCGCACTCCGGATGGCGACTGCTGCTGGTGGGCCGCCAGGGCCTGCCGCCCCAGCCCCAGGACGTGGCACTGCGCGCTGATCGCCCGCCGCCCGAGCGGCCGCGGCTGGACGTGCCGGCGCTGCGCACCGGTATGGCTTTCGAGCCGGGCCTGCTGGAGCGGCTGGACGCTGACGTGGCGGCCGGCACCCAGCCGCTGACGCTGGGCCAGCTGGTGCTGCCCGGACTGTGGGACAGCGCGCGTCGAGGTTTCCTGGGCAACGAGGCCTATGCCGCCACTGGCGGCGTGCTGGCGGCGTTCGAGCGCCATGTCAGCGCCACCTTGGCCCAGGTCCCCGCCGAGTTGGACGGCGCGGTGCGCGCCATCCTGTTGTGGCTGCTGCAAGGTGCTGGCGACGGTGGCTGGGCATGGCGCGGCGCCACGGTCGCGCAACTGGCGCAGCTGCATGGCCGCAGCGAGCGGACCTGGCCTGCGCTGCGCTGGCTGGTGCGCGAGCGTGTGCTCCACCTCGAAGCGCGGGACGGCGACTGGCCGTTTTGCCTGCTGGCGCCGCTGCCACCGGCCAGCTGCGCGCCGGTGCTGCAGTTGCTGGACGAGCATGGCCCGCGTGTGCGCCAGCGCGGCGCGCTGGCCTTTGCGCTGGACCGCTGGCAACGCGCCCAGCGCGATGCTTCGGCCTTGCTCAGCGGCCAGGCCCTGGCCGACGCCGAAGGCCTGGTGACCGACTGGGATGCCCACCTCAGCGACGACATGCTGGCCTTTGTACAGGCCAGCCGACTGACGCTGGCCGAGTCGGTGCACCAGGCGGCCGCCGCGGCCGTGGCCACTGTGCGCGAGCGCCGGGTGCAGCGCCGCCTTGCGGTGCTTGCGGTGCTGGCGGTGGTGCTGGTGGCGGCCGCGCTGTACGAATGGCGTTCTGGCCTGCACGCCAAGGAGCTGGCCGACCAGGAGCGTCGCACCGACAGCCAGCTGCAAGCCATCGGCGAGACGGCCACCAAGGCCGCCGCGGCGCTGGCCCAGGTCAGCGCCAGCGGCGCGGCCCAGGGCGACACCCGCGCACTGCGCGGCGCCCGTGTCGCCATCCAATACCGCAGCGCCTGCGAGCTGACCGTGGTCAACACCCTGGCCACCGCACTCGGGGCGCTGGGCGCCCAGGTTGATCCCCCGCAGCGGGTGGATACCGAGGTACGCGGCGACCTGCGTTTCTACCGCGAGGCCGACCGGGCCACGGCGCAGCATTTGCAGGCGGTGGTAGCCGACCTGCTGGTCACGCAGGGAGTGCGGTTCCGACCCGCCTTGAACGCGCGTTCGGACGGCGCAAGCAGCGTGCGACCCGGCACGCTGGAGCTGTGGCTGCCGGCGCTGAGCCAGCAGCAGGGTGTGGTGGCCGTGGCACCGCAAACCGACCGCAATGGCATCACCTGGATGCGGGTGCCAGCGTCGTGCGCAGCGCTGGGCTCCAGCCGTGAGTCCCGCAGCCAGTTGATGAGCGCGCTGGGCCGCAGCTACTTCAGCTTCCTGGACAACGACAAGCCGCCCAGCCAGCACTGGATCGAGGCCTTTCTGATCCAGCGCACCGAGGTCACCAACGCGCAGTTTGCGCGTTATATCGCGCAGGCCTGCACCGGCGACGGCGGCACGAGCCCCGGCTGCCCGCCCGCCTGGCGCGCCCGCGGCGCCCCGGATGAGCCGGCGCGCTTCCTGGGCTGGGGCGCGGCCCAAGCCTATTGCCGCTGGGTGGGTGGCCGCCTGCCCACTGAAGACGAATGGGAAAAGGCCGCCCGCGGCACCGACGGCCGCATCTGGCCCTGGGGCAACCAGCCCGATGCCACACGCTTCCAGGGCAAGGCAAACAGCGGCCAGCGTCTGGCCGCGGTCGGCCACTTTCCGGCCGGCGACAGCCCCTACGGTGTGGCTGATTTGGCCGGCAACCTGTGGGAACTGACCGCCTCCGACTGGACAGATGGCGGGCATGTGATGAAGGGCGGCTCCTACCTCAACGACCTGCCCTACACCCGTGCTTCCAGCCGCTGGTCCAGCAGCGACGAGGACAAGGGTTCGGACTACCTGGGCTTTCGCTGCGTGATCGACGGCGACAAGCTGCGCTGACACCAGGTCGGGGCCCACCAGGGGCGGCCCCGGTCCGGCGCAGTTGTGGGAGGTAGGCGCTCGCGCAAACACAACGCGATCCCGCGTCGGTCGATGCTTGCACCGGCAGGTTGCGCGCACCATACTTGCTCAGTGCTTGACGACCAAGGCCAGCTGAAGGGGAGGCAGTGAAATGCGAGCGATTCATAACGGTGCTGTCGCGATTCTTCTCTTTTGTACGGCCGCCGCCGCACAGGTGCCGGTGGCGGATCTGGCGACGCCTCCAGCGGATGCACTGAGGTTCACGATCATGTCTACGGCCGGAAAGCACGGCTCGGCTTCAGTATGGACTGCACCGGACGGCACGATCATGGGACGCATGAGCCTGAAGCTTCGCGGGATGGTCTGGGAGCAGGACGAGGCCACGAAGCTCGATGCCGACGGTGCGATTACGGACTACCAGCTGCGCGGTACCAGCCCGAGTGGAGATGTCGGCGAGATATTCGGCATCGCGGGCGGCACCGCGACCTGGAAGTCTCCTTTTGACGGTGGCACGGCGCCTTACGCCTCGTCCGCCTATTACCTGCCGGCCGGGTGGAGCATCCGAGCGGGCGATCTGCCGATCGAATGGCTGGTGGCAAACCCGGGGCACGACGTCGCCCTGCTGCCCGGAGGCAAGGCCCACATCGAGAAGCTGACGACGCTGGCTGTCGGGCATGGGGCCACGCGTCAAACCGTGACCGCATGGGCCGTGGTCGGCATCTCCGGCACGCCATTTCCGGTGTGGACGGACGCCAAGGGCAGAGTCTTCGCCTGGGTCGGCGGACTGACGACAATCCGGGCCGGTTACGAGGACGCGCAGCCGGCGCTGGCAAAGGCACAGGACACGGCACTGGCCAAGCGCTCGCCAATCCTTGCGCGGGAGCTCGCGACAGTGCCCGACACGCCCGTTGCCTTTGTCGATGTTCGCGCCTTTGTTGACGGCTCACGTTTCGCTGAGCATCAGACGGTGGTCGTGGAACGGGGCAAGATCGTCGCGGTCGGGCCGGTCACGGACATCAAAGTTCCTGCCGACGCCAAACTATTCGACGGCGTTGGCAAGACGCTCGTACCCGGACTGTGGGACTCTCACATGCACGTCTCCGATGACTACACCGGTCCGTCAGAACTGTCGCTTGGCGTCACATCGGTGCGCGATCCAGGCAACATCATTGCGCTCACGAAGGCGCGGCGCGAGCGGCGCTCGACGGGCAATCTGCTGTTTCCGCATGTCTATGCCTCGACCCTAATTGACGGCAGGGGGCCGGCTTCGGCGCAAGTGGGCGTTGTCGTCGACTCGCAGGATGAAGCCCTCGCGGCCGTGAGGCAGGCGAGAGCGGACGGGCAGACGGGTGTGAAGTTCTACGGCACTTTCGATCCTTCGTGGGTGGCGCCAGCTGCGGCCGAAGCACACAGGCTCGACCTCCACGTGCACGGCCATTTGCCCGCCGGCATGAGGACCAAGGAGGCTATCGACGCAGGCTATGACGAGATCACGCACATCTACTTCGTTGCGATGCAGGCTATGCCGGACGATGTGGTCGCCCATTCCAACGGCATCCAACGCTTCCAGGGCATCGGCCGCTATGCCAAGGACATGGACCTCGACGCCGAGCCGATGAAGTCGCTGATCGCCTCGATGGCGCAGCGCCAGATTGCCGTTGAGCCCACGATGGTCATCGTCGAAAGTTTGTTCGTTCCCGAGAACGGCGACCTCTCGCCCTCCTACGCGCCCTTTGTCGGCACTCTGCCGCCCGCGGTCGAGCGCAGTTTCCGGCAAGGCGGTTTTCAGCCGGAGGGCAGCACCACCCGCGCCGATTTTCGGGCGAGCTTCCACAAGCTCGAGGAGCTCGTCGGGCGCCTGCACCGGGCCGGCGTGCCAATCGTTGCCGGCACTGACGGATCCGGGTTGGAGTTGGTGCGAGAGCTCGAGATCTACGTCGAGTCCGGCTTTACCCCGGCGGAGGCTCTGGCGGCTGCCACCATCGTGCCCGCGCGGATCATGGGCGCCGCAGGTCATACCGGCAGCATCGCTGTCGGCATGGACGCAGATCTCGCGCTGGTTCAAGGTGACCCATCCCACGCCATCGGCGATCTGCGTCACACCCTCACCGTGATGATGGACGGCAAGCTGATGGATGCGGACAAGCTCCGCGCGGCGGTGGGGATTAGCAGGAGGCCGGCATATGAGACCAGCGAATAGGGTTCACAGGTAACACGCATCGCGACCTGGCTGCCATACCCAACAAGTTCATCCTGATCCCAGCCAAGGACGCATAGCAGGCCAGCCGCTCAATTTATGCGAATGTCAGCTCTCGGGTGCCGTGATCGCAGACTTGGTCGTCTGCTCAGTGTCGACGGCCTTGAGCCGGGTCGCTGATACGCCCGCGAGATTGCTGTCGTTCGATTTGCGCCGCCAGACAGCCGGCACTCGTGAAAACCCGTATTGGCCATCAGCGGGTGCCGCTGACCGTCAGGTTTCAGTTACCTGAATCTGTGGCCTGCAAATGCTGCCAAGGACCAAACGAAAGGGTTGACAGCCTGTGGTGCGCAGCGGACTGCGGCGCATTCCTTGGTCTTGGAAGGTAAAGCACGCTTGGAATGCGCAATGCGTGCAAGGCATCGATGCACAGCCCTCTGGGGTGCCGGAGCCAGCGCGATGTGCTGTTCGCATCAAGCGTCACCACCGCTCGCTGGCACCTGGATGCCACGGAGACGCAATTGCAGGCCAGGCCAGTTGCACAGAGAATCGTCGCCCATGCTGTTCGGTTCGCCCTTGTTGCTTCGGCGTCTTCCGCGAGCGTATCAGCCGGGGTGGGCGCTGGTGGGCGCCCATCAAAGCGCTGGGTCCGCTCAAGGCCGAGCGCTTGAAGCGCCATCTGCACGCGCTTATCGGCGCCGATCCGGCCAGGAGCTGGATGACGGACGATCATGCG
>JBBRPV010000171.1:0-5205 GCA_038227445.1 Burkholderiales bacterium | reverse complement strand
TAAATTTACGTTCCTACAAGACTCAAACACTACACTAGCAACACCTCGATTAACACATGCAAACCAACACAGCGATCACTGTCGAGCAGGCACATTTCCTGCACAAGACGCTGCTTCCAGCAGCAGCCAGTACCAGCGTATTTGGTGTCATAACGGTGTCCGTCTTTTGGCGTCTGGCGGATGCGGCTTCCCTGCTCATCTGCCTGGCCGTATTTCTGGCGACTGGCATGATTCAGTGGTTTCTGTGGCGCCGCTATCGAGACCCGCAACTGCGCGTCGCGCACGCGGGCAAGGTATCTCGACTCGCGGCCGCCACTACCGTAGCCACCGGTGTCAGTTGGGCTACGGCGATCCACTTCATTTTTCCTGCCAACCTTTACCCACAGGATCTAATTTATTTCTGCGCCGCTTTGGCTGGCGGGATCAGTGCGGTTTTCACCGTAGGCATTTACTACCCCGCTTTTATGGCTGGGTTTATGCCGCTCGCCCTAACGGAACTCTGGGTAACAGCGACCCAGGACACGGTATTCAAGCCGCTGTTGCTCAGCATCGTTGCGTCTACCCTGCTGCTGTCTTACCTGGCTTGGCATTTCAACCGTTTGCTGATTGACTCGCTGGGCCTGCGTTTCGAAAACGTCGACTTGGTGGCCCGACTGACCGAACAGGCAGCCGAACTCACGCAGCAAAGGGAACTCGCGGTGCAGGGCGCGCTCGCCAAGTCGCGCTTCCTGGCTGCTGCCAGCCACGACCTGCGCCAGCCAGTGCACGCGCTGAATTTGTTTCTTGGTGCCCTGGCCGGGCATCCGTTGCCAGAGGCTAGCCGGACAGTGCTGGTTAGTTTGCGTCAGTGCGCAGGCACCATAGACGAGATGTTTCGCCAACTGCTGGACATTTCCAGGCTTGATGCCAACGTTGTACACCCCAATTTGACGTCGTTCCCCATCGGCCCGTTGCTTGGCCGTATCCAAATGGAATATGCGCCGCAGGCAAAAGCCAGGGGGCTCAATTTTCGGGTAGCAGCATGCTCGGCATGGGTGCATACCGATGCCTTTTTTCTCGAGCGTATTTTGCGCAATTTGGTTGAAAACGCATTGCGCCACACCCAGCGTGGGAGCGTGCTGGTAGGCTGCCGGCACTCGCCCGTCGGGCTGCGTTTGGCGGTGTACGACACTGGTATCGGAATCGCGCCAGACCAACAGCAACGCATTTTTGAAGAGTTTTACCAGGTCGGGAATCCGGTGCACGACCGTGCGCAGGGTTTAGGGTTGGGGCTGGCCATTGTGCAAAGACTCGCTTGGGTGCTGCACTCCAAAGTGACCTTGGTCTCGGAATTGAATCGGGGGTCTGTTTTTGGGCTGGAGCTGGTGCGCGTGCCAGCCATTGGGTTCGCCCTCCCCACGCAATCGGCGACAAAGTCGATTCAACAGGGTGATCTGCACGGGCTTTATGTTGTCGTCGTTGACGATGAACCGGCAATTCTTGACGCGATGCGCTTGTTACTCCAACAATGGGGCTGCTCGGTTTTGGCGGTGACCTCAGCCAGGGAAGCCATCGACCAACTCAACGTTAATGGATGCATACCAGACCTGCTTATCAGCGACTACCACTTGCATGACGGAGAAACTGGTATCGATGTCATCGATGCGTTGGGCGTCGAATTCAACACCATCATCCCCGCCTTGCTCATCACCGGCGACACGTCGCCAGAGCAATTGGTCAGAACGCAGCGCAGTGGGCTAACGGTGCTGCACAAGCCATTGAGTGACGACGAGTTACGAGCGGCGCTGGTTGAATTGATTGCCGCGCCCATCGCCCTGTAAACCTAAGGAGCCAGTGCATCCAAGCTCAGCCGGCGGGCTGCGGCAACTGCCTGGGTGCGGCTCACCACATTGAGTGCACGAAACACAGCCGATAGGTGCATGGCGACCGTCACCTCCGCCAGATCAAGCCGCAAACCAATTTCCTTGTTGGAGTGGCCATTCATTACAAGCGCCAAAACCTGACGCTGTCGTGGCGTTAGCTGAACGCCAGGACTCAAGTCCACGCTGACTTTGCCATCTGAGGTCATCCATTCGGGCGCAGTCGAAGCACCAGATAGCACTCGCAATATCAAGTCCGTCATTGCTTCCGGAGTCACAGCCTTGGAGAGTACCACCCTGGCCCCAGCGCGCAGTGCGGCATTAGCCTGCCGCCGATCTTCCGAAGCTGACACCACGATGATCCCGGATGGCCACTTCAAACTCCCCCACTTTTGGCCACTCAAATTCCCCCAGGGCGGAACGCCGGGATTGTCGCTGTGAATCCGGTTTGACTGAACGTGGCGGTAACTTTGGTTTTGGTTTTGGGTTTGGGTTTAGTGATTTTTCAATAGGCCCCTGCCAGGCCGCCGGAGGCCCCCCCTGACCGCCGGCGGAACAACGATGTCAAGTCCTACAGAATGGCTCTGTCAACACCGTTGCGTTGTGCTCAATCAATCCTCAGTCACGACGGCTTGCCAGCGCCATCGGTTTTGATCGCCAGTTTCTTGGCTGCCTCTTTGAGTCGGTAGCTCTTGCCCTCAAACTGCAGCATGTGACAACGGTGCATCAGTCGGTCCAGAATGGTCGAGGCCATGGTCATGTCGCCAAGGTAAGTGCCCCAGTCTTGAATCACCCGGTTGGAGGTCACCAGAATGCTGCCACGGCGCTTGTAACGCTGGTGTACCAGGGTCTGCAAGAACTCTGCGGCCGCCTCCGAGATACGCCGGGCCAGAAACAAATCATCCAATACGACCAGATCGACCGCCAGTAGTCGCTGCAACTGCTGCTCGCGCCGACCGGGCTCAGACAGGGCGTATTTGGCAAAGTCGGCTTCGGTCTCCACATAGGCCACTTTGAGCCCCTGCTGCAGGGCATGGTAGGCCACCGCCTTGGCGGTGTGGCTCTTGCCCGTACCGGGCTTGCCGATGAGCAAAGCGTTGGCCCCCTCGCTGATGAATTTGAGGGTTTGCAGCTCAAAGCAGGCCCCACGCGGCACCTTCGGATTGAACAACCAGTCGATGTCTTTCAATGAGGCCTTCTCGTCCAGACAGGAGTCCTTGTAGCGCTTGCCCAGCAGGCGCGATTGGCGCCGGTCGAGCTCGTCTTGCAGCAGCAGGGACAGCGTCTCCAGCGGCGTCATCTGCGAGACCTGCGCTTGCTGCAGTCGGGTCTGCAAGGTGTCACGTGCACCCGACAAACGCAACTGGCCCAGGGTGCGTTCGATTTCTGCGATGGACATGCTCATTGCAAGTACCCCGCATCGGCACTGGTGGCCATCGCAAACAGGTCCGCGTAGTCCTGCGCTCCCCGGATCAGGTCATGTTGCTGCGTCAGCATCGCCATCGCCATCGCTGCTTTGCCGCTGGCGTTATCTTGCTGCACGCGCAACGCCTGCTCGGCGCGTTTGCCGGTCATGAGGGTGATCGCCTTGAGCGAAGTCAGACCCTCGTGCAAGGCCTCCTGGCAGGCCTGCTCCACCAGGGCTGCGGGGTGCTTGCGTGCCAAGCCCACCAAGCCCCACATGCGTCGCTGACCGGGACGTCCCTCTTTGGTAAACCAGTCACGGCACAGCTGCTGGCAGGCGGGGCCAATGTCGTGGGCCAGCTTGAACAGGTGTTCGGTTTGACGGCTGGGGTTGAACACCCGCTCAGCGTCGGGCAGAACCACCGAACCAGCGCGCTCGCTGCGCGCATGGGTGCGTAGCAGCGTCAAGCTACCCAGTTCACGGATTTCCACCAAGTGAGAAGACAGGCGCACCAGTACCTTGGCCCCAATGGCGGCCGGGCGCGCTGCGTAGTTGCTGTTGTCCACCCGCACCGTGGTGTCGTCGCATACCGTGCGAATGAGATCCTTGAAGTACGCAAAGTGCAGCAGTGGCAAGGCTGTCAATGAAGATCGCTCCTCCTCGAACATGGCCTGCACCTGGCGTTTCTCGCGGCCATGGATGCGCTGGGCCGCCCAGCGCTGCTCCCATTGTTCGAGGTGCTCGTTTTGCTGCTCGATGGTGTCGAATTTGCGCCCTTTGAGTGCCGTGTTCTGGGTGTGCTGGATGGCGTGTTCCACCGTGCCTTTGCGGTTGGGGTCGCGTACCCGCGCCGGGTCGGCTACGCACTGGTAGTGCTTGAGCATGGCGGCGTACACCGTGTTGAGTTCGGGCTCGTACAGGTCGGGCTTGATCACCCCTTCCTTGAGGTTGTCCAGCACGACGTATTGGGTGGTGCCACCAAAGTAGCGAAAGGCTTGCTCGTGTAGTTCGGCCCAGATTTGCTGGCTCGATTTCCACACCACGCGGCGAAAGCTGCGCCGCGAGTAGCGCAGTGTCATGACGAACAGGCGGGGGCGGCGCCAGCGTTTGCTCGAAGGGTCCATCGTCAAAGCCCCTTCACCGTAATCGACCTGGGCCTCTTCGCCGGGGGCGAACTCCAGGCGGTCGAATTGCTCTGGCGCACGAAACTTGAGCTTGCCAACGAAGCGTTTGACGGCGTTGTAGGCGTGGCCAAAACCGTAAAGATCGACCAGGTCTTGGTAGATGGCGGTGGCGTTGCGCTTCAGGCGCAGTTGGCCCTCAATGAACTCGCGCCAGGGCTCGCACTTTGAGGCGCCCGGTTCCGTGTCGGGTACTTCGGCGCTTGGCACCATATCACCCGGTGGCCGGGGTGGGGGAGTTTGAGTTGTATCGCCGGTGGCCACCCCGGGGGAGTTTGCTCGACTAGCCTCGTATTTACGCTGGTACGCGCGGATGGTCTTGCGGTCAAAGCCAGTTGCGCGTTCGATTTCGCGTTGGCTCTTGCCCAGCTCCAGCAGGGTAAAGATGGTTGCTTGCTTGTTTGGCTTCAAAACGTTCACTCCATGACCTCCACCGGGGAAGGTCGGGTTTGCGTCCCGCCAAACAGGTGCCGACGGCGTCGGCTCTATACCCCTGCTCCCGGTCTCTCAGGTGGGGGATTTTGAAGTGGCCATGCCAGGGGGAATTTGGGTGGCCATCCGGGTGATCACTGCCGCCGGGCGCTTGCGCTGAAAGGCTGCAATGCAATCCAGCCCTGCAAGCCCAGGTAAGCCCAGATCGAGCAGAACGATGATTTGCCCGTCCAACCGGTCAATCAAACGTAGCCCCTCTTCAGCTGAATCGGCCGCCAGCGTTGCCGACCGCCCCACGATGCCTTGCATCAGGTTGACCAGCGCGCCG
>JBBRPV010000170.1:0-5230 GCA_038227445.1 Burkholderiales bacterium | reverse complement strand
TGATGAATGCAAGGTCGCTCTCGCGGTATTGCACGGTGTAGCTGCGCAGGCCTTGGGCGTTGCTGAAGGGGCTTGCCTTGAGGTGCTCGGCGGTGTCGGCTGCCCAGGCCCAGGCGGCGTGGGCGATGTGGTGTGTGAACACGCTGTCGATGATTTGCACCAGGCTGCGCTCTTGCCAGACTTGGCTGCGCCGGGTGTGGGCGAGCAGGCTAAGCCAGGGCTTCACGCTGAGGCGGTAGCGCGCTAAGCCGCCGTCGCAATCGTCGGCGCTGGCGCCCATCACGACGCCGCTGCGCGGGTGCTTGCTGCCGTCGGCCAACTGGCCGCCACATTCGTGGTGCGCTTCTGGGGCGGCTTGAAATGCGCTGAACAAGTCAACGCACGCCTTCGAGCGTGTCTTTAACCACCGCGCCGTCGGCAATGGCGCCTGGACGCAGGCGCAGCGAGGTGGCCAGGGTGCGGACGATCTTGATGGCTTCTTCGAGGGGCGGCGGCTCTTTGCCGGTCATGGCCGGATCATCTGTCGTCGAGGACATACCGAGTGCGAAGATGACGACTCGCGGCTCGGTAGCAGAACGGTCAGAACCGACGGTTTCGACGCTCACCTTGTAGCTGCTTGAGCCACTCAATCCTGTGTGGTACTCGACGACGAGCATGCGGGCGCGTTGCCCGTTGGCCAGCGTGAGGTATTCGACCTCGCGGTGGCGCTTGATGTTCTTCATGCCGGCAAAAGTGCAACCGAACAAGTCGCGGCTAGCGGTGCCTTGCTGAGGCCGGCAGCTCGCCTTGTCTTCGGCAGCGCGTTTGTCATCGGCATCCCACGGCGTGACTAGATCTTCAACGCGGGTGGCCTTGGGTTCGGCGAGAAAGCCGGTGGCGTCGGCGTTTTGGTCGCCCCGCGTTCTCAGCGTTATGTTGAGCAGCAAATTGCTATGGCGCGAGTCTCGAAAGGCGAAGTCCATCGCATAGTCACGCTCTGCCACCTTGGCCGGGTCTGCCAGGAAGCCGTAGGGCGTGCAGATACCCGCTTCGGCAGGAACCTCACCCGGCTTGCGTGGTCGGTAGCGCGGCCACAGTGTGTCGATCACCGCTATGGCTTGGGCGAGCGAGCCTTCGCCGGACAGCTTGCCGTGCAGCATCCGGGCACGCATATCGGAGTCGTTGAGGATGCCGAAATCGAATTGATTCTTGTGGCGCCAGATGTAGGCGTTGTTGGGGAGTTGATGCTTTTGGGTGGCTTTGGAACGCGCGTCTTCTTCTGCGTCGGGTCCACCGTCTCTGATGACTTTGATCTTGTAGTAAGCGTTGGCCTGCCCCCAGACGCTGCGGAAGGTATCTTTGGAGCTAAACGAGGATGTCTCCAGCAGCCGACTTCCCGCAACGGAAGCGGCACCTGTGAAAAGCGAGTTCGTTCGACCATCCGAGTACTGCATATTTACTCGCCCATGAGGCGCAATTCCGAACTCACCCGGCACTTCCCCAAAATTAACCGTCCCCGGCACATCCACCGTAAAGCGCCCAATGCACTCGGTAGACCAGCCTTGCGGTCGCTCGTACTTGATGGGTTCGGCCTGTGCCGTCGCCTGCCCTTTGCCGCAAGCCGCCAGCAGTAGGCCAGCGCCCAACGCTACGGAGCAACGGCCAGCGCTCGGTGTCATGCGGGGCGACCGTTTGGATTGGCTGCCGGCTCCACCTGCGCCACTGCCGTGCCTGGCGATTGCCCGGGCAGGTTCAACTGCGTGAGCAGTGCCATGTTCATGCCCGGGTGGTTGTTCTCACCCAGCGTCCATTCCATTGGCAACGCGCAAAAAAAACCTTTCACTCCGGCTGGCGCGGCAAACGATGGCATCTTCTTCCAGAAGCCTTCGGAGAAAGGCATTTGGGGTACGAAGGGTTTGACGTCTGCCTCGATGGCAACATCATGATCATCCTGCTGTTTCTTGCTGAACTTGCGATTCACATCCCACACCGGCCAAATCGACGCACCATCGCGAGGCACCCATTGGAACGCTTTGGCATAGGCCAAAGCATTGGCACCAGCAAAAGCTTGAATGGCCTTCCAAGTGGCTGGATCCGCCGGTTTATCGACCATTGAAGCCAGCCCCGATGCGGGCTGCACGAGGTCGCTGTGGCCGAGCAGCGCGAAGTGCTTCTTCCACAGCTGCACTCTCATCTGGTGCGCGAGCGTGCGGACGTGGATCGGGTTCTTCCCGTCGATGGGGGCTGTTTGCGTGACGGTGTCCATCATGAGCACTGCCAGCTCCGAATCGCGCCCGCCCTTCAAGCTTCGATCGTTGATGTTGGCGCTGCCCACGATGACGATGCGGTCGTCCACGATCAGCAGCTTGGTGTGAACGTAGACCTGTTCCGTGCGAACTTGACCGGCTACGGTTTGGCAGGTTCGCAGGTTTAGCAAGGTGAGGTGCTCGCTGGTCGCACTGAGTTTGATGGCGGAACGGAATTCAGGCTCCTTCGTATCAGCGTTAATAGCCAACCCCAACCGCTTCGCCTCCTCCCACTCCGCCAGAGTCCTCGATTCCTTGCAGTTCTGTTTGGCAAAGAGCGCGAGCCTGACGCGGTTGACCAAGCTGTCACTGGCGAAGACCAAGCTTTGCATCGTCCAGTGCACCTGCCCGACGACGGCCATGTCGGCCAGACTGCCTTCTGGATGCACGGGCAACACGATGTACGCATGAAACGGCTGACCCCAGCGAATGGCGTGCTCAATGCGGTCAGCCAGCGCGCGCGCGATGTGATTGCGCGGGTTCACGTGCGCGTTCGCAGCACCACCACGCGTGATCGCGGCTGCGATGCGGTTGCCGGGCTGACTCATCAGGTAGCTCATCGGGCCGGAGCGTGACGCGGCTTCGTCGGGCTTGATCGATGGTTCGCCGAAACCGCTCTGAAAAAACTGGTTCTCGATATAGACGAAGCGCTCCGCCCGCCGGATCGCGGCGACCATTGCGTCGTGAATCTCGCGCTGCGCCGCCACAGGTGGAGGCATGCCCGGGTTGGCGGCGCGCTCGTCGAGCTGCAATTGCAGCGGTGCGCTGCGCAGCACGCGCACGGCCACGCCGCCCGTGCCGCCGTTGCCCTTGCCTGCGGCGGGCTTGGGCGGGGCCAGCTCGTCGCCGATGCGCGTGCGCGCCTCCAGCGGCCCGAGCAGGTACGACTTCTGAACGCTGTTCCAACGGCGGATAAAGTTCTGCGCCAGGTCATAGACCGACGGGCCCTCGATGCGAACCTGCACGTCCTGCCAAGGCATGCGAGGCTGGTCGGCACGAAACGTTGCATCCCCCGTCGGGGTGGACTGGCTGCCCGGTGTCATCAACTCCGCATAGGGGGCTTCAGTGGCCCAGCTGATGCTCAGAAGCGCGTTGTAAGTGCTGCGCACCACGGTGCGCGCGGCGTCAATCACGGCGGCGACTTGGCTGGCACTGATCAGGCCCGCATCAAGCTTGCGGACAAACGCGTCAGCGGCCTTTTGCTCGGCCTGGGCCACAGCGCGGCGCGCAGGCTCGACCACGGCCGCAGCTTGCTCCTGGCTCCATTTAACCGGCGTGCGAAGCCAGCTCGGCAGTTGATCCCAGTCGACGGGCTTGCGCCACCAGCCGACCGCACCGTCTAGAGCCCCGCCCGCGGCCGACGTGGCCCCACTGTTCGTCGCGCTGGTTTCGGCGTTGAACAGGTGCTTGAGCGGCCCGACGCTCAGCGTGGACTTGAGCAACTCGCTTTCGTCAACGTAGGCAGTGGCCTCGGCCGGCAACAGTTTGTGCTCGGGCGGCACGCCAGAGTTGTAGACCTCGGGCCCAGTGCGCCAGCCGTGCGCCAAGTCGAAGTTGACGCCATCACGGCGGCCGAAGGCCAGATCGATGCCGCCTAAAAAGGCCGCCGTGCCATCGACAAGCACAAGCTTTTGATGGTGGCTGAAGAATGTTTCCTCGACACCTTCCATGTCGTTTTGCATGCCGGCCGGGCAGCAGAACGCTTGCAGCTTGGGTCGCCCGGCATTGAGTTGGAACACTGCCAACATGGTGCCCAGGTCGCCGGTGTTGACGCCCGCCTTGGGGCTTTGCCACGGCATCACGTAGACCTTGGCGCCGTTCTTGACGGCCCCATGCAGTGCGTCGATCAGGCGTGTTTCCCCGTGGAGCTTGACCGCCCAATTCACCTGCCATCCGGCAATGAAGACGCTCTTTGTCGCACCCTGAATGGCGTTGCAAACGTTCTTGAAATAGTCTTCGCCGGTGGTGAAAGCCTCGACCATGTTTCCATGCCGTTCTGGTGCGAACGCAGAGGCTGCGGCCTGCTGCTTTCTCAAAGGCGCATGGCTGGCGATGACGCTCTTGTAAGCCACGTCAGGCGCGAGCGGCACCACCGCATACGCAACGCCCAAGAGGTCGGGGTAGTCGAAATCGTCAGCGCTCATGGCAGTAGCTCTCAGACTTTTTTGAGTTCGGACCACAGCGCGTGCGCGCTGCGGCCATTGTCGACGCGCGCAATGGACTCGTCGTCGGCCGGCTCGCCCGGCCCTAGGGACCAGTGCGCCGTATCGCTGTAATCAAGACTGGCCAGCGCTTGCGTGGCCTTGTTGTCGCTACTCCAGTCGGCTTGCTCAAAACTCAGCCACAGCGGACGAAGCTCCCCGAGCACGCTGATCATCACGTTCCGAGGCTGCTGGGCATACTCTTGTGCGAGCAGTTGGTGCTGGCTGGTCTCCATTTGCAGGCGTCCCTGAGAATCCGTGCGCCCCGACAACAGGATGCGCTCGAACGATGTGCCGTTGCGCATGAGAACAATCTCCCACGGGGCATGCGCCAAGGGCGCGCCGAGTGATCCGGGGACATCCTGCAAGCGAAAATCAAGTTTGGCAGGCTTGGGCTCAAAGGCGGAGCGCGGCAACCCAGGCAACGCATAACTCTGCGTCTGCGGCCCGTCAAGCGACGTGCTCGCCGCACGAATCGTGAGCGTTCCCGGGCACTGCACGGTGATGTTGCCGCCCTCAATCGTGATGTTCGCCCCGCCTGCGGTAGACATCGTGATCTTCTTCGCTGCTGCCCAGTCGATGTGCGCACTCTGGCTCTGAACGCTCACATCAAGCTTCGCCGCAATCTGCATCTGATCGGCCTGTGCCTGAACCTCAATGTCGCCCTTGCCGGCGATCACGGTGAGCCCCTTGCCCGCGGCCTCAGTGCCCGGCTTGATCGCCCCGCCCAGCATGCCAATGGCC
>JBBRPV010000169.1:0-5307 GCA_038227445.1 Burkholderiales bacterium | reverse complement strand
TTCGCCATGTTGAAAACTCCTCGCTGGGTTGCACTGACTCACGCCTCAGAATCGAGCGCGTGTATGGGCACCATACGAGACTGGTGATGGGCTTGCTCCGCGTAGCGGCTTCGTCCAACCAAGGGGTTATCAGCAGGCTCTTTACACGGGCGGCTTCGAAAAAAAAATGGGACGCTGGTGCTAAAACCGTGGAGGACCCCGAGCAGCACCGAGACGAGCCACCATGGACCTGAATTTCACTCCCGAGGAACAAAACTTCCGCGAACAGGTTCGCGGCTGGTTGGCAGACAACCTGCCCAACGCTATAAGCCACAAGGTGCACAACGCACTTCGCCTATCGAAAGAAGACCTGCAAAGCTGGGCCAAGATCCTCGGCAAGAAGGGTTGGCATGGTTGGGCTTGGCCTGCACAGTTCGGCGGACCGGGCTGGAATGCGATTCAAAAACACCTGTTCGAAGAAGAATGTGCGCTGGCCGGCGCTCCACGCGTGATTCCGTTCGGCCCAGTGATGGTGGCGCCCGTCATCATGGAGTTCGGAAATGCCGAGCAGCAGCGGCGCTTCCTGCCCGGCATCAGGAGCGGCGAGGTGTGGTGGAGCCAGGGATATAGCGAGCCTGGTTCGGGGTCTGACCTCGCTTCTGTCAAGTGCAAGGCAGAGCGCAAAGGCGACTACTACGTCGTCAATGGCCAGAAAACCTGGACCACACTCGGACAGCACGGCGACTGGATCTTCTGCCTAGTGCGCACCAGCAATGAAGGCAAGCCGCAAACGGGTATCAGCTTCCTGCTGATCGATATGAAGAGCCCCGGCGTGACGGTGCGACCCATCATCACGATGGACGGCGAGCACGAGGTCAACGAGGTCTGGTTCAACGACGTCGAGGTGCCGGCGGACAACCTGATTGGCGAAGAGAACAAGGGCTGGACCTACGCCAAGCACCTACTCGCCCACGAACGCACCAACATCGCCGACGTGAACCGCTCAAAGCGCGAGCTTGAGCGCTTGAAGCGCGTGGCCGCGCTCGAAGGTGTCTACGACGACACCCGTTTTCGCGACAAAGTGGCTGAGCTCGAAGTAGACATCGTAGCGCTCGAGATGATGGTTTTGCGGGTGCTCTCCGCCGAGAAGAACGGCAAGCAGAGTCTCGATGTGGCCGGTCTCTTAAAGATTCGCGGCAGCGAAATCCAGCAGCGATATTCAGAACTGATGATGCTCGCCGCCGGCCCGTCTGCCGTGCCTTTTATCAAGGAAGCGATGGAAGCTGGCTGGCAAGGCGACTATGTAGGCGCAGCCCATGTGGCGCCACTCGCGGGCGCCTACTTCAACATGCGCAAGACGACGATCTACGGCGGAAGCAATGAAGTCCAACGCAACATCGTTGCGCAGACGCTGATGGGATAAGAGCCACGATTCAGCGCCGCAGCCTGCCGGGAGTGCTGCCCCGCCCCGCCCTTCCCTTCCAGCGGGACGAGGTTCCAAAATAACAGTTGAGACGTAGACGCAGAGAACCCCACCATGGACTTCGATTTCAGCAACGACCAAGAAATGCTGCGCGACTCAGTGCGCAAGTGGGTTGACAAGGCATACTCCTTCGAACACCGCCGAATCATCGTGAAACAAGGCGGCTACTCGAAACAAAGCTGGAAAGCCTTGGCCGACCTCGGCCTGCTCGGCCTGCAGGTGCCCGACGCGAGTGGTGGCATGGGCTTAGGCCCTGTCGATGCGATGGTGGTGATGGAAGAGCTGGGCCGCGGCATCGTGCTCGAACCGTTCGCGCCGGTGGCGCTGGTCGCCACGCACCTGCTGGCCGCGGGCCAAGCACCTTCGGGCACGCTGTGGTTGCAGGGCATTGCAGAAGGCAAAGAACTGGTCGTGCTGGCGCACCAGGAGCGC
The DNA here is from genome assembly GCA_038227445.1 of Burkholderiales bacterium. GTDB lineage: Bacteria > Pseudomonadota > Gammaproteobacteria > Burkholderiales > Burkholderiaceae_C > LMDS01. The sequence continues at coordinate 3,413 of JBBRPV010000169.1, read as the reverse complement.
GCGGCACGTTACCGCCTGGCGCATGTGGAAACCACCGCGAAGAACGTTGGCGGAACTTGGCAGCTCAGCGGCACAAAGAGCGTCGTTCCGGCCGGCGCACACGCCAACGCGTTCATCGTGCCGGCACGCGTGAGTGGCTCGGTCGACGACCCATCAGGCGTTGCACTTTTTCTCGTCTCCAAGGGTGAAAAAGGCGTGTCCGCGCGAGGCTTCCCCACGCAAGACGGCGCCTGTGCGGCCGACCTCATCCTGACCAGTGCCGACGCGATCGAGCTGATGGCTGCCGGCCCGGCTTTTGCTGCACTCGAGCACGCTGTCGACATCGCCATCGCCGCGATCTGCGCCGAAGCCGTCGGCACGATGGACAAGCTCGTCGCGGTGACGATCGAGTACATGAACACGCGCAAACAGTTCGGCGTGGCGATCGGTACCTTCCAGGCGCTGCGACACCGAATGGCAGACGTGAAGATGCAGCTCGAACTTGCACGTTCGATGAGCTTCTTCGCCACGCTCAAGCTCGGCGAGGCGGCGCCCGCGCGGCGCCGTGCGCTGGCACAGGCCAAGCTGCAGCTTGGTCAGTCGATGCGCTTCGTCGGCCAGCAGTGCATCCAGTTGCACGGCGGTATCGGCGTGACCGACGAGTACGTCGCCAGCCACTACTTCAAACGTCTTACGGTGATGGAAATGAGCTATGGCGACACGATGCATCAGCTCGGCGAGGTATCGGCCCGAATGCAAAACACAGCAGGGGTTTTCGCTTGATGCGCCCCGGACGTGCCCTTGCCTGAACGCAGCATGATCACGGGGCTCGGGGCCTGGTCGATGGCCGTCCTCTTCGCCGCCCCGCTCGCGCATGCGGCGGAGCCAATGGCCATCGCACACCGAGGCGCCAGCGGTTACCTGCCCGAGCACACACTGGCGGGCTATGAGCTGGCCGTCAGCTTCGGTGCCGATTTCATCGAGCCCGACCTGCAACTCACGAGCGACTATGAACTCGTGGCTATCCACGACGACAGCTTGCAGCGCGCCATCAACGTGGCTGCGCTGTTCGGGCGGCGTAACGGCGGCTACAAGGTGGCGGACTTCACGCTCCACGAGATTCGCACGCTGACCGTGCGGCCAACCGGCACGGCGTCAGCCACTTACCCGGGCTTCACACCCGCCCACCCCGCGCTGCGGGTGCCGACCTTCGAGGAAGTGAGCGCGCTCGCCAAGGCACAGAACCGCGCGCTGGGCATTTACCCCGTAGCGAAGCCGGCCGACCCGGTGATGGCAGACAAGATCATCGCGGCGCTGCAACGCCACGGTGATCGCGAGAAACCTGGCACCGTCTTTATCCAGTCGTTCAGGGAATCCACGGTGCGCAGCCTAAACACCAAGCTGCGCGCGCTTGGCCTGGGGTTGTCGCAGATGTTGATCGCCACTGCCGCCGCACGGCGCGACGATTCCGCGCAACTTGGCGTGAGAGGCGCCTCGCAGCTTTTGCTAGAGGAGGTGGCCGCGCCCTGTGGGCACATCGGCGTGAACATCAGCAACAAGGAGTCTGCCTTAACGAAGGTTTTCATCGAGCAGGGCCATGCAGCTGGACTGCAGGTGCACGTATCGACATTCGCGCAGCCCGACGCCCGTCTCGGCGCGAGCGAATACCGGCGGTTCTTTGCCATGGGCATCGACGGCATGTTCAGCAACAACGCCGACCATGCGATGGCGGCGCGCAATCAATTCCTCAAGCTCTGGACCCCAAGTGACTGACCGCACCGACAGCCTCACCGACGTGCGTGGCCTGTGCGTTGGCCACTTCACCGACACGCGCCGACCGACCGGTGTGACTGTGATCCTCACGCCCCAAGGCGCGGTCGCTGGTGTCGATGTTCGCGGTTCCGCGCCAGGCACGCGTGAAACCGACCTGTTGTCGCCGCTCAACGCGGTCGAGAAGGTGCACGCTGTAATGCTCGGGGGCGGAAGTGCGTTCGGCCTTGACGCTGCAGGAGGCGTGATGCGCTGGCTCGACGAACGCGGCTTCGGCGTGCCCGTGGGCCCAGCGCGCGTGCCAATCGTGCCCGCGGCGATCCTGTTCGACATGTGGGTCGGCGACCCGAGGATTCGCCCCGACGCTGACTCGGGCTACGCGGCCTGCGCGGCCGCCAGCACGGGCCCGGTGCGGCAAGGCAATGTCGGCGCCGGCACTGGCGCTACGGTCGGCAAACTCTTTGGTATCGGGCGTGCGATGCGCGGCGGGCTGGGCAGCGCGTCGGTCACGGTCGGTAGCGTCACGGTCGCAGCGCTGGTGGCCGTCAACGCCATCGGCGACGTGGTCGACCCCACGACCGGCCAAACGGTGGCGGGCGCCCGCAGCGCCGATGGCTGCAGCCTGCTAGGCACGATGCAGGCCTTGCGGCGCGGCGACGTGCCCGCTCCGCTACAGCCCGGCGGCGCGACGACGCTCGGCGTGGTGGCCACCGACGCAGTGCTCACCAAGGCACAAGCCAACAAACTCGCGCAAATGGCACAGGACGGCTTTGCGCGCAGCATCAACCCGGCGCACACGATGAGCGACGGCGACACCATCTTCGCACTGTCCACCGGCGCCAGCGGCCAAATGACCAATCTCACGCTGATCGGCGCGTTAGCAGCCGACGTGATGGCCGTGGCCGTAGTGCGCGCAGTACTCGCCGCGCAAACGCTGGACACTCTGGGCCTTCCGCACTTGCCCGCCGCAGCAGATTTTTTTCAACCGTCAGCTTTCTAAACGCACAAAAGCCGTCCTAGCAGCCTCGCTCCTTCCCCGCTGATTGAGCGAGCAAGACCTTTCGCTTCGATTCGGGCGGATGGCGGAGTGTTTCGCGCCGCGGAAAACGTATCCGGCTGGGCGCGGCATCTTGAGCTGACGGGAACTGCAACCGACCATCGCGTGCATGACGAACGTGGTGGCGATGAACTGCAAGGCAGCGATGACGCGACTCGCGCGCTGGCTGTGCGCGGGCGCCCTGGTCGGCGGCCTCGGCCAGCGCATGGCCGCGTTGTTCACGCGGCGCGTTTGCGCGGCCTGGTGGTCGTCAGTCGGCGGGCTGCCACCGATGCGGCAGCAACTCCTCGATCCGGCTGTTCAACTGCGTGGGCAGCCGCATCAGCACGTCCTTCAGGTAAGCCCAGGGCTCGTGCCCATGGAGCTTGGCCGACTGCAGCAGGCTCATCACGACGGCGGCACGCTCGCCGGCCAACTCACTGCCGATGAACAACCAGTTCTTTCGTTTATGAGTAGCTGTTCATAAACGAAATAAGGCGAACCTCGCACTTATGCAAAGTCCACCGTTCGGTCCAGCACTCGTGCCCTCGACAGGCTGCGTGAACCCGCCGCCACCACTTCGCATAGTCACAGTGCTTGCAGGAACGCCAGCAACGCTTTCGGCGGT
>JBBRPV010000168.1:0-5325 GCA_038227445.1 Burkholderiales bacterium | reverse complement strand
GTCAAGTTCGAGCTGGTCGCTGAAGACGATGCGGGCGATCCGAAACAAGGCACCGCAGTTGCGCAAAAGTTGGTCGACTCCAAGGTCAACGGCGTGATCGGTCACTTGAATTCGGGCACCTCGATCCCCGCGTCCAAGATCTACAGCGACGCCGGCATTCCGCAGATTTCGCCGTCTGCGACCAACCCGAAGTTCACCCGTCAAGGCTTCAAGACCACGTTCCGCGTGGTGGCCGATGACGTGCACCTCGGTGGCACCCTGGGCCGCTACGCGGTCAAGGAACTCAAGGGCAAGTCGATCGCCGTGATCGACGACCGCACCGCCTATGGGCAGGGCGTGGCAGAAGAGTTCACCAAGGCCGTCAAGGCATCGGGCGGCGCGATCGCAGCGACCCAGTTCACGACCGACAAGGCAACCGACTTCACCGCCATCCTGACTGCCATCAAGGCGGCCAAGCCGGACGTGATTTTCTTCGGTGGCATGGACGCCGTGGCCGGCCCGATGATTCGCCAGATGAAACAACTCGGCATAACGTCGAAGTTCATGGGCGGCGACGGCATCTGCTCGGGCGAGCTGCCCAAGCTGGCCGCTGGTGCGATGGCCGATGGTCAGGTGGTCTGCGCTGAGGCTGGTGGTGTCGAAGGCACGCAGAAGGCGGGCATGGACGAGTACTACAAGAAGTACAAGGCCAAATTCGGCATCGACGTGCAGGTGTACTCACCTTACGTGTACGACGCCCTCAACGTGATGGTGGCCGCGATGGTCAAGGCCGGCTCGGCCGACCCGAAGGTCTACCTGCCAGTGCTGGCCAAGACCGAAGGCTACAAGGGCGTGACCGGCACGATCTCGTTCGACGAAAAGGGCGACGTGAAGAACGGCGCTCTGACGCTCTACACCTACAAGGGTGAAAAGCGCGACCAGATCGCCGTGGTTCGTTAAGTCGAATCACCGATCTCGATCTGCGGGGCGCCTTCGGGCGCACCTCAAAGCCAATCTCAATTATCAACAGACGTCTTATGAAAACCAATCTCACGCACAAATTAACGCTGCTCGCATGCGCCCTGCTTGGCACCGGCAGCGCTTGGGCGCAATCGCAAGTAAACCTTTATGGCCGCGTGAATCTATCGGTAGAGCGGCAGAAGGTGGGTGACGTGACCCGCAATGTCGAACAGAACAACTCTTCGCGCTGGGGCCTCAAAGGCAGCGAAGATCTGGGTGGCGGCCTGAGAGCGGGCTTCGTGTTGGAAAGCGGTTTCAGCGCAGACACGGGTGCAGCTTCTGCGAACTTTTTCGGCCGAGTGAGCGAACTTGATTTGAGCGGTGGGTTTGGCACGCTGCGACTGGGCAATTTTTTTAGCGAAGCCTATTACGCCACCGCCGACTACGTCAGCAATCACAACCACGATACAGGCACCTCGTCTGACGCGCTCTATGCCTACCTGGGCCGCGGCGCGAACAAGGTGGCGTACCGCGCGCCGGAGTTCGCCAAAGGACTGAGTCTGGAAGGTTCGATTTCGCTGCGCGAAGCGGCGGCCGACCACAACTACGATGTGGCCGTGAACTGGGATCTCGGCGACCTGGCGCTCGGTGCAGGCTACGAAAAAGCGGGCACCCAAAACCAATTCGCAGTGCGCGCCTACTACTTGCTCGGTCCGTGGCGTTTCGGCGGCTATGCGCAGCATGACAACAACGCTTTCGGCACCGGTTCACGCACGAACGTACGCTTATCGGGCGTGTACCTGTTCGGTCTTTCCGAGTTGCACCTCAATGCAGGTGCAGCGGGCAAGACCGGAGATGTGGCCAACAGTTCAGCCAAACAATACACGGTGGCCTACAACTACAACCTGAGCAAGCGCACCAAGGTCTACACCTTCTACACGAAGGTCAACGACGGCACCGCCGCGTTGTACGGTGGCGACTTCAGCTCGTTGGCCGTCGGCATCCGCCACAACTTCTGATCTCACGTGCGGCGGGTAGCAGGGACCTGTGTTCCAGCGACTCGCCGCCGATAGCGCCAATCGCGCCGTTGATCGAAGGATTTGACACGTAAGTTAAGGGGTTCAACCACTCAGCCGCTTCGCTGAATTGAACAGGCCGCATACCGCAGGGCCAGATGCGGCAAACGCCGCACTTCACCCCCGGTTTGAAGGTGAGCACTCGATTGACGTGGTCACAAAGAATGCTTTAACGTATGCGTTAATGACATCGTTGTCGAAGTCCATCGCATCTCGTGCCTGCCCAGCCCGGATGAGGGCTTGGCCTGCAGCCGCTCGGGCCTTCAGCCTTGGCAAGCACAACGGTGGGCAACCGGAACAAGTTGTACGGCTGAGGGCCCTCTCTTCCAGGCCCTCGTACCGAGCGCTCAGTTGATGAAGCAAGTTTTTCACGAAATGAACGAGGTGTTCTGCCTTCGAGCGAAGCCTGAGCCTTCATGCATTCAATTGACTCAGTCAGACACGCGCGCTGACCCTCGCGTTAGTCAGTGGCGCAGCGATGCCTCAGAGACGCTACAAAAACGCTCTCATGCTCAATTGAGGCGCCTCCGAAGAGGCGGGCCACTGTGTTCGAAGTACCTGGCCTTGAGCCTAGTGTTTTGAAGTTCTGAACAGAAATCACTTCGATGAATCTGCTAAGAGTGAAAGGCTACGCACTATCCCCACGAACGGCAGGGGCCGACTGATACATGCTCGTAACTGCGGCGGCCCACACCGACTGTCGCCAATTCCTCAGGTGAGTTCGTTCGCATTGGAAGTAGCGAAATGCACGATATCAAGATTGCCTCATTGATTCCGACCACAGCCTTGGAAGACTACGCGCTGAAGTGCTTCCGGGAAAATGCTATAGAGGTTTGTCGGTGTCGCGACATGAACGAGCTGCTAGCGGCCCTCCGCAGGGAGCACTTCGATGGGCTGCTCCTGCATGACGACGAGCGAGAACTCTCGTACCGCCTGGCAGCGCTGAAGCTGGGCGGTAGCGAGGACATTCCCGTCATCGTGTTCGGTCGTGGCGGCGGGGAGTCTATGGCACTCGCGCTTCAACAAGGTGCAGACGAATACTGCTTCCACGCCGAAGGGCCCGCGGCGCTGTTGCAGCGCATGCAGGCCCGCGTTCAGCAGCGACGCACGGCGCAACAACATCAGCAGCGTCTGCAGGCCGGCGTGTGCATGCTCGATTCAGAGTCCCGCAGCATTAGCGCCGAGGGCCGAGAAGTCAGTCTCACCGCTCGCGAGTTCGCGCTCGCCTGGGCGCTTTTCATGAACGCAGGTCGGGTCGTGAGTTTCAACCGCTTGTCGCAAGAAATTTGGAGCCGCCCCAGTGACATCGGCAAGCGCACGATAGAGCAGCATGTGTACAAGCTGCGGCGCAAGATCGTTGGCACTGTAGGGAGCCAGTGCTGCTCTGGGGTACCCTCAATCGAGGCAGTGTACGGCGTGGGATACCGGCTTCATGTCGCAGCAACTTGCGAGCCCAAAGGCGTCAGCGCGCCGAATTGATTGAAGCGCGCTGGGCCTGTTCAATTAGGCCTAGGATGTCGCTCACGTAGGCTTGCGTCTCGGGGAAGGGAGGAACCTTGTCCTGGTAGCGCCTCACAGCGCCCTCACCTGCGTTGTAAGCGGCCAAAATCAAATCGACCCGTGGGGCATAGCGCAGTTGAAGCGCCCGAAGGTGTTGAGTGCCAACGCGCAAGTTAACCCGCCGGTCCAACAGCGATTCTTCGTCATCCACACCGTAGAGCCGCGCCGTAGCGGGCATGACCTGCATCAGGCCTAACGCACCTTTCGGCGAGCGCGCGTTGCTGCGATAACGCGATTCGATGTATATCAGTGCAGCCACGAGCAGCGGGTCAAGCTGCTGAAGCGAGCTAGCCGCTTCGATCTCGCGCGCCAGATCTACCGGCAGGTCGAAGAAACCGGACCCACCTTTGCCTCTGCTCACCCGGCTGTTGTAGGTGCTGTCGCGCTTCGGCGCAGTGATCAACATGGCGCTCGGCCGCGCCGGCACGCTCGATCTGTCAACGGGTGCCGCGTTCGTGGTCACCGGCACGCACTGGGCTGCAAACTGGGAGACCTTCTGGAGGTCTTGCGCCAGCCAGAGTTTTGAGCCGTCTAGCATCGTGCATTCGTAGCGCGTGACGGACTGGGCCTGTGCGCATACACACAGCAGCGTCGCGCAAGCGACAACTGACGTTCGCCTCGGGTTCATTGGAGCAAGCCGATTTCGCAACAGACGCGGGGATGCTCGTCATCGTTCTCAAAACCGTGCGCCACGCACAGTCCATACAGGAGCCCTGCGGCTTCGGCGAGCAAATGCGGCGCGGGCCTGTCTGGCGCATGCGGCCAGGTTGGCAGATTTGAGGAGTGCAGCTTTTTGTAAGCCCAGTACAGCAGCAATGAAGCGTCGCCCAACTCATCGTGCGCAGCAGTGTTCACCAAGTGCGGCGCTAGCTGCCCCAGCGCACAGAGCAATCCGTTCAGCCAGTCGGCCAGCGTGGCACCGGGCGGACCGCCAGGCAGTGCCCATGTGGGAATGTCGGGTTGGAAAGTAATCACAGTGATCATCCGCAAAACCTACTGGTTACAAAGGTAATACAAACGCTCCGCTCGAATGCGAGGGCAAGCGAAGGCATGCGCAGCCAAGCGAAGGTCATGGGCAACTTCTCGAAGACAGCTGCCCCAAACGCAAACATTGGGCCGTTCAGCATGCCGGCTGGCCCGGCGTCAGAAAGGCCGCTACGGACCTGGCCCAAGTGGGAATGTCGGGTTGGAGAGTACTCACGGTAGTGCTTCGTAAAACCTACGGGTAGTCACGTTAATGCAAACGCGGGGCTTGGATGCGGGAGCAAACGAAGGTGTGCGCAGCCAAGCGAAAAGGATGGGCAACTTCTCGAAGCTCAAATTGCTCGGACTTGTTGTCGCCGACCGAAAACTGAGCCAGTTTTGAGGGTTGTGCCGAACCAAAACTGACCCAGGTGTTTGACCTAGCCTGCTCAAGCACGCACTGGAGGTCGACGCGCATCGCCCGAAGAAGCAACGCCGTACGGCAAAGACGCTGCACAAGGAGATCGGCGAAGCTGGCTACGCTCGGAGCTACTCTCGGCTGACTGAACTGGCCCCCGAAAAGCGGACGCCACGAAGTCTTTTAGTTTGATTTTGTTGAGGACATATTGACCTTGCCCCCGAAAAACGTACCCCTTGCTGAGGTGATTCAATGCAAGCAAGGAGAACGGCAATGAAGAAGGCAGTGCGGGCGCGCTACACGTTGGAGTTTAGGCAGGAAGCGGTGAGGCTGGTCGAGGGTGGGCAGAGCATCGCGGCGGCGGCCAGG
>JBBRPV010000167.1:0-5363 GCA_038227445.1 Burkholderiales bacterium | reverse complement strand
TCCAGCGGGTCTTTCAGCAGAGGATTGGCGCGCAGATAGATCTGTCCCACCGACAGATAGTTGGCTGCACGCCAGTAGGCATCGATACGTTGCAGCAACTGTGGGTCAAGTGTGGTTCCGTCGATGACGTCAGTTTTCAGTCCCTCAGGCCGCTGAGATGCTGGCTGCTCGGATGCGTGTGACCTGCTGTCCATCGCGTTTGCGTTCATCGCGTGTCCTGTTTGGTGGACTTCTCCCCAGCGGCAGGCGAGGGCGTTGGGGATTGGAGCAAAGACGATCTGGCATACATGCCGTGGAAGACTCTCCATCAAACTCGACAGAAACCCGGCGGTTTCCACCAATGATTTGATTCGGCTTTGACGGGGGCAACCGGTAATGAACCAGCCCGGCGGTTTCGTGGCGAGGGACTTGCTGGGCGGGAGCGATCATCGGATGTCCCTCAAGCTCAGATTGGGGCCGCGATGTGCCCGGTGCGCACCAGCTTCTTGTTGACGAACTCCTGGATGCCCATGAGGCCCCAGGTCTGGAAGCAGTCGGCGGCGGCGGCCAGCGCCTTTTCGAGCTGTGCCGCGGTCAGGTGCTCGAAGCTCTTGAGCAGCTTGCCGGTGTTGGGGTTGATGCTTTGGTAGGTCATGGGGTGTCGGCCTTCGGGGTTCTTGATGCTCCTGGGTCAAACCGTCAGGGCGGGATAGTCGGTGTAGCTGGTTTCGGCAAACTGCCAGTTCACCAAATGGGATAAGAAGGTTTCGACGAATTTCGGACGCTGGTTGCGGTAGTCGATGTAGTAGGCATGTTCCCAGACATCAACCGTCATCAAGGCTTTGTCGGCGGTCGTGAGAGGCGTTCCCGCCGCGCCAGTATTGACGATATCGACCGTGCCGTCGGCCTTCTTGACCAGCCAAGTCCAGCCCGAACCGAAGTTGCCCACGGCGGACTTGACGAAGGCTTCTTTAAACGCTTCGTAAGAACCGAACTTCGCATGGACTGCCGCACCCAATGCGCCGCTGAGCTCGCCGCCACCCGCTGGCTTCATGCAGTTCCAGAAAAACGTGTGATTCCATATCTGGGCGGCGTTGTTATAGACGACACCGCTGGATTTCTTGACGATCTCTTCAAGCGTCATGGATTCGAATGGCGTCCCCTTCTGGAGCTTGTTCAGGTTTAACACATAGGCGTTGTGGTGCTTGCCGTGATGGTACTCAAGGGTTTCTTGGCTGCAATACGGCGCTAGGGCGTCGATTGCATACGGGAGCGGCGGGAGCTTGTGTTCCATGGGGTTTTCTCGTGGTGGTTGGCAAAAGCGAAACGCATCTATGCGGCAAGAATACGGAACGATAGGCAGTATGTCTGTGAGATATCGAACAAAATTTACACAGCGTCTACTTCGCCAAATCTTATTGGTATCCGACACCCATCACGTAGTTGCGCAGCAGTGTCTCCTCTTGGTTTCCCGCTGCCAGCAATGTGCGCAGCCCGTCACGCGCATTGAGCACGCCCAGCGGCCTGTTGCCGGCATCGACGACCAGCACATAGATCAGTCCGCGCTCGCGCATCATCGCGAGCACTGCTGACAACTCATCGTCAGGCATGCAGCTCGTGATCTCACGCGTCATCACATCGCCTGCGTGAGTGGAGAAAAAGTCGACGTGCCCCAAACCCAGGTGCCTGACGAGAACGGTCTCGGTGATGGTGCCGATGCATAAGCCATCACCATCACACACCACCACCACGCTGATTTGAGCGCTTGACAACAGCGCAGCCACCTCAACCAGAAGGGCATCCATTCCCACTGTCAGCAGCCGCGAACGGGTCACCGCCTCGACGGCACTGACCCGCGCCGGCGCGACGGCGAGCGCCTCTGCAGCAGCGACCTGTGGGCTTTGGACGAACTCGGTGTCTGGCGTGTGACCATTCATCGCGTCAACAACTAGTTCGTGCGTCATGTCGCCTTTGCTCAGCGTTGCTTGCAGACTGATCTCGGCCACGCTCGCCAGCGCCTTCGACAGTGGGCAATCGCGTTTGGCGGCGAGGGCTATCTCCTGGAACCGCACTTCTTCAATGCCTGGCACGATGGCCTTCAAGGTGAGCGCGATTCGGTCGATGACGAACCCGTCTCCTTGCGAGGCTAGGCGCACGCGGGCTTGGGTGTCGACCGAAGCGGTGGCGAACCCCGCCTTGTCGCACGCGAAGGAGAACGCCATCGTGAAGCAGGCGGCGTGTGCGGCGCCCAGAATCTCCTCGGGGTTCGTGCCACGGCGGTCGGCTTCGAAGCGACTCGCAAAACCGTAGGGGTACAGCTTGAGCGCCCCAGTTTCGGTGCTGATCTGTCCTTGGCCAGACTTACCCTGGCCTTCCCAATGCACGTTGGCGGATTTTTCGGTCATGGTGAAGCCTTTCGGATGGGTAAATGCTGGGGAAATGCGGGATCAGCGGACTGGGCGCCAAGTAGCGAAAGTCATTCCGTTTTGGAACCGCTGCCCAGCGACACCTCACCCGACTCGCCCAGCGCAGGCTTTTCGCCGCTGAACACTGCCTTGGCCATCACGAACAACTGGGTCAATTTGTTTTCACTCACGTTCCAGTAGTGCGCATGGCTCACCGTCACGCGCACCAAGGCCAGGTCCGGATCGTCCACGCCGCCAGGAAACCATGCCTGGGCGAACTTCGTCCACAGTGCCTGGCGCTGGATTTTGTCGTCAACCACCTGGGCTGAACCGGACACCGAAACGTAAACATCTTGGCCCGGGTCGGCATAGTTGATGTTGACCTGCGGCTGCAGTGCAAGCTCTTGCGCTGCATCGCCCTTGGCCGACATGAAGAACCACAGTTTGTCGTCCAGCATCGTCTTGTTCTGCGTCGTCATCGGCCGCGAATGCAAGTGGCCGTTGCCGTGGTGGGTAGTGAACATGGCGAACTTGATGCCCTTGATCAGGGGCCACAGGTGCTGTTCGGCGACGGTGTCTGTAGGCATTTGTTGGCTTTCCGTTGGTAGTTTGTGAAGTGCAGGCGTTTATCTGCGCGCCATTGAAGGTCCTATGATCTCGCATCGTGTGTACATACCTCTGTACGGTGGCACACAGATTTGAATCGATGCCAGCTCGTTCTGGCGGCACAGCTTGTAGCGCCGCACCTCCGCCTTCGCGCAGGCTTGGCTTCGGCCTCGGTGGCGACGAAGTCGGCAACGCCGCCGATCAACAAGCACAGGGATAAAATATGTGACCAGCGAGTCGGAAACCACGCCCCTCTTGGATATAGACATGTCTGCTGGTCGACTGGGGTACTGCTTACGGAGAACAGGGCAGGGGCGGTGCGGGCCCTGGGGCGGCTGGTGTTTCGAAGGCGGGCGGTCGGCATCCGGACGGGACCATCGCTGCTGCACTGGCCCTGAGCCGGACTCGATGAACAAGCGCCTAATCTTCGGGACGCGTTCTCGAACCTGCCGCTCGACGTTGCCGATCGCAGCGGCCGCTTCGGCGGCATCCGTGCCCGTATCGAAGTCGAGATGCATCGTCACCAGCACATCGTTCGGCCCGCCGTACATCGACAGTACGCGTCCCACGTCGCGCACGCTGGGCTGCGCCAGTGCGAGGTCACGGATGGCCTGCGCCATATCCGGGCGGATGCCCTTACCGATGAGCAAGTCCCGAGACCCCCCGGTCAGCAGCGTAGCCATGCCGGCCAGCAGCAGGCCGATGACCACGGACGCTGCGCCGTCCAGCGATGGCATGTCCAGTCTATGGCTGAGCGTAATGCCGACGGCCGCGATGGCTAGGCCCGCCAGCGCTGCGGCGCCTTCCGCCAGTACAGTGTAGGTGGTCGGGTCCTTGCTCTGGTGGACCGCCTCCCAGAAGGGCGTGCTGCCCGCCTGCCTCAAGAATCACCTCGAATATCTAATTATTTCCTTAATAATCAAATACTTATTGACATAATGAGTATTATGCGAAGTGATATTTTCAACCAATTTCACCTGACACTTGGCTCGCCTGCCAGTGCTAGACCAGGCCTAGAACGTACGATGCGTTGAATGAAATCGTGGCGTGCTCAACGGCCCGTAAGGATCGGGTTTCCACAAAATACTCCCACACGGGCGCGATTTTCTAATCGCGGTGTGTGCGAGGTACCGGGTGTGAACTCCAGATCGTTGCCAATCGCCGACACCCGAAACGGACACTGACGAGCCTGTGCCCGCAACGGCTCCCTCATTGCTGCGGGCATACCAATCGCAGCCGCCGGTGTGAATTTGAGGAGAGCAAGCAGTCGCGTGACCAGCCGCCACGTTCACTCATTTCCGATACACCTCTTTCCGGTTGCCTATCTTCACCACGAGAACGCGCAAAGCGCCGTCCTCGATGCTGGCGATGACCCGGTAATCGCCAACGCGGTACTTCCAGAAATCGCCCAGCTTGGAACCCTTGAGCGCTTCGCCAATGCTGCGCGGATCGTCCTGCGTGGCAATGCGCCCATGCAGGAAGGCAAGGATGCGTCTTGCCGTCTGCCGGTCGAGCTTATCCAGGTCGCGCTCTGCAGCACGATGCAGCTCAACCTTCCAAGCCATACCGCTTCATCACCTCTTCCAGCGGAACGGCTTTCGATTTTCCGGCGCGGTGCGCGCTCAAACGCTGCTCGGCAAGGTACAAGTCCTCAAGGTCGTCAAGATGCTCACGGATGGCCTCGATCATGTAGTAGGTTTTGCTGCGCCCTGTGCTTTCAGCCAAGCGCTGCAAGCGGCTTGAAATGTCCTCGGGTAGTCGCAGGGATACGGCCACGATGCTCTCCTTTACTTGATGCGATACAAGTATCTCACAACGCGAACCTATGCGCTCGGCGGTGCAATCTGCCGCCGGCGGCATGTAGATGCCGCTGCGTTCACTTGCCGCAGCAGACGCAGGGCAGCGGCAACCTAGGCACGCGAACGCGGCACCGAAATCGCCAGGCACCACAACGGAAACTCGCGGCAGGCGCCATCGGCATACGTGCGAGGAATGCTCGCCGGAAACCGGTAGCTGCGGCTGCGACGGATTGCGGTCGTGTCGGCGGGGCTCATGCGCGAGCTTCACGCACGCAGGCCAGCGTGCATGGCGTCCAGTGCAGATCGAGCTCGGCGCGGCTGCGCAGCAGTTCCACAATGCTGATGTAGCCCACCTCGGCCTCATGGAAGCAGGCCAGGCCGTGCGCCTGGTGCTGCGCACCAGGATCGGTGTCGTTCGGTGCGCCCATGTCCGTCTCGGTGATGTACCAATCGAACCCGGAAACGAAATAGTGCAGGTGCGCGACGGCCTGCATGCCTTGGCCTTCGGTGCCGTAGGTCTTCGGCATCGCGGCGATCCGCTCGGCGATCTCGATCAGCTTGTCGATGAAGTAGG
>JBBRPV010000166.1:0-5500 GCA_038227445.1 Burkholderiales bacterium | reverse complement strand
GCTCGGGCGACTGCCTGGCAGTGGCGCCGGTAGCCGAGGAGATGAAGAGGTTCCTCATCCTCTACGACTGCGGCACACCGCGCGTGTTCGAGGACGGCAAGTTCAACTACGTGTTCCGCACCGCCGCCCACGCGACGATGGACAACGTGGCACTGGCGCGCTATCTCAAGGCCAAGAACGCCAAGGTCAACACCTACAACATGATCAACCAGGACTACGCCTGGGGCCAGGATTCGAAGAAGGATTTCTCGCTGGCAATGGCCCAGTTGTTCCCCGACGCCAAGTCGGGCCAGGACCAGTTGCCGAAGTTCGGCGCGGGCCAGTACGGCACCGAGATCTCGGCGCTGATGAGCCAGCCGGCCGAGATCACGCACTCCAGCCTGTGGGGCGGTGACCTGCAGGCTTTCATCCTGCAGGCCGGCCCGCGTGGGCTGTTCAAGCGCACCCAGGTGATGTTCTCGGCCGGCGACCATGTGTTGCCGGGCCTGGGCGACAAGATGCCTGATGGCGTCATTCTCGGTGCGCGCGGCGCCTATGGGCTGATGTCGCCGAAGTCGGCACTGAACGACTGGTGGTGGGATCTGTACAGCAAAGCCAACGGTGTCTATCCCGTGCAGGCCCCGTACCGCATGGCGCAGGCGCTGCTCGGGCTAAAGCTGGCGGTCGAGAAGGCCACCGCCGTCAATGGCGGAAAGAAGCCAACGTCAGAGCAACTGGCCGCTGCGCTGAAGGGCGCCGAGTGGAACTCGCCAGCTGGCAAGATCCAAATGGCGCTCGCCGATGGGCACCAGGCGACCCAGGACACCGCAATCGGCAAGACGCGGTACGACGCAGCCAAGAAGATGGTGATGATCGACGACATCCAGCGCTTCCCGGCTGAGTGCGTCAACCCGCCGGCGAACATGAAGTCGGAGGACTGGATCAAGGCCGGCTTCCCGGGCGCAAAGGGCTGCCCCTGATCCACCGTTGACCCGGGAGACGGCCCGGCGCGCGCGTTGATCCGCACGCGCGCCCGGGCCCAGCCTATGCCTTTCCACCGCCGACCCCTGCGCCGACCATGACCGCTGCCCCACTGACCATCCTGATCGACGGCCTGACCTATGCGTCGTGGCTGTTCATCGTGGCACTCGGC
Source organism: Burkholderiales bacterium (assembly GCA_038227445.1). Taxonomy (GTDB): domain Bacteria; phylum Pseudomonadota; class Gammaproteobacteria; order Burkholderiales; family Burkholderiaceae_C; genus LMDS01. The sequence goes on along the minus strand of JBBRPV010000166.1, from coordinate 4,368 downwards.
CTGACGCTCGTTTTCGGCGTTCTCAAGATCCTGAACATTGCGCATGGCAGCTTCTATGCGCTGGGCGCCTATGCGGCAGCCAGCTTCGTCGGCTGGACGGCCAGCATGCACTGGGCGCCGGCCTGGTCTCTGGTGGCGATGCTGCTGGCGGCCGTGGCGGTGGCTGCCCTGGTGGCGCCGCTGACCGAGCGCGGCCTGCTGCGCTTCTTCTACGGCCGCGACGAGGTGCTGCTGGTGCTGGTGACCTACGCGATGTTCCTCATCCTGGAGGACGTCACCAAGCTGGTGTGGGGCGCCAATCCATACTACGTGTCCGAGCCCTACGGACTGTTCGGCAGCGTGGACATCGGCCGGCAGACCTATGTCGGCTACGAGTTTGTGCTCGTCGCATTGGCCGTTGTCGTCGGGCTGCTGGTGTGGTGGGGGCTGAACCGCACGCGCCTGGGCAAGATCACGCTGGCCGTGATCCACAGCGCCGAGGTGGCCTCCAGCATGGGCGTCAACGTCTCGCGCATCTACATGGGCGCCTTTTCGGTCGGTATTTTCCTGGCGGCCCTCGGCGGCGCCTTCACCGCACCGATGATCTCGGTGCAGCCTGGCGTGTCGGTCGGCGTGATCATCGTGTCCTTCGCGGTCGTGATCATCGGCGGTCTTGGCAGCATCGAGGGCGCCGCCATTGGCGCGCTGATCGTCGGCCTGGCGCGCTCACTGGCAGTGCACATCGCGCCGGTGGCCGAGTTGTTCTCGATTTACGTCGTGATGGCCATGGTGCTGATGTTCCGCCCGGAGGGCCTGTTCCAGCGCATTCAGGCACGCAAGATCTGACATGGCTGTCGCGCCACGGGCTGCCGAGACCAACATCGGTGCTGCAACGCCCGCGGCGGCGCATCGCTGGCGATTGCCCGTGCTCGGCGCGGCGGCCTGTGCCGCGCTCGCCGTCGCAGGCTTGTTCATGCCGCGCTGGCTGACGTTCCTGATCACGATGGCCGCGGCCAACGGCCTGGTGTCGCTAGGCATCGTCGGGCTGATGCGCGGCGGTGTCGTGCCCTTCGGCCAGGGGATGATGTTTGCCGTTGGCGGCTACTCGGCGGCGCTGGCTTACAACATGCTGGGGTTCACCGACGCACTTGGCATGGCGCTCGCGGGCGGCGTGTCGGCGGCGCTGGTGGCGGCGCCGTTTGCGCCGCTGCTGTCGCGCTATCGCGGCATCTTCTTCGCGATGCTGACCCTGGCGCTGTCGATGGTCACCTATGGCCTGCTGATGAAGCTGGAAATGCTGGGCGGCTCCGACGGTTTCAACGTGGGCCGCCCGACGTTGCTGGGCCAGGCCTTGCCCGACGCGCACGTCGGCTACGTCCTGTACCTGGTGACGGTCGTGCTGGCCACGGTGATGGCGCTGCTGGCGCGCGTGTACTTCGACAGTACGCGCGGCCTGGTCACGCTGGCGATGCGCGAGAACGAACTGCGCGTCGAATACCTGGGTGGCTCGGTGCGCCAGGCGATGGCCATCAACTTCGTGCTGGCGGCCTTCTGCGGCGGCCTGGGCGGCGCGCTGGCCGTCATGTCGCTGGGCCACATCGAGCCCAACTTCAGCTTCTGGACGACCTCGGGCGAGTTCGTCTTCGTCGCCATCCTGGCCGGCTGGCAGAGCGTGGGCGCAGTGTTCGTGGCCAGCACCCTGCTGGAGGTCGTGCGCTCGTTTTCGGGCTCCTACTTCCCCAACACTTGGCAACTCGTGCTGGGCCTGTTCCTGCTGTCGGTGATCCGTTTCCTGCCGCGCGGCATCGGCTCGCTGTGGATACGCGGGAAGGGCGGGCGATGACGCCGTTGCTCGAGGCGCGTGGGCTGGAAAAGCGTTTCGGTGCCGTCGTCGCGGCGGCCGGGATCGCCATCACCTTCGGTGCCGGCGAACGTGTCAGCCTGATCGGCAGCAATGGTGCGGGCAAGACCACCTTCGTCAACATGATCACCGGCTACATGAAGCCCGACCGCGGCCACATCCTGCTGGAAGGTCGAGACATCACGCCGCTGCACCCGCGTGCCATCACGCGGCGTGGCGTGGCCCGCTCGTTCCAGATTCCGCAGCTCTATGGCGACCTCAGCGTGCTGGACAACATGCTGGTGGCCTGCGCCTGCCACGACCGGCGCTTGAGCTTCTGGCAGCCGGCGCGGCGCTGCGAGGCGATCGAGCGCGCGGACGCCCTGCTGGCGCGCTTCCGGCTCGGCGAGCACCGCGAGCGCCGAGTAGCCGAGCTGCCCGGCGGCGTGCGCAAGCTGCTCGACATCGCCATGGCGCTGACCGGCAACCCCAAGCTGCTGCTGCTGGACGAACCGACCAGCGGCGTGTCGGCCGACGAGAAGCTCCCGATGATGGACACCATCATGGGCGCATTGGGGCAGGCCAAGGACACGACGGTGCTGTTCGTCGAGCATGACATGGACATCGTGCAGCGCTATGCGAACCGCGTGGTGGCGTTCTACGCCGGCCGCATCATCGCGGACGACACGGCAGCCGTGGCGCTGGCCACCGACGACGTGCGCCGCTACGTCACCGGCGAACTGCTGCAGGAGTAGCCCGCGATGCTGCAGATCAAAAACTTGCATGTGTCCATCCAGGCGGTGGAGGCGCTGCGTGGCCTGTCGCTGAGCGTAGCCGACGGCACGATGGCGGGGCTGGTCGGGCGCAACGGTGCGGGCAAGACGTCGCTGATGCGTGCGGTGATGGGGCACCTGCCACCGCGGCAGGGCAGCATCCGCTTCGACCTCCAGGACCTGGGCAATCTGCCGCCGCATGCACGCGCGCTGCTGGGTATCGGCTACATGCCCGAAGACCGAGGCCTGGTGCCGGAGCTAACTGTGGAGGAGAACATCCTGGTGCCCGTGTGGGTGAACCCTGGGTTGGACGTCAAGGAGCGGCTGACGCTGGTGTACCGGGTGCTGCCCGAATTGCTGGAGATGCGCGAGCGGCGCGCGCTGCTGCTGTCCGGCGGCCAGCAGAAACTGGTGGCGCTGGCCCGTGCGCTGGCCGCCGGCACGCGACTGCTGCTGCTGGACGAACCCTTTGAAGGCGTAGCGCCGGCACTGTCGATGCGGCTGGCCGATGTGATCGCCGGGCTCAAAGGCAGCCAGGTCTCGGTGTTGATCGCGCAGTCGGACCTGAACCATTCGCGACGGCTGGTCGACGAGGAGTTCGTTATCGATCGCGGCGCCAACGTGCAGCCTTCGGCCGCCTGAGCGATGGCAGGAGGTTGGGCCGGCTACCCGGTGCCGCCGATGCGCCACGAGGCGCACCACGGCGACCGCATCGTGCGCTGCTTTGTCGAGCGCCCAGGGAGCCTGTTCGCGATGTTCGAGCGCAGCTGCGCCGCAGTCCCGACGCAGGACGCGCTGGTCTGCGAGGGCCGGCGCTGGAGTTACGCGCAGTGCGCCGCCGAAGCCGAACGCATTGCTGGTGGGCTGGCCGCCAAAGGCGTGCGTGCCGGCGAGCGCGTGCTGATGTTCATCGACAACCAGCCGGAGTTCGTGTTCGTGCTGCTGGCGCTGCACCGTCTGGGTGCCATTGCCGTGCCGGTGGGCGTGCGCGAGCAGCGCCCGGGTCTGGCCTACATAGCGCGCCAATCCGGTGCCGTGGCGATCGTCTTCGACGCTGCACTCGCCTCGCGCATCCCCGAGGCTGAAGATGCGCCGGCGCTAGCGCTGCGCGTGGCTGTCGGCAGTGCGGGCGACGACAGTCTGCAGGCGCTGGCCGAAGGCGATGCGGTGCCGCCGCCGGTCGCGACGGCTGCCGAGGACGATGTGGGGCTGATCCTCTACACCTCGGGCACCACAGGGCAGCCCAAGGGCGCGATGCTCACGCACCTGAACATCGTGCATTCGGTGCTGCACTACGAGGCCTGCATGCGGCTGAGTGGTGGTGAACGATCGGCGCTGGCGGTGCCGGCCAGCCATGTCACCGGGCTGATCGCAATCATCGCGACGATGCTGCAGGTTGGCGGCGCCATCGTTGTCGTGCCGGCCTTCAAGGCTGCGGATTTCGTGCGCCTGGTCGAAGCCGAGCGCATCAGCCACACGCTGATGGTGCCGGCGATGTACAACTTGTGCCTGCTCAGTGGCGAACTCGAACGCCACGACTTGAGCCACTGGCGCATCGGCGGCTATGGCGGCGCGCCGATGCCAGTGGCCACCATCGACGCCCTGGCGGCGGAGCTGCCCGGTCTGACGCTGCTCAACGCCTATGGGGCCACCGAGACCACGTCGCCGACGACGATGATGCCGGCCGGGCTGACCCGCGCACACGCCGACAGCGTCGGCATCGCGCTGCCGGCGGCGGACGTCCGCGTGATGGACGACGACGGCTGCGAGGTGCCG
>JBBRPV010000165.1:0-5524 GCA_038227445.1 Burkholderiales bacterium | reverse complement strand
TTTTCGAGAATTGGACAGGCAAAGCTAGCACTGGCGCGGCCTGCTTTCTCACGGCGGCTTCTCAAAAATGATCGTTTGCGAGAGCGGAAGCCATGTCAACGGCTTAACGTACTTTAAATTCCGAATTCTGAGACGACCCCTAAATGCATTGAATGTTAGGAAGAAAGTTAAGAACGCGCGCGCGGGTTAAGGTTCTGCAACCCATTGTCAGGATTGAGAAAAACAAGACTGCGTGTGGGTGAAAGAACGAAGCAAGCGTGGGTGATAGAACGATGAGAGCGTGGGTGATAGAACGTGCCGGTCCACAGGTCCCGTGGGTGATAGAACGTGCCCATCCACAGCGACGGCCGAGGGTGCGGGTGAGTTATCCACAGTCCAAACAGCCTTCTGGGCCCTCTTCTGAGCCCGTTCTGGTCGATCTCACCGGCCAACGTGCTGCCGCACCCCGAAATATTCGCTCGTGCATGCCATTTCCTCGCATGGGCGCACAAGGAGTCCAGCTGCAAGCGTGGGTGAAAGAACGATAGTGCGGCAGTGCGTGCGCCGTCAGGCTGGCACGCGAGCAACGCCCAGGAGCGCCTTCTTGCGGTTCTGTATGACCACCATGCCCTTCGTCCAGTCCGGCACCAGGGTGTAGTCAGGCAGCAGATCGTCCTCGACGATCTCTTTGAGCATGCGTCGAAACTCCCGGATCGTCCCCTGGCTTCCGCACTTCTCGCACAGCAACTCAACGGTGATTTTGAAGTCCGGCTGGTGGCCACAGTGCTTCCTGGCCAACTCGTACAGGCGCCTCTCCAACGGCTTGCGCAGGCGGAAGTAGTCGTTGCTGATGGTCAGCACCTCGCGCGCCTGCACGGCATTGAACAACCACTTCGACAGCGTCACTTCCACACCGATCATGCGGTCGTCATCGGGAGACTTCTCGATGATCTTCCAGCTGTCGACGATGCCGAATCCTTCCTTCACCCGTTCGCCGCCGGTCTGGATGTTCGTCTTGATGGAAGTACCACGCAGCCTCTCCAAGGCTTCCTGCAGCCGCTGGTACTCCTTGCCGCCGACGCGCTTGTTCGTCGAGACCAGGTAGTCGTACACACGGAAGCGCACCGTCCTGTTGGCTGCGTCCCCTCGCCCACGGTTCAGCGCCTCAGTGATCTGGCTAACTACGTAGATAAGTAAATCCTTATCGTGCTGCGTCGCACGACCCAGCACGCTGGGCGTGACGGTCACGGCGCGTGACTTGTCCTTACTCTCCCAGTGCCAGACCTTCGTGTCGGGCTTTGTAGCCAGCGTGAAGATGGGAGCCTCCATGCTCACGCCATCGTCCTTCAGCGCGTAGTCGAACAAGTCGCACAGAAAGAAGTCCCGGTTTGGATGATGCACCGGCAGCAAGCCACGTTTGCTTCCCCCCTCCTCCACCGCGCTGCCGCTGTCAGCGTCGACGATCAGGCTCTCCGGCGGCTTTGACGGGGCCACAAGCGCATCGGGCACCTTGCGGGGAGCTTCGGTGCCACCGCTCGCCTTCTTGCCCCGCTTGGCCGCCGCCGCCTTTTTCCGGGGCGCTCCGGCGCGCAGCACGACCCGATCCGCATAAGCACGCGCCTGATCGGCGGGGGTGCCGAGCTCAACCTGCTTGCGGAACAGCTCTTCGCGCTGCTGCTCTTCCGTCAGCGCCGGCGCATCGCTCGCTGGAAACAAGGGCGGCTGCCCGGCAGTAGCCACGGCTTCAGGCCACCTTGGCCAGGTAGGCATCGAGCGCCTCGACGAAGATTTCCTGGCTCTTCTTGTCCAGCTTCAGGCCAGCGTTCTTGAGGGTCTCGTACCGGTTACGGTCGAGCTTGACGGTGAGGGCCTTGTAGTACGCGGCCACGGCCGAGGGCGCTGCTGCAGGGGCCTCGGCGGCGACAGCTGCAGCAGCAGGCATTGCCTGGCCCTTCTTGGCAACCAGGCCAGCCGTGAGGGAAGCAGTTTTACTCATTTACGCATCTCCGCTAATACGCACCTACGCAATATATCAAATCTTCCGCAGTTGCGCAGATACGTACTTCCATAAGGCGCCGATCTCTTCCGCTGATCGGCTTTTCGGGTCGATCTCCTGGACGGTGCGGCCGTCGATCATCGAGCTGGCGAAATCGGTGCGCTGGTAGAGCGTGACCGGCGCCACCGTCCCGTGCTGCGAGAGCGCCACGGCCGCTTCGCCGGCAATCTTTGCCCTTGCCGCCGCTCCGTTGATCACGAAAATCATCTTCTTGCCGGCAGCCTCAACCAAGTCGACTGTCGTTCCGACCGCCCGCAGGTCGTGCGGGCTTGGGCGGGTTGGGATAAGCACCAGGTCGGCGACTTGAAGCACGGCACGGATCATGTCGGTGACGGCCGGCGGGGTGTCGATGATCGCCAGCTTGATCCCAGCCTGGTCAAGGGCCTGCAGATGGTTCGCTAAGTTGGCGATCGCGACGCTCGCGAAGAGAGGAGCTTCGGCGGCACGCTCGTTCCACCAGGACGCGAGCGAACCCTGTGGATCGCAATCGATCAGGGCCACGGGGCCCGCGCCGCTCTGTTCGGCAACGACGCCCAGGTGCCCCGCGAGGGTTGTCTTGCCGACGCCGCCCTTTTGGCTGGCGATCACTAAAGTACGCATTTACGCAGCTCCGTGTGTGCACCGTTACTTTACAGCGTAGATACGTATTTCATGCTCTAGCAAGCCGAAAAGTTGAAGCACTCCAGCTGACAGCCCTACATACACGTGGGACCCCCACCCGAGCGGGACCCAGACAGGAGGGGCATCCCCATGAAGATCGAAGTCATCCGCCACTGCGGCGTGCCGTTCATCAACAACGCCACCGCCAAGCTGATCGCCACCGGCATCACGCACCACATCGTGTTGATCCTGTAGCGGAAATCCACGCCAGGTCGAACAGACCTGGCCCTCCCAAGACGCACAGATTGCCGACTGTCGTCACGGACGCTATCTAAATGTCAATTTATATGTCTTGTTATAACGCATCTGAAAGCGCTACATTTCAGTCTTGCAAGCTTCGCGAGGTTCATCATGTCCACCTCTCCACTTCGACTCGTCCGCCTGGCTCCAGACCCCCTGGGGCTGTACGTTCGCGCCGGGCGCCTTGATCAGAAGGACCTTCAAAGCTTCATCACGTCGGGGTCGGCAGCGTTCACAGGCGTCGTCTTCGAAGCCAAACGTGTCGGGCAGCAAAAGGAACTGTTGTCGCTGGTGCTCGAGCGCGGGCTCGATGCTGTACTGGACCCCCAAACCCAGGCAATGGGCACGGTCGGCGGCTATGCGAAGGGCATGGATGGTCTTCCGTGGTCCAAGAAGCGGCCCCATGCCTTGAACGATCTGGCCACGGCTTTTCAGCAAAGGCAGTTGGCCGAAGACATCGCGAAGTTCGCTGTCCTCCATGGGTTCACCCAAGTGATTTCGCCGACCCACCTGATCACTGGGCCCGACGACCCCTGGCTGGCAATCGACATCGCCTCTGCCAACGCACTTCGCGCTGCACTGGAGCGCCATGGCGCCGGGCATGTCCAGCTTCACTACTCGCTGGCACTGAGCTACGAGGCATTCCGCACCGCCCCGAAGCGACTGGCGGTTCTGGAGCAACTGCGCCGGGCCATGGTCGATGGGCTGTGGCTGAACATTTCCAGCTGCGGATCAGACAGCTCACCGACAGCCATCACTCGATACGGGGATGCTGCAGCGGACTTTCATGCACTCGGTCTGCCGATCGTCGCGGACCATGCAGGGGGCCTGATGGGCTTGTCCCTTCTTGCTTTCGGCGCGGTGGGTGGCCTGTCGCACGGCGTGACGCTGGGCGAGCGATTCGACACCGCCAGCTGGCACAAGGTGCCAGAGGTAGGCAAGCAGGTCTTTGGCGCCAAGATGCGGGTCTATCTGCCCACGCTTGATCTGATGCTGCCGCGCGTCGATGTGGAGCGCTTCTTCGAGGCAGGAGGGGGTAGGGCGCGCTCTGCTTTCGGATGTCGGGACACGAACTGCTGCCGCCGTGGCATCGACGACATGCTGCAAGCTCCGGCCAGACACTTCCTCTACCAGCGCACGCAACAGGTCGCCGGCCTGGGACAGATTCCGGAGTCGATCCGGCCCACCGAATTCCTGGAAGAACACCTGCGCCCGGCGAGCGACGCCGCTTTGGTCGCCGCCAAGCTGTCGCTGCCTGAAGACTTGGCACAGAAGGCCACCAAACAGGCCAAGCGGCTGAACGATCTGCGGACCACACTCGGCCCCTATGCCAAGAAGCGTCGCGACTCATCGTTCGCGCGTCACCCGGTGACGCGCGTCGCTCGCGGCGGCCTGCGCTGATACGCCTCCTCCATAACGATCCTCCACCATCTATAGAGGCATGCCATGAGCAACGCGATTGCACGCCGCCTGGAAGCTATCCAGACCAAGGGAGCCATGCGCTCATCCGACGTAGCCAACGTCCTGAACGTGCGCCCTGAAACCGTTTCTCGATGGAACAAGGGCAAGGCCCTGCCGCACGCCAGCACCGAGAAGCAGCTTCTCGAACTCGAATTCGTCATCGACAAGCTCGCCGACATCTACGAGCCGCACGACGCACGGCTGTGGCTCTTCTCCCGCCAGCGCCTCATGGAGGATCAGATACCTGCGGAGCTGATCCAGCAGGGCCGTGTCGATGAGGTTCTTGCCTCAGTCAACCAGCTGCTCGACGGCGTACATCTGTGAGGCCCGGACAGCAGGATGATCCACGACCCTGACTTGATAGACAGGCTGGACGCGCTCCCGAAGGAGACCTTCGACGGTGAAGTGTTCCGGGGCACGCGGCAAAGCCTTGATCCGCTGGCCAGCTCGTACAGCGGCGGCCGTTGGATGCGACGCGACGGCGCCGGTGTGCTCTACACCAGCCTGGCACGCGAAGGTGCGCTGGCCGAGATTTCGTTCCATTGGGGCCAGCTCACTCCGCGCCCCACCAAGCCCGTCATGCTGCACACGCTGCGTGTGGCGGCCCACCGCACGCTGAAGCTGGTCAGAGCCGACCTTGAGTCGCTCGGCGTACCCGAAAGCGCCTATGGCGGCGTCAACATGCCACGCACGCAGGAGATCGGCGCGGCCGTCGAGTTCTTGGGCTGTGACGGGCTTATTGCGCCGTGCGCACGGTGGAGCTGCGACAACCTGATCCTGTTTCCGGATCGGATGGGCGTCGATGCGAACCTGGAGATCGTCCGAAGCGAGGCCGTCGACTGGGCCACCTGGGCGACGACACATGGGCTGATCTCCTAGCCCCGTTGGCCGGCATCAGCCGCAGGTGCCTGGCTGACACGTTTGAGCGAAGCGACATGGCAGAGATGGTGTTTTCACAAGGTGAGCTTGAGGCCATCGCGGCGGCCTTGGGTGACACGTCAGAAGGGCTGACCGGATCAGAAATCGGCCACCTGCTGGCCTCGATCAAGATGATCGACCCAACGCCGACCTCGACCAAGTGGGTACGGCTGCACAACGCCTTCGTAGAACGGCAGAACCGAGCGCAGA
>JBBRPV010000164.1:0-5567 GCA_038227445.1 Burkholderiales bacterium | reverse complement strand
GCTGGCAAAGTCATGGCCATGACGTTCGCGGATCTCATCGCCAGCAACGCCGCATTGAGCGGTGAGGTTCGGCGTTCGCACGAGGCCTTGAAGATCGCGCAGTTGACCATCGACAAGATGAAGGTCGAACTGGCGTACCTGCGGCGCATGAAATACGGCCGCTCCAGCGAGCGGCTCGAGCATCCACAACTCGAACTCATTGGCGGCCAGGTCGCGCAACCGGCGGTTGAGCCGCCAGACGAGGTCGGCGCGGATGACGGGTTGAAGTCCAATGTGACGTCGCTCGACCAGGAGCGCAAAAAGCGCGAACCCAAGACCAGGCCGGGACTGCGCGAGTTGCCAGCACACCTGCCGCGACGCACCGTCGTTCACACACCGCTTGGCGGGTGCGGCTGCACGGCCTGTGGTGGCGGCCTGCGGGAGATTGGTCAAGACGTCTCGGAGGTTCTGGACTACGAGCCTGGCACCTTCCACGTGGTGCGCCACGTTCGCCCGAAGCTGGTCTGTGCGGGGTGCCACACGATCACGCAGGCGCTGGCGCCGAGCCGACCGATGGACCGGTGCATGGCTGGCGCCGGGCTGCTCACGCACATTGCAGTTAGCAAGTTCACTGACCATGTTCCGCTGTATCGGCTGTGCCAGATCTACGGTCGTGACGGTGTCGAGATGAGTCGCTCGACCATCACCGACATGATCGGCAATTGCGCTCTGTTGTTGACGCCGCTGGCCGATGCCATTGGGCGCTACGTCCTGAAGGCCGACAAGGTTCACGGTGATGACACACCGATCCGTGCGCTGGGTGGCAAGGGCGAGAAGGCGCACACGGCTCGACTGTGGGTCTACGTTCGCGATGACCGCCCCAGCGGCGACAAGGCGCCGCCGGCGGTGTGGTTCCAATACTCGGCCAACCGCAAGGGCGAACATCCGGCGCGCCACCTCAACAAGTTCAGTGGCATCTTGCAAGCTGACGCGTACGCTGGGTACAACGCGCTCTTCGCGGACGGGCGGATCCTTGAAGCTGGATGCTGGAGCCACGCGCGCCGAAAACTGTGGGACATCCACGTCAAGCAACATCGCCTGCCCGGAACACTGGCGCATCACGGCTTGGTGCGGATCGGTGAGTTGTTCAAGGTCGAGGCAGAGGTGAACGGCCGATCGGCGCTGCGGCGAAGGCGAATGCGCCAGACGCGATCGGCACCGGTGTTGACGGAATTGAAGTCCTGGATGAACGAGACCTTGGCGCAGGTGTCGGCGAAGTCACCGATGGCGTTGGCGATCGGCTATTCGTTGGGCAACTGGACGGCGCTGACGAACTTCGTCGGCGACGGACGGATCGACGCGCACAACAATACCGCTGAGCGTGCCCTGCGTGGCGTGGCCATCGGACGCAAGAATTACTTGCACGTCGGATCGGACGCGGGCGGCCACACGGCAGCGGTGATGTACACGTTGCTGGGTACAGCGAAGCTGAACGGGATCAACCCGCAGCGTTACCTGCGCCACGTCCTGGAGCGCATCGCCGACCACCCGAGCATCCGCATCGACGAGTTGCTGCCGTGGGCGGTTGCCGCCAAGTGGGCGGACGACGCCAGCGCGAAGGACATGCCGCTGGCGGCGTGAACGCGGACCCGGCGGGCATGGGCAAAATGTGCTCATGCGCATCAAACTGATCGAAGAGTTGCCGATGGCGACCAGCGCCGAGCTGTACCAGCTCAGCTGGGTCATCGAGCAACTGTTGGCCGACCCACGACGCATCGTTCAGGTGCGTGCGCAGTTGCATACCGGTCAGCAGGTCCAGTACCTCAGCTGGGCAGACGGCAAGTTGCGGTTGGCGCGGGTCGTGGGGATCCACGGCGACCACGTCGCGGTACTTGACGCGGCCTACAGCAAGGCCTTCAAAGTGCACTACGCGGCGATCCTCACCGAGCCGACCGATGCGCCGACCGAAAGTGGTTCGACTCCAGCAGACGTCGAACTCACCAAGCCAAGTCCGCCACCAGAGGTCGCCGGTCGTGCCGACTTCCGCGTTGGCAACCGGGTGAGCTTCACCGACAAGAATCTGCAGCACCGCGTCGGCCTGATCGTGCGCGTCAATCAACACACCGCCACGCTCGACTGCGACGGCCAGAAGTGGCGGGTCGCCTTCGAACTGCTTCGACATCTCGTTGACGTCTGATCGAGCAACGGTACTCGTCGGACTATTACGAACAAGTCATCACCAATCGCCTCCCGGTTCAGGGCCGTCGCTGGCGCGATGTAGGCGAGCTTCGCGGCCGGCTCGCGGCCACCCCGCGGCGACGCGGCCTCGAACGGGGCATACGCCAGCGCGTGGACACCGGCGAAATCAGCACCCTGCAGCAGCGCGTCGACATAGGTTCGGAAGCGTTCGGCGTCGATCGGGTCCGACGCCCTAAACAAGCCCTGCACGCCGCGCAACATCTGCTCGTAGCTCGCGATGCGTTGCTCGATGCGGCTCGACGTCTGGCGCACGCTGAAGTCGAAGTCTGCCTTCAGCGTGCGCTGCGTGGCTTGCCGCTCGTGCGCCCAGAGCCAGGCCGTGATGCCGAACGCGACCGCCGCAACGAGCAGCGGCAGCAAGGACAGAAGCGATCGATTCGGCCGCATAGCGTGCAACACCACACGGGGTTCAGAACCGGCTCATGGCCAGCGCCAGCTCCGGCGCGAAGTACTTTTCAAAGATGCGCTGCACCGTGCCGTCGGCCCGCATGCCATCGACCAGCGAGCGCCAGGCCTGCTGCTGCGGCAAGGACAGCGACTTCTTCGACATGATCAGCCCGTGCGGCACCGACGGGTCGTCGAACGCAAGCGTCACCGTCTGGCCGTGCAGCTTCACGCTTTCGAGGGCGGGGTAGTCGAAGGGTTCGATGATCATGGCCTGCACACGGTTGCCGAGCAGCACGTCATAGAGCGGGTCGAGGCTGGTCGAATAGCTCACCCGTTGCTCGCCATCCAAGCGGTCTACGAGGCGATTCGCGCTGGGGCTGTAACGGAAGCCGCGGATCACACCGAGCTTCAGTGCCGGGTTGTTCTCGAAGTCTGGCAACCGCGTCACCCCGGCGTCCTTTCGCACCAGCAGGTAGTACCGGTTGGAAAAGTACCAGGCGAAGCCGGCGAACCGGTCACGCGCCTCGTTGGTGATGCCCGACAGGCTGAAGTCGAGCGCACCCGACTCGATGAGCTGCCAGATGCGTGCGCGCGGCAACACCGTGACGTTTATCCTGCAGCCGCTGCGGCGAACCAGTTCGTCGGCCACATCCTTGTCGATGCCTTCGCCGGTCTGGCTGGAATACAGCAGGCCGTGGTCATGCAGTGCCAGGCTGAACGGGCGCTCGCAATTCGGCGGCTCGGCCGCCCCGGCCGAGCCGAGGGCGAGGACAAGCAAAACCAGCATCGGCCGGACGATCGGGAGCATGCGTCGAGACCTCAAGCTCAGTTGGGATCAGCTTAACGCCGCCGGTCGGCTGGCGAGCCGAGCTGTTCGGCAAATTGCCATCGGGCAATAGATTTTGGTAGGCCGTGTAGGACTTGAACCTACGACCAAAGGATTATGAGTCCTCTGCTCTAACCAACTGAGCTAACGGCCCGAAGCCAGCGATTGTAGGGAGCGGGCGGCGCGCGCCCAGCCGCGCTACTTGGTGCTCAGCGCGTTGCTGACCAGCCGCGAGGTGATGTCGACGATCTGGATCATGCGGTCGTAGGCCATGCGGGTCGGGCCGATCACGCCGAGCGTGCCGACGACCTGGCCGTTCACCTCGTACGGCGCCGACACCACCGACAGTTCCTCGAACGGCACGACCATGCTCTCGCCGCCGATGTAGATGCGCACGCCTTCGGCGCGGCTGCTGACGTCGAGCAGGCGCATCAGCTGGGTCTTTTGCTCGAAGACGTCGAACAGCTTGCGCAGGCTGCCCATGTCGCTGGAGAAGTCTTGCACCGTGAGCAGGTTGCGTTCACCGGCGATGACCACCTGCTCCTGGCTGTCGGCGTGCGCTTCGCTGCCGGCCTGCACGGCCGCCTGCATCAGCGTGGCGATCTCGCCGCGCAGCGCGTCGACCTCGGTCTTCAGGCGCTCGCGCACGTCTTCGATGGTCAGGCCGGCGTAGTGCGCCGTGAGGTAGTTGCTGGCTTCGATGAGTTGCGACTGTGTGTAGTCTTGGGCGGTGAAGATGACGCGGTTCTGCACGTCGCCGTCGGGTGCCACCAGGATCACCAGCACGCGCCGTTCGCTCAGGCGCATGAACTCGATGTGGTGGAACACGCTGGCCTTGCGCGGCGCGGTGATCACGCCGACGAAGCTCGACAGGCTCGACAAGAGCTGGGCCGCGTTGGCGATCACGCGCTGCGGCTGGTCATGGGCGAGTTGCGGCTCGATCATCTGCGCCGAATGCATCGGTTGAACCGTGAGCATGGTGTCGACGAACAGCCTATAGCCACGCGCTGTGGGAATGCGCCCGGCGCTGGTGTGCGGGCTGGCGATGAGGCCCAGGTCTTCCAGGTCGGCCATCACGTTGCGGATGGTCGCGGGCGACAGCTCCAGGCCGCTGGCGCGCGACAAGGTGCGCGAACCCACCGGCTGGCCGTCGGCAATGTAGCGTTCGACCAGGGCTTTCAACAGGGTTTTGGCGCGCTCGTCCAGCATGATTCCATTCTAGTTTCCGGGCCATTTTGTGCCGTCGGCAAACGGGGTCGCTGTGGTGTAATCCCGCGCATGATCAGCCGCTTTCGTCACGCCGCACTCGTGGGCAAGTATCAGGCCCAGGGCATGCGCGGGGTGCTGGAGGAAATTGCCGGGTTCCTGGTTCGCCAGGGGATGGAGGTTTCACTCGAAAGCCAGACCGCGCTGAACACCGGCATCACCGGCCACGGCGCGCTCACACCCGATGAACTCGGCCATCACTGCGATCTGGCGATCGTCGTCGGCGGCGACGGCACGATGCTCGGCATCGCACGCCAACTGTCGCGCTACGGCACACCACTGGTGGGCATCAACCAGGGGCGCTTCGGCTTCATCACCGACGTGAACGTGGGGCAGTACGCCGAGGTGCTGGCGCCGATGATCGCGGGCGACTACGAGGAAGAGCACCGCACGATGCTCGAAGGCAATGTGCAGCGCGACGGCGCGGTGATCTTCGAAAGCTTCGCGATGAACGACGTGGTGGTGAACCGCGGCGCGGCGGCGACCATGGTGGAGCTGAAGGTGGACATCGGCACCGAGTTCGTCGCCAACTTCCGCTCCGACGGCCTGATCATCGCGTCGCCGACGGGCTCGACCGCCTACGCGCTGTCGGCCGGCGGGCCGATATTGCACCCCGGCATCGCGGGCTGGGTGCTGGTCCCGATCGCCCCACATGACCTGTCGAACCGACCGATCGTGCTGCCCGACACCGGTGAGATCAACATCGAGATCGTGGCCGGCCGCGAAGCCAGCGTGAGCTTCGACATGCAGTCGTTCGCGAGCCTGGCCCACGGCGACCTCGTGAGCGTGCGGCGCTCGGCTCACCAGGTGCGCTTCCTGCACCCGCGCGGCTGGAGCTACTACGCCACGC
>JBBRPV010000163.1:0-5753 GCA_038227445.1 Burkholderiales bacterium | reverse complement strand
CGATCGATCATCGTGCTGCTGACCGCTGTCTTGCCGACCGCAGCTGTCGCGCCCCATTGAGGCCGGTGCTGGAACAGATAGTCGATGGCGACGCTGAGGTAGTGGTTCGGCGGCAGCAGACCCGCGCTGCTCGTCACGATGCCGTGGCGGTCGTGGTCGGTGTCGCAGGCGAAGGCGATGTCGTAGCCGTCGCGCAAGTCGATCAACCCTTGCATCGCGTAGCGCGACGACGGGTCCATGCGAATCTTGCCGTCCCAGTCGGCGCTCATGAAGGCGAACTGTGGATCGACTTGCGCGTTGACCGCCGTCAAGTCGAGGTCATAGAGCTCGGCAATCCGTGCCCAGTAGTGCACGCCCGCGCCGCCGAGCGGATCGACACCCAGGTGCAGACCGGCGCTGCGGATCAACCCGAAGTCGATGACGTTGCCGAGGTCGGCGACATACGCGGCAAGGTAGTCGTGTGCATGGGTCGTGGCGGCTTTGCGCGCCTGTGCCAGCGCCATGCGTTTGACGCCCTTGACGCCGCCTTCGAGCAAAGCGTTGGCGCGGTCCTGCACCCAGCCGGTGATGTCGGCGTCGGCCGGTCCGCCATGGAGCGGGTTGTATTTGAAGCCGCCGCTGTCGGGCGGGTTGTGCGATGGCGTGATGACGATGCCGTCGGCCAGGCCGCTGGTTCGTCCGCGGTTGTGGGCCAGGATGGCATGTGAGATCGCCGGCGTGGGCGTGAACTCGCCGCCAGACGAGATCATGGTCTGCACGCCATGGGCGGCCAGCACCCCCAGCGCGTCTTCGAACGCCGGCTGCGACAGTGCATGTGTGTCCACACCGATGAACAGCGGGCCATCGATGCCTTTGGATTGGCGGTATTCGCACAATGCCTGCGTGATCGCCAGCACGTGCCAGGCGTTGAAGCTGCCGTCGAATGAGCTGCCGCGATGACCCGAGGTGCCGAACGCCACGCGCTGGGCCGGCACAGCGGGGTCAGGCTTCAGATAGGCATATGCCGCCAACAGGGCCTGTGTGTCGACGAGCATCGATGCCGGCAGTGGCTTGCCGGCAAGGGGGCTGATGTGCTGTGTCATGTGCGCGCGGAACCAGGTGCAGCCGACTTTTCGGCGATGCGCTGCAACAACTGCTGCCACGACTTGACGAAAGCATCCGCGCCGTCTTGCTGGAGCTTTGCGGACAGTGCCTCGACATCCACGCCTGCACGTGTGACCTGTTGCAGCACAGCTTCGGCGTCGCCGCCATCGGTTGGCATGACGCCTTGCAACTGGCCGTGGTCGGCGAACGCATGCAGCGTCTTCTCGGGAAGCGTGTCGATGGTGTCGGGGGCGGCCAGTGCGCTGACGTACAAGGTGTCGGGCGCTGCAGGATCCTTGGTGCCGGTGCTGGCCCACAGCAGACGTTGTGGCTTCGCACCGGCGGCGGCCAGCTTCTGCCAACGGCTGGAGGCCAGCAGTTCGCGGTAGGCCCGGTAGGTCTGCTGAGCCACCGCGATGCCGAGCTTGTGCCGCAGTTCGACAGGAAGTTGAGGATTTCCAGCCACGTCCCAGCGGCTGACGAACAGCGAGGCCACCGAAGCCACGCGCAGATTGAGCCCCGCCGCCAGGCGCCGTTCGACACCACGCAGATAGGCTTCGGCAGCGGCCTGGTATTGCGCGCAGGAAAACAGCAGCGTCACATTGATGGGGATGCCGAGAAAGATCGCCTGCTCGATCGCCGCCACGCCTTGCGGCGTGCCGGGGATCTTCACGAACAGGTTTGCTCGTTGGGCCTGCTCGTGGATCTGACGGGCCGCTGTGATGGAGCCTGCGGTGTTGGCGGCCAGCAGCGGCGAAATCTCCATCGAGACCCAGCCGTCCACTTGATCGGTGGCGTCGAACACCGGTTTGAACAGGTCGGCCGCGCGGCGCAAATCCTCCAGCGCCAGTTCGGTGAAGAGCGCTTCACCTGCAAGCCCGGCGCGTGTCTTGGCGTGGATGGCCGCGTCGTAGGTGTCGCCACCACCGATGGCGGCATCGAAGATGCTGGGGTTGGACGTCAGCCCGGTGATCGAATACTCAGCGATGTAGCGCGCCAACGTGCCGTCATCGAGCAGTGTGCGGGTGATGTTGTCCAACCACAGGCTCTGGCCGACGTCGTGCAATTTCTGCAATTGCGGTGAGGCTTTCATGTGGCTTCCAATCTGGCTTGGGTGGCACCTGTCGCTGCCGAGTGATCCGCCTCAGAAGGTGTGCCTCGCACCAAGAGCACAGGGACCGTGGCGGTGCGAACGATCTCTTCGGCATCGCTGCCCAGCAGCATTCGCCCGACGCCACGCCGGCCGTGGGTGCCGAGCACGATCACGTCGGCGCCCCATTCCTGCGCCTGCTGAGCCACGCGGTCGCACAGACGACCGCCGAGGCTGTCGAAAAGCGCGGCGTCGACCGGGATGTCCGCCGCATGAACCTTCAACCGCGCCTGCTCGAGCACCGCTTGACCGGCCTCTTTGAGGATCGTGAAGATGTCGCCAGGCATGGCCGCATAGCCGTCGCCACTCAGAAGGAGGGGCATCTCGTCAACCACATGCAGCACCCGCACCCGGGCGCCGGTGAGCTTGGCCAGCTTGATTGCTTCAGCAAGCCCAGCGTTCGACGTCGGGCTGCCATCGACAGGAACCAGAATTCGTTGGTACATAGGGGGTCTCCCTTGGAGGATCGCTGTGGCCGTGTGGTCATCACTGCACGGGATGGCTGGAGGCGGCGCCGAATACCAGGGCGCGGACCTGCGCCCACTGGGGTTCAGTCGGGATCGCTTCGGCGTCGATCGCATGGGCCGCGTGCAAGTCCAGCAGACCTTGTGCATCGAACACCAGCCAGCTGCAGGTTTCGTTGACGACGGCCTCGGGCTGACCGCAGGCCAGGCGCAAGTACCAGTCGACGAGGATGAAACGATGGCCGGCGAACTCGGCAGCAGCCGCTTCGCCTCGGGCGAGTGCGACGTAACGGTCGTGGTCCAACGGATGCGCGTCGTTGTCGTCAAGCAGGAACAAGCGGCTTTCATGCTGCGCCGGCGTGCAGGCTGTGGACGACCATTCGGCATGACCCTCGGCCGGTCCTTCGTACACCGGCGCAAAGCCGCCACCGGGTGTGCGGAAGTTCGTCGTCTGGCCTTGGTACAACCGTGCCGCAACCCATTGCACGCGGCCGTCATAGGTGTAGTCGCGCAGGTCGAACTTGAGTACCTGCACCGGTTCCTGGTTCGATACCACGCGCCCGCCGGGCGCCACCAGCGCTTGCGCCACATAGCCGCCGGCGAGGATCTCTTGCCAGACACGCTGGGTGAGCTTGTCGCCACGGTAGGCAGCCCGGCCACCGAAGCCGGCGAAGGGTTTGAAAAACAGGCGTCGCCGCTCGCGCCACAGGCGCTCGGCGTGCTGCGCCTCCACGATCTCGGTGTGAGGAACACCAGCCAGCAGAACGTCCTGGGTGGCCTGTGGCACGCCCAGGGCTTGCAGCCGTGATGGATCGCTGAGCAAGGCCAAGTTGCGCTTGTCCGCGTACAGCGCGTGCGCCTGTGGGTGGGGCGTGAGCACCATCGCGTTGGCCAGGTAGGCCTCGCGCAGCGTCGCGCTGGCAGGCTCGGCCAACGAAAAATCGGTCAGGCGGTTGTAGACCAGGTCAATAGCCACTTCACCCTGCCAGAGCACGCCGCCACGCAATGTGAACTCGGCGGGCCCGGCGATCACGGCCTGCAGCCCGTGCCGCCAGAACAAACGCTGGAACAGCAGGAACTCCGGGTACAGATACTGCGCTTCAGGGTTCTCGTCCACGATGGCGATGCTGCGCAGTGGCCGCTCAATGCCGCAGAGCGACCACTCGTTGCGAAACATCGCGACGATCTCCGCCTCGAACGCATCGGCTGTGGCCGGCGGCGGCAGGAGGCCAGCGTCCGCTGCGCAACAAACGCGCTGCGCGCGCGCCAGCACCGCATTGAGCATCGCACCGCCGGCATTGGTGTTGATCTCGATGAGCCCGAAGCTGCCCTCGGTGACGTGGAAGTCGTAGCCGAAGAAAACGCCCTTGGCGCCACCGGGATCGTGGCGCGCAATGGCGGGTGCTGTTGCCAGCACCGCGTCGCGGTAGGCCGGCAGCGCCACCACGGCTTCGATGGCCCGCACCACTTGCGCCATGCGCAGCGCGTGGTCATGTGACAGAAAAACGGGGCGCGTTGCGAACAGGTAGGGGCAGCGCTGCTGGATCAAGTCGAACAGACCCGGCTCGCCGATCTCCGACGCCAGCGCTTGGCGCAGCGCCGAGGTATCCAGGCTGATGCAGAAGCATTCGCTATTCAGCACCTCCATCGGCGTGGGGATCGGCGATTGGACGGTGTCAGGCGCCGTCACTGAAGGCCTCTGCGTATTCATGAGAGGGCGTCGCCTTCGACCCAGCCCCGGAAGTGCCGGGATCGATGAAGAAGATTGACCATTTGTGCTGCCGCGCCGACCGTTCTGGGATGGTGGGTGAAGCCGGGCCTCGGAGAGATGAAGGTGGCCATCTCGCAGCCGAGTTCGAGCTGCTGCTCGGGGGCTTGCGCGAGCATTGTGATCAGCAGGCTCTCCATGGCGATCACTCGCATACGCAAGTGCTCGAGTTCGGTGTCCATCGATTTGGGCACCACCGTTTGTAGAGCGGGCTGCGAGCGCTCTGTCCCATCGATCCACCGACACATCACGTCAATCGCCAGGGGGATATTTCCGACCTGGCAATGGGCCTGCCCCTGCTCTTGCCGGGTGAACACGCGTGCCGTCAGTGAGCGGGCGTGCGTCAGATTGCGTGCTTGTGTCCACAGTTGCTCGAGTGGCACGTAGTGATCCTGCGCACCCGCGAGCAGGAGCACGTCCTGTGTCACGCGGCTCGAGACGTCGTCCGTACGGTAGACACGCGCTGCTTGAAGCGCTTCGTGAGGCGTCTTGACACCGAAGACGCGCATCGCTTGCTGGAGACCCCACTCAATGACGGCGCGTTGGGTGCTGGCAATGTTTATCAAGGCGTCCATCAGTGCTCCCGTGTGCTCAAGGGCTTCGACAAGAGGCCGCACCGCCTGTGGCAATTGGTGCGTCAGGCATGCATGGAAATCAGTCATGACGTCGTAGGCGACGACACGCTGCACGCGGCGCTCGAATGCGGCGGCACGGATCACGAGGCATCCGCCGAGAGACCCGCCAATGAGCGTGACGCCGTCGAGTTCGAGTGCGTCCAGGACCGCGGCGACTGGGAGATGCCAGTCCGCAGCCATTGGGACGTGCTGGTCCTCGAGCATGCCGCCCTGTCCTGGCCCATCGAACGCGACAATGTCGTGGCCGCGCCGCGCGAATTCGCAGAGCATGGGGAAGAGTTCCTCGACGTAACTGTCGAAGCCTCCAAACAGCACGATGGTCCCGAGGGATCGAGGCTTACCGAAGCGGTAGGTTGTGAGCGTGAGATTCCCGAATGGGACGGCCTGTGTCGCGTAGGTTCCCTCGAACGGCGAGCGAAGATGGGGCAGCAGGCGAACGCGCGTGGGCTGTTTGCGGGCATCGCTTTCCAGCATGAAGAACTCGGCCGCGCGAAAATGTAGGCCGGCGATGTAGAGACGGCCGTCCCGTTCGGCTGCCTCCCCAAGCCTTACGAATTCGTCGCGCCACGCGTTGTATCCGACCAAGCGCGGCAGGATGGGCTCGACATCGCGCAACCATGCTTCACCGCCATAGGCCGCCCAGCGATTGAGCT
>JBBRPV010000162.1:0-5803 GCA_038227445.1 Burkholderiales bacterium | reverse complement strand
GGTGGATGACTACAACTCACTGGCGGCGGATCATCGGCGGGGCTGGGCCTTGTACGCTGAATCGCAGAGGCAGCTTGCGTCTGCCAGGAACTGCGCGATGAAGGACTGGACCTATGCAATCACGCTCATGATGGCGCTGAATGATGCGGGCGTTCCGCTACCGCCCAGGTAGCCCAGGTAGGTCACTCTGACGCGTCCGCCGCTTTCTTGTCCCGGTCCGGTGAAGCTCGGGCGCCGCCGATCCTCGCGGCCCTGGGTGCCGAAGGGCGACTGAACGGTCAGATCCAACCTCTTTCGGCCGCGCGGCCAAGGCGCGTAAACATCCGCGCGACAAGCTGCCGCAATAAGCGGATGTCACCCTCATCAGCTGCGCATGCCACTGCTGATTGATCTTCCTGACTAAGTTTGAATTGAAAGTCGGCGTTTCTAAACACCAGTCGAGTTTCGTCCGGATGATGCGGCGTGCAGCCTGACGGGACCACGTAGACGCCGCGGTGGTCCGCAACAATGTCTAAGAGCGGGTCAAAGGTGATGGGATTCGTCATTTTCTTTAAACCGGTGAGTGGGGTGTGCGCGGCAACGTCATGGCAGACGACGACGCGGCCACAAGTTCAGCGGTTTCCATGGCGGCCAGCCTGCCTTCCGCTTTGGCCAGTGCTGTGACTTCCGCGTTCACCTGTTCGCGCCAAGTGCGTTCAAGCTGAAGCACCTCTCCTCGGGCACTTTCGAGCTTGCCCTCCGCTGTCGCCAGTGCGGTGGCCATCACCTGCAATTGGTCACGCCAGGTGCGTTCCATTTGTCGGGTTTCCGCGTGGGCACCTGCGAGCTTGCCCTCTGCCGTCGCCAAAGCTGCGGCAGCAAGCTGCGCCTGCTCGCGCATGCTGCGTTCGAGCTGTCGCGCGTCCTCCAGCGCCTTTCCAAGCTTGTCCAACTGGCCGCCCGCCAGCACCTCGCGTTGGGCCGCGTCGTCGGCACGTTTGCTCTCGGCTGTGGCGGTCGCGGTGGCCACTGCCGCCGCCTGGGCGGCCTCGGCCTGCGAGTTGCTCGCCGCAGACAGGCGTCGGTCGAGATCTTCGAGCTGGGACTCCAGGCGGGGCAGAGCCTCAAGCCGCAGGGTTGCGCGCGCGAGGTCCTGCCGCAGGCTTTCGGCGGTTTCGCGCTCCGCCTGTGCTTTGCCCTGGGCGGAAGTCAATGCGGCCGAGGTCTCGTCCCGCACAGTGAGGAGCTCACGCGACCGCTCGACGAGCTGACCGCCAAGATGCTGAACCTGGGCGTCCGATGCATTCAGGTCGGCCTGCAAGCTGGCCACACGCTGCTCAAGTTCGCGGCCCACCTCAGCCAAAAGCTTGTTGTCGTCCAGCGCCGTGGCGAGCTCGGTTTGTGTGTCCAACGCGGCGGCAGAGGTTGCCCGAACCAGCTGTGCCGCGATGGCTTCAGCGACGGCGTGGTCCACCGTGATTTCAGCAGCGTGCGCGGGCCTTTGGCGAGAACGCCAAAGTTTGAGCAGTGGTCCGACGTGGTTAGGCGACCCGCCACCCATCAGGTCAATGACATTGCGGATGCTCGGTTTGCCACCGGCCTGCAGGATGCCGGTGGCCGCAGCGCCAACGGTTTCGATGTTGGCGATTTGTCTTTGATTCATGACGTACTCTTTTCGTGTTGCAGGGGCGCCCGAACGAGCCGTGCCGCGTTGGCTTCGGCGACGGCGTGGTCCACCGGGGTTTCAAAAGCGTGCGCGGGCCTTTGGCCAGAACGCCAAAGTTTGAGTAACGGTCCCACGTGGTTTGGCGACCCGCTGGGCAGCAGCCTAATGACGTTGCGGATGCTCGGTGTCCTACCGGCCTGCAGGATGGCAGTGGCTGCGGCGGCAACGGTTTCGAAGGTGGGGACTTGTCTTTTGTTCATTGCGTACTCTGTTGGTGTTGCAGGGGTGGCATAGCGGATAGCGCATATCGAATGGCGAGCTTTGCGCTATCCGCTATCTGCTATGACCACTTCAGGCGAGCGAGGGCAAAGAGGTAGGCAAACGTGACTTGTGAACATCGTTCGGTCCTCAGATCGTCCCGAGCTTCTTGATGCACGCCACAAGCGTTCGCTCCGCGTAGTCCACGTGCTCAGGGTGACCTCGAGAGAGCCCATGACGACCACGTGCACCAGCTTTGGCGGCCAGCTCCACCACCAGCTCATCGTTTCGCCGCGGAAACTTTCTCGTAAGTTGATGCATCAGCCACCCAAAGTCAGCCTCACTCTGGCCGTTTGTCGTGCCGGTCTTGGGAACGTCATTCGCTGGCTTGTTGCGATGACTGCTTGCCGCACTCGCGGCACCAGCTCCTTCGCGACCGGCCGCAATGAATCGGTCGACGAGACCCTCAGTAACACGGGGTTGGCCAGGGCCAGGCACGGAGCGCAGCGTTGCGACGAAGGCTTCACTGAGTTCGAACTTGCCATTCACTGACCCGGGCATTCGCCGCAGTTGCGAGGCGGAGATCGCCCCTGCATCGGCGTTGGTGTGACGCTGCAGGCCGTGTTGCGCGAGCAGGCGTTCTTGCGGAGACAACGGGCGGTCAGCGACCAGAGTCACCTGGAAACTGCCCGGGGACGTCTCAATGATTGCTCCTGGCCATGGCAGCGTTGCCAGGCTGTCCGCAGTCAGGTCATCGAGGAGAAGCAACGGGTGGGCTTTGGCGCAAAGCCGGAAGGTCAGTTCGACGCGTTTGGCGGCAGACCACTGCACGGCAGCCTCGGCGGCCTCCACAACATCGCGTGTCGAAATCTCAGGTGCCAATCCGCATGGACCAAAAACACCGCCTCGTACTCCATCGCGCTTTCTGCGCTGGCCAGCGATTTGGAAAGTCGGCTCGTGCCCGGCCAGCCGACAGGCATCCGCAACCCACGTGAAGTACGTCGTGAGCGACTTCCGAACCTCGGCGGTGTCGATGGAAATGGTTGGAAGCGTCGGCTTTCGATTCGTGTCCTTCGACTGTTCGCCCTTCGCCATGGACACGTGACGCGAAGTGGCGGGCGGCTGCATCACGCGGCTGTTCAGTTGCTTTTTGACGTGCGATGGCCACGTCTCCGCGTCCAAGTTCGCGACAGACAAGTCGTCCCAGTCCCGCGGGAACAGCAAGGCGGGGCCAGTGTGGCTGTCCTTCCTTTGTGCCTCGGCGATGAGCACGGGATGCACAAAGAACAGGTTTGGCTTCTGCTTGCCGACAGTCGACCCCGCCTGTCGCAAGCGTCGGATCAGTCCCAGTGACTCGGCCTTTTCGAGCGCCATTTGCGTCGCGCGTCTGCGCTTGAAAGCTCGCTTGGCGATCTCGTCCACGAACAACCCAGTGCCACTGGAAGCAGTCTTGGTCTGGAGGGCCAGTCCGATGACGCCCATGACAGCGCCGACTGGCGTCGGGAGCGATCTCAGGGCTGCATGTGTTTCGCTCGCAGGGAGGATCCGCACACGCTGGAGAACACGGTCGATGCAGTGCATGACGCAGCTCTCAGGAATGTCTGCCGTAAATGACGCGCTCGGCGTCCGCCACCAGCCACATCAGGCGACCATTGACGCGGACGGGCTTGATCGGGCCGTCCTCGTAAGTCGCCCAGCGGCGAAGTGTTTGCGGCTGGCGGTTCAGGACCCGGGCCATTTCGCTGGTCGGAAGGCCCACACGTCCCTTGAAAAGTTCTGACAACTTCACTTTGCACCCCTTGGAAGCTCGTGCATCGCATGCTGTTGCAGCGAACACTTGCTCGTTGATCTGGGTGCACTGTTCAACGGGGGCCGTACCCGCCGTCAAATGGGGGGAGCGCGAAAACCTGGCCCACCAGGGAGATGCCAGCCCAAACGGCGGGAAATAGGGGGAATGGGGGGGGCTTAGGCGGGTGTCGAAGTTGCACGTGGCGCTGTCAACTGGCCGACGCATGAGCGATGTCGGACAATATGCTTGGACGGCACAAGGAGGTCGCGTGAGACACACAGCCGTCGTTCCCAGCGACCCGATGACCAGGAGAGGCTTGGCGCCGCCTTCCGTCAGCCGTGGTCGTTAGCCTGCCCGCCAAGCCCGACGATCAGTAATAGTCCGACCAGTACCGTCATTGCGCTGCGATCGAGGCCGCAGCAACATCTGACCTGATGGATTGGGCCCAGGATTAGGTGCCCACCAACAGGAGATGGTGGACACCATGAAGAGTGAGGCAAGGATCGGCGTGGCGGCTCGCCGACAACATGACCGGTCGTTCAAGGCCGGCCTGGTTGAGCAGAGTTTGCAGCTTGGCGCGTCCGTGGCGGTCATCGCACGGAACAACGGCATCAACGCCAACCTACTGTTCAAGTGGCTGCGCGATCACAAGGGCAAGACAATTGCGTCAACTACCGCTTCGATGCCGACGCAGACGGTCTTGGTGCCGGTGCACGTCGAACCGACGAGCATGGCCAGTGCGAGTTCGGCCATCGAGCCAACGTCGGCTGCCGCAATCGTGCCTTGCAGCCGACCCACTGTACGCAGCGGTGTGATCGAGATCGAGATGGCCGGCGCGCAACTGCGCATACGCGGCTCAGTCGATGAAGCGGCACTGTGCAGCGTCTTGCGCGCGCTGCGTCAAAGCGCATGATCGGCCCTCGCGCGGGCACCCGGGTGTGGCTTGCGGCCGGTGTGACGGACATGCGCTGCGGCATCGACTCGCTGGCGGCAAAGGTCCAGACGGCTTTGACAGACGATCCGTTCAGCGGTCACGTCTTCGCATTTCGCGGCCGCCGAGGCGATCTGGTGAAGTTGCTGTGGAGTGACGGCGACGGCATGTGCCTGTTGACAAAGCGGCTTGAGAAGGGGCGGTTCATCTGGCCGCAGGCCGAGAACGGTCGCGTCTCGTTGAGCGCAGCGCAGCTCTCGATGCTGCTCGAAGGCATCGACTGGCGACACCCCCAACGCACCTGGCAGCCTCGCATGGCGGTGTAGTCGATCATGAAAATGGTTGACGGGACATGTCCCGTTGCGGGTGCTGAATGCACCGGGCAAAGTCATGGCCATGACGTTCGCGGAACTCCTGGCCAGCAACGCTGCATTGAGCAGTGAGGTCAAGCGTTCGCACGAGGCTTTAAAGATCGCTCAACTGACCATCGACAAGATGAAGGTCGAACTCGCGTACCTGCGGCGCATGAAATACGGCCGCTCCAGCGAGCAGCTCGAGCACCCCCAGCCGCAGCTCGAACTCGTGGGCGGCCAGGGTGCCACCCCGGAGATTGAGCCGTCCGCCGACGCGGAAGAAGATGACGGCCTGAAGTCCAACGTGACGTCGCTCGAGCGCGAGCGCAAGAAACGAGAGCCCAAGACCCGGCCGGGGCTGCGCGAGTTGCCAGAACACCTGCCGCGCCGCACGGTGGTTCACAACCCGCAGGGCGGCTGCGACTGCGCCGCGTGCGGCGGTGGTCTGCGTGAGATTGGCCAGGACGTCTCGGAAGTTCTGGACTACGTGCCGGGCACCTTCCACGTCGTGCGCCACGTACGCCCAAAGCTGGCGTGTGCGGGCTGCAAGACGATCACGCAAGCACTGGCGCCAACCCGGTCAATGGATCGTTGCATGGCAGGCGCCGGCCTGCTCACGCACATCGTGGTCAGCAAGTTCGCCGACCATGTGCCGCTGTACCGGCTGTGCCAGATCTACGGCCGAGACGGCGTGGAGATGAGTCGCTCGACCCTCCCCGACATGGTCGGCAATTGCGGCGACCTGTTAACGACGCTGGACGAAGCCATCGGACGCTACGTGCTCAAGGCGCAAAAGGTCCAAGGCGACGACACGCCAATCCTCGCGC
>JBBRPV010000161.1:0-5806 GCA_038227445.1 Burkholderiales bacterium | reverse complement strand
CGACTCGGCCTGCTCGAAGAAGGTGGCCGCGTGGTGCTGCACCGCTGCGGTCGATCCTTTACAGGCCGCCGCCGGCCCCAAGGACCGAATCAGTGGGTGCTCAAGCGCCTTGCCGGGGGGCCTTTGGGAGAAAAAAAGGGCGTTTAAATTTCCTATCCCCTGGATTTGCTCCTGTTTGAACGACTCGATCACACCACGCAGAAGGACTCGGGCTCTGAACAAAGGCCAACTGCGAACAGGAATATGATCACACGGGACCGAACACCTAACAACATCACGAGCGTGACATGCTGCAGAACCCGAACGAGGTGAAGCATGGCGTGATTGTGTTGCGACGAGGGGCGCGCTCAGATCTGGTGCGGCCCCTTCAGGCGGTTGATGACAGCAAGCGCCGTGTCCGCCAGGTGCCCTGCGCGTGCAAGCCAAAACGTGAAGAAACTTCCCGCATTCTTGCAACGACGGCAGTGCATTGCTGCATTGGTGCGTTGGCGCGCTCTTTCGCTCGGGCGCTGGCGTGTGACGAGCTTCTCGCAGGCGGATGAGTAAGTAAGGCGCTTCAACACTCACCTCTCGGGTCTTTGCCAGCTTGCATCAGCTGACCGCGCTTGAAGTAGGCCTGCTGGCCGCGGCGATAGCCTGCTGCCAACTTAGCCATGGCTTGGGCCTTTGGCTCAGCGCCGTCTTGTCGCAAAGCCGCAGCGAAAGCGTCCAACTCGTCGGCCGGCGCGAAGCCCAGGTACACGCTGCCGGCTTGCCCGCCACTGGCCTGCGCCGCTTTGGTCTGTGCCAGTCGATCAGCCTTGCTGCGCATGGCGTCACCGCTGCCGGGCTTTTGCGCATCCAAGAAGCTTGCGTAGTCGCGCAGGGCTTGCAGGCCCTGGGCTTCGACATAGGGAATGGCGCGGGCGCACAAGGCTTCGGCTTGAAGCCGAGCACCGCGTTTTTGGGCTTGGGCAATGTCGACGAGCATGATCTCCCAAACGCCAGGGTCCCATTGCGTCGGCACTGAAGTGACTGGCGCTGGAGACTGTCCACGGGCTGCAGTGCAAACGATGAAAGTCAACACCAGGGCTTTACCAAGCGAATGCAGCGCGCAATTCATGGGTAACCATTCTTAGGATGTGGCATGCGCAATATCTGCGCGGTGCCAGCCAACCCCGCGCCCTGCAACTGAGCAAGACCGAATTGGCGCTGCCGGTTTCGATGCGGTCGGCGAATCTTTTGCTGAAGCATAGTGAAGTTGGACCTCGACTTCAACTTCAATGGCACGGGCTGCCCAGCTCCTCGTTCAAGACCGCTTCTCCGTTCGCGATGCGGCAGGAGTCACCCCGAGCGCCGGCGTCGAACGCCAGCTCGCGAAGGTTGGCACGATCGTGCCGACACGCTCGCGGTACTCCTCGTACCGTCTTCCCCATTGCCGCTGAAGCGAGCGTTCCTCGAAGGAGACGCCGATCCAGACATAGAGGGTCGAGCCGGCTGCGAACAACAGATGATCCAGCGTCATGGTCGGGGTGACCCAGAGGCCGATCAATACGCCGGTCATGACCGGATGGCGATCAAAGCGGTACATCCATCGCTCCTGGAACGGAGCCTCGGTGAGGGGGTGTCCGCGCACCGTCTGATAGACCTGCTGCAAGCCGAAGAGCTCGAAGTGATTGATCGCGAAGCTGGCGGCGAACAGGTAGGCCCAGCCGGCCAAGGCCACGCCGAGCACGCACCAGCGAAGAATTGGTGCCTCGATCAACCAGACGACGTTTGGCATGGGCTGCCACAGCGCCAGCATCGGTGCCAGGACAAGCCCGGTGGCCAGCACGTAGGTCGAGCGCTCGGCGGCGGCTGGAATGAGGCGCGTCCACCGCGCCTTGAAGCTCGGGCGAGCCATCAGGCTGTGCTGGAGCGCGAAAGTGAGGAGCAGGAGCACGTCGAGTGTCAATCCGCCGCCGAAGCCCAGGGTTCTCAGCGGCCCTCCTGTGAAGGGAAGGCCACCCAGCATCGTCAGGATGAGAGCCAGCAGCGCAGTCACGCCGATGGCGTAAGCCGCCACGCCATAGCCGAAGACAGCGATGCGATAAATCAGCGAGCATGACGAAACGAGGGTCGTGGACATGTTGTTCATGAAGCCTGGTCCGATCGGAGTGGTTACGGCGCTGGCGCCGAATACATCGCAAAGGTCTGTGAAACGATCTTCCCCTCGCGGACGACGAAAGTATCGGTGCCCAGGGGCAGTTCGCGGCCTACGCTCCAGGTGATGTAGGCCACTTCACCCGCGACGCGCAGGATGCGCAGCGCAAAGCGGTCGATGGCTTGCGGCGGAAGTCTGGCGATGAACTGCTCGAAGAAGTCCTGGATCTCGCGCTTACCGCAGTAGGTCCTTTCCTCGCTGAGGAAGCATGCCTTCTCGTCGTAGTCATTGAGGATCGCGTCCATGCCCTTCTGTTCCAGGAAGGCTTGCAAGTGGCCGCGCACGACAGTTTCCGTGGTCGATGGTTGAGTCGTCATGATGGGTAGGTTCCGTAGAGGTGAGGGCTCATCGCGCCTGCGCAATTGCGGCCGGGGCGTTGAATGCACATGGTCTCGAAATCCGGTTCGGCCCGATCCACCGCAAGTCGCCGACACTTGACTGCAAGTCCGCTTTCACCAGTCAGCGCGGGCGAGGCCCGTCGGAGATCGTGACAATGGATGTGGGACTCCCTATGAACCAAGACATCCTCTCCGACGTGTTGCGCAGCGTGCGGCTGCGTGGGGCGCTGTACTTCCATGTCAGCGGCGCGCGCGACTGGGCCGCAGAAGCGCCTTCCTCTCGCGAGATCGCCGCTGCTGTCATGCCCGGGGCGGAGCACGTGATGGAGTTCCATGTGGTGCTTTCCGGCAGCTGCTGGGGTGGCGTGGTGGATGGCGTTCCGGTTCGCCTGACCGCGGGAGATCTCATCCTCTTTCCGCACGGCGACCCGCATGTCGTTTCCAGTGAGCCCGGCATGCGAGCGCCGCCAAATGCAGCCGGATACTTCGAACGCATGCCGCAGCCCCGGCCGTTCGCACTGCATCTCGAGGCCCACGAGGTCTCGTTGGGCTCGGCGCCCGAAGGGCCCGGCGTCACGACGCTGGTGTGCGGCTTTCTCGGGTGCGATCTGCGACCTTTCAATCCCTTGATCGCCTCGCTCCCGCGGCTCTTGCATGTGTCGACCCGGTCGGGCCAGGACTGGGTGGTTCAATGCGCCCGCCAAGCTGCAGCGGAGACGTTCGAGCCGCGGCCCGGCAGCGGTGCCATGCTCGAACGCCTGAGCGAAATGACGTTCATCGAGGCCGTGCGGCGCTATCTCGGATCACTGCCCGAGGGGAGCCAAGGCTGGCTTGCGGGTCTGCGCGATCGCTTCGTGGGCCGGGCGATCACGCTCATGCACGATGCGCCGGCCGATCCGTGGACCGTCGATGAATTGGGCAGGCGCATCGGATTGTCTCGCTCCGCGCTGCACGAGCGCTTCTCCGTGATGGTCGGGCAGACGCCCATGCAGTATCTGGCCAGCTGGCGCATGCAGGTCGGAGCCGCGCTTCTTCGAGACACGGCCGCAACTGTGGCATCGGTCGCACTGGACGTCGGCTACCAATCTGAAGCCTCGTTCGCGCGCGCGTTCAAGCGATCGGTCGGCAAGCCCCCGGCGCTTTGGCGCCGGCACGTGCAGGCTTGACCGAATTCTGTTGGCATCGACGTAGGCCGACGTTCGCCAAAGTCAGCCACTGGCCGACCGCCGCCACATGATTTCCGCAATCGTCGGTCTGTTTTGCGGCAGTTCCCCGTCATCCGCTTCGGGTGACCGGCAATCACTTGGCATCGACAGCATGCATCTGCAGCCGTCCCCTCTCGTATCACTAAACAGGTTCGCTCGTCATTGCGGCGGGCCCGCCGTTAGGTAGGCCAGACGCAGCCAAGACGACCGCCAGTCGCAGAACTTTGGCGCCCCTCGCCACAGAATTGGTGCCCTATGGCACCGGTCTCGGCAACCCCGCATCACCCAAGATGCCCTGCGCCCGCTCAGCGCTGCCGCGCGCCACCCGGCCGGTCAGCGCCAGCGCCGCACCCGCGCCCAGCATCGCTGCAAAAGCCGCGCGCACCTGCTCGGCGCTGACCGCCTGCATGCGGTCCAGCCAATCCTGGCGTGGTCGCAGCCGGTCCAGCACCAGCAGGTCGAGTGCGGCCTCCTCAATCCGGCGGCCGGGTTTCTCCAGCCCGCGCAGCCGGCGTACCTGGATCTGGTTTTTGGCCCGCGCCAGGTCATCGGGGGCGATGCGCTCGGCCTGGTCCCGCAGCAAGCTGGCCAGCGCACCCAGGCACTCGGCCAGTTGCGCGGGCGAGGTCGAGGCCTCGATCACGAACTGGCCGGCGCTGTCGATCACGTCGGCCGAGCAGGCGGCGTAGTACACCAGGCCGCGCTGCTCCCGCAACTGGTCCATCAGCGGTGAACTCATGCCTTCGCCCAGCAGGGCTGCGGCCACCGTGGCGGTTGGGTCGTCGGCCTGCAGCGCGGGCACCGGCAAGCAGCCGACGGGTTGATGCCGCGCCCAAAAAGCTTTAGGGTGCGTTCATGCCCACTTCGAGCCTGAACATTGCGAAAGTCGCGTACGAACGCGCTTGTGAACACGACTCTGAAGGACGCGAGTCCGCGGCCGTCGTTGAGTACGAAGTCGCACTTCCTCTCATCGACACGCTGACCGAAGAAGATCAGCGAGGCTTGCTGTTGGGTTTGGGCAGCACCTACCGCTGTCTCGGTCGCTACGAAGAATCGCTCGCGCTCTTTAATCAAGCGATCGGACGTTTCCCCGACGCGAAAGAGTACCCGGCGTTTCGCGCCCTGACGAAATTCAACCTCGGCGACAACAAAGCGGCGGTCGAAGATCTGCTAATTCTGCTTCTCGACACCACCGTCGACGCGAACATCCTCAAGTATGAGCGGCCACTTCGTTTTTACTCCGACAAACTTGATCAGACCTGGACGGACCCCACGTGAATCTTCTGCAGCTGAATCAAGGTTTCAAACAGTACGGCATGAAAGTGCTCTTCGACGACGCACGTTTTGCTATGAACGAAGGTGAGCACGTCGGAGTCATCGGGCCCAACGGCGCAGGCAAAACCACTTTGTTCAAAATTCTCGTAGGACAAGAGCACCTCGACTCGGGCGAACTGATCACCTCGAAAAGTCTAAAGATCGGATACCTCGAGCAAGAGTCGCGCGAGCCCCTCGACAAATCGGCCGAAGAATACCTCACCGAGATCAGCATCACTCCCATCTGGGAGCTCAAGCAGCTGGGTCTTGATGTCGAAGAACGAATAGATGCAAATATGAACGAATAATCGGCTAGCCGAACGAATATTTTGCAAATCTCATAGTGTCAGCGTCATCGGAGAAACGCTGCTCAGGCCGCTCACTGGGACGATGCAAGCAGGGCCGAGTAAGCCTTGAAGTATCTCGGGGGGATAGGAAATTCAAACGCACTTTTTTGCTCCCAAAGGCCCTCCGGCAAGGCTCTCGATCACCCACTGAACCGGCCCTTCGGTCTATTTGCCGCACGTTGAAGGCCGATCCCAGCGCCGAAGTGCGTCTCTCGAAGGGATTGCCTTGGGGTTTTCACTTGCAATCAGCCGCCAAACCTCGGCTCTGAGAAGCTGTGGCGCAGCCGGTCTCCGCGGCCCTGGGCACCGGGCCGCCTGAAACGTGTTGGCTGGAGGGTCTCAGGCCGCTTGCAGCTGCGACCGACGGGCTGGCGCACGCGGCGGCGCCCTGGCCTGCAGACCCAGGTGCGTGAGGATCTT
>JBBRPV010000160.1:0-5876 GCA_038227445.1 Burkholderiales bacterium | reverse complement strand
CCAGGCCAAGCACAAGGCTCCACCACCATGGCCAGGACGCATGCCCCGCCAGTGTCAGCACCAAGAGCACAGCCGAAATCGTCAGCACCGGTGCCAGCACCAGGCTGACGGCACTCGGTAACGATGTACTGTGCAACGCACGTAAACGGGTCTGGCGCACGACTGTAGACGCCGACAGGAAGGCATGAGCCTTGTAGAGCGAATGGCCAATCAGATGCAGGGCGGCCAGGGTGTAGAGACCGAGCGCGCATTCGAGCAGCATGAAGCCCATCTGCGCGACGGTTGACCAGGCCAGCCGGACCTTGATGCTGATGCGGGTCAGCATCACCATGCCCGCCAGCACGGCGGTCGCCAGGCCGAGCACCAGTAACAAGACACGCGCAGCACTGGCCTGTTCGAGCATCGGTGCGAAGCGAATAAGCACAAAACCGCCAAGATTGACGACGCCCGCATGCAACAGCGCGGACACTGGAGTTGGGGCTTCCATGACCTGGATCAACCAGCCATGCACCGGCAGCAAGGCCGTGCGAAGCATGACCGCCATCACCAGCAAAACGGCGCTCGCTTGCAAGGGTATGGAAAGGCTCTGCTGGGCAATGTGCGCCCACAGGGCTGACAGCGAGCCGCTGCCGACCTCCCACCAGGCCAGCGCGGTAGCGCCGAGCAGCATCACGTCGGCTAGCCGATCAGCAATGCGCTTTTTGTGCGCCGCCAGCAGGGCGAAGGGGCGATCTGGGTAAAAGCACAGCAAGTGCTGTAGCGCCGTGCCCACTGATGCCCAGGCCGCGATGAGCAGTAGCCAATGATCGGCCAGCAAGAGCAGATGGACACTAGCCAGGACAGCGGCCAATGCGCCAATGTAGCGTCGCTGGTTCGCTTCCCCTTCAAGATAACGGGCAGAAAACGACGCGATGACCTTTCCAAGCAGTTGCACCAGTAGCGCTAAAACCAACCCAAAAGTAGTTGCCGTTACTACGCCAGGCCACTGCGCGCCACTGACGCCTACCGCAAGGGATAGTCCTGTCAAGGCAATCGCGGCAAACGATACCGCCTGCAACATACGCCACAGTGTCGGTGTTGAGACCCAACCTGACCGTGTCAGTCCCGCCAACCCAGCCATTAAAGCGGCAGGTGCCAGAACACAAGCCAGATACAAAACTTCAAGAATATCCATCGTATAGCCCTCACAAACTCAATGAGGGGGGATGATCCTTGACTTTAAACGTTCTGTAAAATATATTTATTAGAACAAATTAATACTTAAAAACGAACAATGAACCTGAGTCAGCTAAACTTCCATCATCTCTTCTATTTTTGGCGAGTAGCCAAGCTAGGGCACCTGACGCGGGCTGCCGAGGAGTTGGCTACCTCACAATCGGCGGTTTCGGCACAGATTCGGCAGTTGGAGGAACGGATCGGCCAAAGTTTGTTTGCCCGTGAAGGCCGCCGTCTGATCTTGACTGACACAGGCCAGTTGGTGGTGGCCTATGCCGACAACATCTTCGGTCTTGGTCAGGAGATGCTGGGACGCCTACAAGGCCGTTCAGCCGGTGTCACACGGTTGCGTGTGGGCAGCGTTGCGACGCTGTCGCGCAACTATCAAGAAAACTGGATTCGGCCGGCACTTGCCGACCCAGCCTTGGTGCTGACACTGGAATCCGGGTTATTGGAAGGTCTGCTGGCCAGGTTGATGCAGCATCAGCTGGACGTGGTGCTGGCCAATGAGACGGTTCCCGCTGATCCTGATCGTCCTTTGCACTGCCGATTCTTGGGTAGTCAGTCGATCTCCTTGGTCGGCCCTGCGAGCAAGTGGGTATCGCAAAGCCTGCGCATTCCGGAAGACTTGGATGGCGTGGACATTGCATTGCCCGGCCAACGGCATGCCTTGCGCGCGCAATTTGATGCTCTATGTGCAACCGCTGGCGTTAGTCCTAGACTACGAGCTGAGGTGGATGACATGGCCATGCTTCGCTTGATTGCCCGCGATAGTGGCTGGCTGGCTGTGCTGCCCGAGGTGGTGGTTCAGGATGAGCTGCGTACCGGAATTCTTGTCGTTGTTGGTCACTCAACGGCGCTGCAGGAGCGTTTCTACGCTATCACTACGCCACACCGACATCGCATTGAAGTGCTTGAGCAATTACTGGCTCGTGCGCCCGAATTTCAAGCGCGCGACTAAGCATCATGCCGAGGTCGCAGTTCGCCTATTGAATAGCTTAACGTGCTTTATTTTCCTAATTCTGAGGCGACCCCTACCTGATGCCGACACTGACCCTGGGCATGTCGGAGCCGAGCACGCCGACGGCCTACCGCGTGAGCTTCTATGACCGCGAGTACGGCGATCTCGAAGATGTCGTCACGCTGGTTTCGTTCGAAGCCGGCGTGCAACTGGTGCGCGACCGGCTGAGCGCCGATGGCCACTACCTCATCACCGCCACCTGGGCCAACCACCAGGGCGAGATGACGGTGTCGACGCCCCGCCAGATGGTGCTGGCGCGCATCGAAGTGGCCGACGGCCAGGCGCCGCTGGTGCAACCGCCGGTGCTCAAGGCCTGCAGCGCCTTGCAGGCCGGCGATACGTCGAGCATCGCTCACTTGTTCGATCGCCTGCCCGAGGCTGCCTGAGCTGGCCACCACATCGGCAGTCAGTCCCCTGTCTTCCATCGCCCAGCGCCTCCACTTCGGTGGAAGCCTGGGCTTTCTTCATCGTCACGCCGCCTGCCGGCACTGCTGGTACTCGCGGTCGATCAGCCAGTGCAGGAACTGCGTCTCGCGCGACACGCCCCAGTAGTGCGCCTTGCAGCGCAACACATACGCTGCCAGGTCATCGAGCGTGCGGACGTCCACCGGCGTGATTCCGGTGATCTTGGTGAAGCGCTCGACCTCTTTGCGGGTGAGTCGAATGCGCTGGCCGAGGCGGATCATGAAGCTTGATTGCAAATGGGGCGCCGCCATCTTGGCGAGGTTTGCAAGGCCTGTCTCGCGTTTTGGGCCGTGCAGCGCAAAGATTTCTGCAGTGTCATTGCGCTCAGATCCGAGTCGCATTGCAATGCGACCGCGTCGATCAAGCTGAGATCGAACCAATCGGCCTTCCGCGACAAGGCGCAGGTGTTTGGGTCGCAATCTGTGCGCAACCAATTCGGCCTGTCCGCACCGCCCAGTCAGGCCAGCCTATGCGCAGCAACTTCCCTGCTTGCCGCTCGCCTGAATCGGCGGGCATCGCGTCGAGCCATACGAGCAGAACACACAGCAATCGCCGGGCTTCGGCCGCAGAACGGTGTGGCATTGCGTGCATTCGTAGAACCACTGGCATGCATCAGTGGGCATGGTCTCGGTCCTCTGGTAGCCGCAATCCGGGCAGGTCAGTGCCGACTCAAGCACCACGGCGGTCACTGCGTGGTCCGCGCCAGAGTCGATGGATAGCCGGCGTCCTTGGTTGCTCGAGCAAGCGCATCGACGTTGGTCCGGGCATTGTCGAAGACGACCGTAGCCTCTCGCTTGTCGAAGTTGACTTTCGCATCGCTGACACCCGGAACCTTGGTCAGCGCCTTCTTGACCGTGATTGGACACACCGGGCAGTCCATCGTGGGCAGCGACAGTGTGACGGTCTGCGATGCGGCCCAGACCGGGCTCGCCAGCGCGGCGAGCATCGTGAGTGCCAGTCGAAGCTTCTTCATATGAATGTCCTTTCGTCAGTAGAACCAGTGCGCGACATACGGAAACGTCAGCGCGATCAGCACCAGCGCGCCGACCACGGTGAACACCACTTTGTAGGCACGACGAACACGGGGAATTGCACATACCTCACCGGGTTGGCACGCAGCCACCGGGCGCCAGATGCGCCGCCAGGCCAACCAGAGCGCCAGCAACGCTACGATGATGAAAACTGGGCGATAAGGCTCCAGCAAGGTCAGGCTGGCGATCCATGCGCCGGAGAATCCCAAGGCGAGCAGCACCAGCGGTCCAAGGCAGCAAGCCGACGCGAGCAGCGCGGCGACGCCGCCTGCCAGTAGCGATCCGCGCGCCCCGGAGTCGCGGTCCGCAGAGGAGATTTCCGATTGCATGCAGTAAGCTTACTTCCGTACTTGAGTACGGAGTCAAGCGGTATGACGACAGACATCACGAGCTTTACCATCGGCGCGCTGGCGGATGCCGCAGCCGTCAACGTCGAGACGATTCGCTTCTATCAACGCAAGGGCCTGATACCTGCTCCAGTGCGGCCGTCCGGAAGCATTCGGCGGTACGCCGCCACCGACCTGGCGCGGGTTCGATTCATCAAGTCAGCGCAGCGCCTGGGGTTCAGCCTCGACGAAGTGAGTGACCTGCTGACGCTGGAAGACGGCACGCATTGCGACGAAGCACGGGCTTTGGCCGAACGCAAGCTCCACGATGTGCGCGAGAAACTCACGGTGCTGCGCCGCATCGAATCGGCACTTGGCAAACTGGTGGTGCAGTGTGGTTCGACACGGGGTGCCGTGACCTGCCCGCTGATCGCGTCATTGCAACAGGAGCGCCGCCAGACACGCCCGCACTGACCCGCCCACCTCAGGTCGCGCGCCTCGATAAAGGTACCGAACCGATCGGCCCCCTGTTTCGCCTTCGAGCGTCCTGCACCTGACCCAGACTCCCCAGGCGCACAAGCCACCCGAAAGCCCTGCGCGCTCGCACCGGTTCGACGTGGCGACGTACTGGAAGGCAGGCCCCCGACTCAGATCTCGCGCCACACTCTGAGTGCTTCCATGCATTCCCTCGCGGAATGCCCACCGGCGCAATGCCGGCGTCGCAGTCGACACCTGCCTCATCAACCCTCCCATCGGGAACAATGTTCCCGTTCGGGGTTCGGCGTTCCCGCTTTTCTCATCACAGAGGAGAACGCCTTGAACCTGTCCACCTGGTCCCGCGCCGACCTGATCGGCGAGTTGCTCTCGCCAGCGCCAGACGCCGTCGAACTCGATGGCTCGACGCTTTGCGAAGCCCGCCCGGCGTACGCTACGGCCGACCCACAAGCTTCTCTCGTGGCCCACAAGATCGGTGTGGCGCGCGAGTTGCTGATGCGCGACCTTCACGCGCAGATGAAAGACGGCCCGATCATGGGCTCACCCCAGGCGCTGCGTGACTGGCTGCGCCTGTACTGTGCCGGCCTCGAACACGAGGTGTTCCTGGTGCTGTACCTGAACACTCGCCATGTGCTGATCGACACGGTGCCGATGTTCCGCGGCACCCTGAGCCAGACGGCCGTCTATCCCCGCGAGGTGGTCAAGACCGCGCTCGCGTTCAATGCCGCTGCGGTCGTGCTGGCCCACAACCACCCGAGCGGCGACGCCGATCCCAGCCGGGCCGACGAGCACCTGACCCAGTCGCTCAAGAGCGCATTGCGACTGGTGGACGTGAACGTGCTCGACCACTTCGTCGTGGCCGGCGATCAGTTGCTCAGCTTCGCCGAACGCGGCTTGCTGTAGCGCCATGCACCGCGAGCGCGTCGCACCTGCCGAATCTCGAGCGTCACAGCTCGGCTTCGGCCATCAGCTCGGTCATCGTCATGTCCATCGCCCGCGCGATACGGACGATGGACAGGACCCCCGGGTTCTGCCCGCCGCGCTCGATGCTGCTCATGTATGAGCGGTCGATCGCGCTGCGATGCGCAAGTTCTTCCTGAGAGACGCCTTGCACCCGCCGGCACCGCCGAATGGCAGCGCCCAGTGCGACAAGCACCGGGTCGTCTGCGTGTCGGGGTGACGAGATTGGCATGCTGGCATGGTCGGCATATGATGCCAATCGCACCACGGACGATCTTCCACATGCCTGTTGCGGCGTTGACCAGACTGCGCATCGCCATACGCCCGCGCGCGCTCCCGCCCGCCCACCAAACTGCGCCGATG
>JBBRPV010000159.1:0-5900 GCA_038227445.1 Burkholderiales bacterium | reverse complement strand
GTTGCGCACCTGGCGCAGCATCGATTCGACATCGTTGCTATCACAGGCTTGGCGCAATGACGCCAGCATCTTGTCGAGCAGTGCCGGGTCGATATGCCGCTCTCGCGCCGACATGATGCGTGGGTGGCCGCTGGGCACCACGTCGTCGCCAATCAGCAGTTCCTCGAACAGCTTCTCGCCGGGGCGCAGGCCGGTCGCCTTGATCTCGATGTCGCCATCAGGTTGCTCAGCCGTCTTCTCGGTCAGGCCGGACAACCGGATCATCGAGCGGGCCAGGTCGGCGATGCGCACCGCATCACCCATCTCCAGCACAAACACCTCGCCGCCCTGGGCCATTGCGCCGGCCTGGATCACCAGCTGCGTCGCCTCAGGGATCAGCATGAAGTAGCGAATGATGTCGGGGTGGGTGAAGGCGATCGGGCTGCCTTGTTGGATCTGCCGCCGAAACAGCGGCACCACTGAGCCCGACGAGCCCAGCACACTGCCAAAGCGCACCACCCGGTACAGCGTGCGCGAGCTGCGCAGCACTGCTGCCTGAAACACCAGCTCGGCCACCCGCTTGGACGCGCCCATCACGTTGGTGGGCCGCACCGCCTTGTCGGTAGAGATCAGCACGCAGGTCTCAACGCCGGCCTCGTGGGCCGCCCGGGCCACAGTGAGCGTGCCAAACACGTTGCTGCGCAAGTAACGCACCTCGGCGAAGCTACGCTGTGTCCGCTGCGCTAGCATCCACTGATGCGCCTGAGCCCACCGCAAATCCAAGCCATCGTTGCCACCACCGCCGAGCTGGCCGGACCTGACGCGCAGGTTCGGGTGTTCGGTTCACGGCTGGATGATGCATTGCACGGTGGTGACATCGACCTGCTGGTGGAGTGCCCGAACAAAGTGGCCCGGCCGGTGTGGCTGGCCGCGCAAATCACCGCCCGCCTGCAGCGCACCTGCGTATTTCAGCGATCGTGGACGCCTGTTTCAAGCTGATCGTGGACGGCAAAACGGCGCCGTCGAGACGCATCGATGGGTATGTATTCAGCCTCCCCCCACGAGGGCAAGCCGAATTCTGGAACAAGGAGGCGCTGCGTGCGCGTGGAGCCGTCAGCCTGAAGGCACCAGCGCGGGCAGCAGGCTCGGCGGTGGCGTCTTGTCGATCCAGGGTAAGCGTCTGGGCGCGGCATCTTGAGCTGACGGGACCGGCGCCCGACCATCGCGTGCATGACGAACGTGGTGGCGATGACCGGCAGAGCAGCGATGACGCGACTCGCGCGCTGGCTGTGCGTGGTCATCCTGGTCGCCTGCATGGGCCAGCGCAGGGCCGCGTTGTTCACTCGGCGCGTTTGTGCGGCCTGTTGGGTCTCAGTCGGCCCGCTGCCACTGGTGCGGCAGCAACTCCCCAATCTGGCTGTTCAACTGCGTGGGCAGCCGCGTGAGCACGTCCTTCAAGTAGGCCCAGGGCTCGTGCCCATTGAGCTTGGCCGATTACGCCGAGCGCGGCATAAGGCCGACTCCACCAGACTGTAGATCGCCGCGTTCCGCTCGCCGCCGGCGTCTGACCCCATGAACAGGTAACTGCCCCGCCCGAGGGCCACGCCGCGCAGGGCCCGTTCGGCCGCGTTGTTGTCCATCTCGATGCGACCATCGTCGCGGTAGCGCGTCAGCGCCTGCCAGCGCAGCATCGTGGCGACGCTGGCGTCGCTACTCAGTCGATCTCGGCGAACAAGATTGCGGCGGCCAGATTGAGGCCCACGCTGGCCAGCGTCACGGTCTCGCCGGCATCGAAGGGGTGCAGCACCCACAAGCCGTCACTGCCCTTGCGGTGGACGTCGGTGCGCCGCGTATCGAGGTCGACGAAGGCCAATTCCTCCAGCGTGGCAATGCTGCGGTAACGGGCAAACTTCTCGCCCCGGTCGTAGGCTGCAGTGCTGGGCGACAGCACCTCCACGATCAGCTTGGGTTCGCGCTTGACCAGCGCGCTGGCGCGGTCGGACTCGCTGCAGGTCACCAGCACGTCGGGGTAGAAGAAGGCCTCCGCGGCCTGCACCTTCATGTCCGCAATGAAGGTGCGGCAGGGAGTTCCGGCGAGGTGCTGGCGCAAGGCCATTGCCATATTCAGGCTTACCGTGACATGTCTGTCCTCGGCCCCAGCCATCGCGTACACCTCGCCGGCCACAAAGTCGTGGCGCTCGGTCTGCAGTGCCTCCCAGGCCAGGTAGTCCTCGATGCTTATCGCTGATCGCAACACTGCCTGTCCCATCACGCCCTCCCTTGCTGGCGAAAACATTATCGGCGCAGTTTGCTTAGACAACCGAGCCCCATGTTCTGGCTCTCCCTCGATCCCGTCCTGACCCGCATCCGCCCCCGGGGCGAGGCCTTGTCCTTGCTGCTGGACGGCGCCGTGGTGGCGCTGGCCTGGCAGGCCACCTACCTGTTTTGCCTCGGCTTCGTCGAGCGCTGGTTCTCGGCCCGGCCCGATTACGACCATTGGGTGATGCTGGGCTTGGTCGGGCTGTACCTGCTGGTGCTGTGGGGCCTGCGCGTGCCCAAGGGCATGTGGCGCTTTGCGGGCTTTGGCGAGGTCAAGCGCCTGGCAGCCGCTTGCGCCATCGCCGGCACCTTGGGTGCGACGGTCGTGCTGATGGCCCAGCTTTTCGCCGTGCCGCGCGCGGTGTT
This sequence comes from Burkholderiales bacterium, assembly GCA_038227445.1. GTDB lineage: Bacteria > Pseudomonadota > Gammaproteobacteria > Burkholderiales > Burkholderiaceae_C > LMDS01. The sequence continues at coordinate 3,236 of JBBRPV010000159.1, read as the reverse complement.
GGCCTTGCATCCGGTCTTCTGCCTGATCGGCCTCGCGATGATGCGGCTGGGCTAGCGCATGCTCTACGAGCACATGCGGGGGCGCATCAGCGGCAGCTCGGTGGAGACGCATCGCGCGCTGGTGATGGGCGCCGGCCTGGCCGGCCGCCTGGCCGTGGCCGGCATCCAGCATCAAGGTTGGGTGGTGGTGGGCTGGCTCGATGATGACCCGGCCAAGCGCAATGCTCGCGTGGCTGGCTTCCCGGTACTGGGAACCCTGGACGACGCGGCGCGCCTGGCCGAGATCCACGGTGTCACCCATCTGATCGTGGCGATGCCCTCGGCCGAAGCCCCCAAGCGCCGCCGCGCGCTGGACCTGGCCGGCCAGACTGGCTTGCATGTGCTGACCGTACCCCATTTGGAGGAGTTGCAGACCGGGCGCAAGGCCGACCAGTTGCGCGATATCGAGCCCGAGGCCCTGCTTGGCCGCGAGCCGGTGGTGCTGGACGAAGGCGGCATCAGCGAATGCCTCAACGGCGAGGTCGTGCTGGTCACTGGGGGTGGCGGCAGCATTGGCTCGGAGTTGTGCCGGCAGGTGGCGCGTTATGGGCCGTCGAAAATCGTGCTGTACGAACTCAGCGAGTTCGCGCTGTACATGATCGAGCAGGGGATAGGGTCTGCGGCAGCGGCGCCAGCCTCCAGTTGGCGGGCGACGCGATGACAGGCAGCAAGTGATCCACACGAGCCCCGTCGAACGTCTTGACACACCTGCCGGCCTCGCCGCATTGCTCTGTTTGCCGCGTTTGCTTGGTTGTCCTGATTTTCTTAGAATCAGATTATGAGCAACGATCTCAGTACCCCCGTTCTGCTGCGCCGGATAGCGCAACTTGAGGCCACCGTTGGGCGTCTCAGCGAAGACCTCGGCAGTTTGCGCTCGGCGGTCAACAAGCAAGGGCTGCAACTGCCGAGTACGCAGAGTGTTCGAGCCCGAGTGGCGCACGCCAAGTCCACCACCACGGGCAACCAGCACGCTCAGGCCGCTGGCGGCCTGGCTGGTGCAACCGCGCGCGGTGAGGCAGCGCGGGTCCAGTGGGTCAAAGACGGCCTCGTCGTGCCCGGTGAGCAACTCGCGCAAGCCTGGGGGCTCACACGACAGGCCTTGGCGCCGGCCGCAGAAAGGGGTGAAGTCTTCGCGGTGAAGGTCGGCAACCGGCTCTACTACCCGCAGGTGTTCCTGGGGATGGACCGCGAGGCCGTGGCAGCCATCTGCCGCGCACTCGGTGACCTCGGCGCCAGCGAGAAGTTGATGTTCTGGCTGCGCGACCACGGTGCCCTCGCAGGAAAGGGCGTCTCCGCCGCACTGGTGGCAGGGATTCCCTTGACCAAGGTGGAGCGCCTGGCTTCCGCCTGGGCGCGCGAGCGAGGAACTGCGCGTGGCGTTGCGACTGCCTGAGCTCCGCTCGTTCGAGGATTTACTTCAACCGGTCCGGATCGAAGTCGCGTCGCTTGTGCGGCTGAGCCGGCATCCGGCCACCGAGCCGTACTGGTCGGCTGGGGTCTACCGTTTTGACGATCCAAATCGCGGCGGTGCCGACGCGTTCGGCACCTGCTACACCGCCAGCACCGTCGAGGTGGCCTTTGCGGAGAGTGTGATCCATGAGTCCGGGCGGTTCGCAGGGGGCACCTACGAGGTGCCAGCCGCCGAACTGACCGAGCGCTCGGTTGTGCGCTTCATCTGTGAACGGCGCAAGACGTTGGTCCTGGCAGACCTGACGGGGGCGGCGCTCAAGGCCCTGGGCCTGAACAACGACATCAGTGCCTCCGCCGACTACACGACGAGCCAGGCCTCGGCCCGGGCCATCCACGACGCGAGTCCGCGCTGGGATGGGATCCGATACGTGTCGCGGCAGATGAACAAGGGGTTCGCCTACGCCATCTTCGAGCGCAGCGGGCTTCGCAAGCTGCGCGCCGAGAAGCTCAAGACGCGGCAGATCGACGAATTCTGCGATAGGTTCAACGTCACCGTGGTGTGACCACGCGCCGGGCTGATCCTGAAGGTCGGCAACACCACCGGACAGTCCACGATCCAAACGACCATCAATGCCTGGAACTGCGCTTTCACAGCCAGAAAACAGCGCTTCCTGACAGCCGTTCACAGGGTGTCGCTGATGCACTCAAAATATGCTAATGTGCGTTTATGCGCACCACCATTGATCTGCCGGATGCCCTCTACCGCACGCTCAAGGCGCGCGCTGCACTTGAAGGCTTGCCCATGAAAGACCTGGTTCGCCGCTTGGTGGAGCGCGGGCTTGCCGGCACGACCGCAGTCAACAGCGTGCCTGCGCGCAGTGTCTGCCCTAGCATCTCGTTGGGCCAGCCCCTGCCTGCTGGCCTGCTCAGCAACGCAGGCCTGTTCGACTTGCTGGACGGGCAGGGCTGATCATGTCGCGCAGCTACGCCGCAGGTTCTGACGAAGCGGACGGCGACTTGCCCGATGTCAATGTCTGGCTGGCATTGGCTGTGCAGCAGCACCCGCACCACGGCGCTGCACAGGCCTACTGGCGGGGCGCAGCTGCACAACGGCTGTGGTTTTGCAGGGTGACCATGTTGGGGTTGGTACGCCTGCTGACGCAGCCCAAGCTGATGGGGCCTGATGCACTGGATGCGGTGTCCTCACTCGCGGCCTATGACCGCTTTGCGGGCTTGCCTGAGGTGGGGCTGTACAGCGAGCCGCTCGGCTGCGACACCCATTTACGCCGACTGACAGCAGCCGGTTTGCCGGCTCTTTTGCTCACCGACGCCTACCTCGCAGCCTTCGCCACCTCGGCCAACTTGCGCTTGGTCAGCTTCGACCGAGACTTCACGCGTTTCGCCGGTCTGCAGCTGCTTCGGCTGGCGCCTGTTGCGGCAGCCTAGCGCCCCGCCAACGCCGCCGCCACCTCGGCATTGACCTCATCGGCCGGCCGGTATTCAGGCACCAGGTTGCGCACCTGGCGCAGCATCGACTCGACATCGTTGCTGTCACAGGCTTGCTTCAACGATGCCAGCATCTTGTCGAGCAGTGCCGGGTCGATGTGGCGCTCTCGTGCCGACATGATGCGCGGATGGCCGCTGGGCACCACGTTGTCGCCGATCAGCAGCTCTTCGAACAGCTTCTCGCCGGGGCGCAAGCCAGTTGCCTTGATCTCGATGTTGCCGTCGGGTTGCTCGGCTGTTTTCTCGGTCATGCCGGACAAGCGGATCATCGAGCGGGCCAG
>JBBRPV010000158.1:0-6005 GCA_038227445.1 Burkholderiales bacterium | reverse complement strand
TCTCGGCACGTCCGATGCCAGCGCTCCAACTTTCCTTTTCCCTCGGGCGCGTAAGGCCGGCAGAAGATGAGGTGGATGCCCAGCAGCGCGCAAACGCCTTGCAGGGTGTTGGCCCGGTAGGCCGCGCCGTTGTCGACAACCAGCTTGATGGGCACGCCCCGGCGCAGCAGCGCCTGCTTGAGCACGCCCTCGACATCGAGCGCGGTCTCGCCCAGGCAGAACGCGCTGTGGGCGACCAGCCGCGAAGCATCGTCGATCAGCGAGACGAGGTAGGTCTTGCGCAGTTGCCCTTTGACGGGCACGCGCGGGCCATGCATCACGTCGCCGTACCAGATCGATCCGGCGAACAGGCACCGATACCAAGTAGATCGATGCGCCGGCGCAGCGATTTCTGCCGCGCGCCACTTGTCTGGCGCTTCCTTGCCAGTGCTCAGCAGTGCATACGGCCGAAAACTGTGACGACATTCACCAGGTTGAATGCCCCCGGTGTACCTCGTGTCACGAGTGTCTTCCAGAAACTACTGTCCTGAAGGGCAGCCACGGTTACTTCACGCAGCCTGGAAACAAGCGCCCACCGTGCGGCCCCTCTGTTCTGTTTCGAACTGCTGCCTGCGCTCGTAGCTCATCGCCTTGTGGCGGCTGTGGCCGGGCTAGACGCCGGCCCCGAGCGCCGCCTCAAGCCGCCCTCGGCTGGCCGCACGCAGCCGCTGCAACCCCAACTCTCGTGCCATGGTGATCAAGGCGTCTTCGCCGCTCAACCCCTGTCCGCGAATCTGTTGGGCAAGCGAGGCCAGCTCTTGCATGCAGATCTCCTCCACACCCCGAAATGCAGTGTCCTCAGTTGGGGATCGATACGGCACCACAGAACCTGGTTCGATGTGCTTCGGCCAGTAGAACGTGCCCACCCCCTCCTCTTCGGTGCAAGCGAATTCGCCAGCGGCCCGCTGTTCAACACGTTCTTGAATGCGGGCGCCGGTCCTGGCGAATCCATGCGCGCGCGCGATCCTGCGTGCCAGCACGGTGTCGAGTACTGGGCCTTCGACCTCGACGACATGCCTCACCATCGCGACGAGGATCGCTTCGTACCTGGCGTCGAAGAAGAGCGCCGCGTCGACCTGCGCTTCGCTGACGGCTTCTAGCGGATTCGCCTCTACGAATCGACTCGGTTCGCGGCTTGGCTTCGATGCACTTGCTGCCGCACCGCCATTTGACGCAATTTCGACCGATTGCTCTTCCTGAGGCGACGAGGTCGCAAGCTCCGGCGCCACGACCGGCCGAGCGTGATCATTGACCTTCGGCATCGCGGCCTTGGCGATGGCCTCCTCGGCTGCCGCGCGCGCCAGCTTGCCCGCGCTCTGCTTCTGTCGGTCGGCGTCCAGCAAGGCTTCCAGCTGCGCATGCACGCGCTCGATCGTCCCCCGTGGGTCTATCCACCAGTCGGTCGACCAGACGCGCACGATCTCCCAGCCCAGGCCGCGCAGAACCTGCTCTCGCAGTTTGTCTCGATCCCGGGCCGTGGCCGAACGGTGGTAGGTGGCACCGTCGCACTCGACGCCCGTCAGATACCGGCCCGGCATGTCGGGATGCACGACACCGAGATCCACGCGGAACGCCGATGCGCCGATTTGTGTGTGGACTTGCCAGCCCTTGCGGGAAAGGGCGGCGGCAACGGCCTCCTCGAATGGGCTTTCGAAGTCGCCGCGGCTGCCCATCGTGGCCTCGACGAGCGCGCGCGGGCCACGTTCAGCGAACTCCAGGAAGTGCTTCAAATCCCGTACGCCGAGTGCCTGGGTGCGAGCCAAGTCCATCTGCTCGCCTTTCAGGCTTGAAAATACCCGAAGCTCGTGCCGCGCTCGTGTCACCGCCACATTGAGCCGCCGTTCACCGCCGTCACGGTTCAAGGGCCCGAAGTTCATCGACACGGCGCCCGAAGCGTCAGGGCCGTAGGTGATCGAGAAGTACATGATGTCTCGCTCGTCGCCCTGAACGCTTTCCAGGTTCTTGACGAAAACGGGCTCAAGCTCGACCTCTGCGAAGAACGGTTCGATCGACGGATCGCTGCGCCGGGCTTCATCGAGCAGGTCTTCGATGAGTGCCTGTTGCTCCGTGTTGAAGGTCACGACGCCAATCGTCAACTTCGATTCGCGAAATCCGGGTGACTTAAGCCTGCCTACAAGGTCGGCAACGAGCGCCTTGGCCTCTGGCTTGTTGATGCGTGCCCCGCCCTTTTCATAGACACCCTTCATGTGGTGAAAGCTCACGGCCCGGTCGTCCGTGACCGGCGAAGGAAAGGTGACCAAGCTCCCGTTGTAGTAGCGGGAGTTTGAAAACGCGATCAGGCTTTCGTGTCTGGATCGGTAGTGCCAGCTGAGGTTGCGCGTAGGCAAGCTGGCGCCCAGGCACTCGTCGAGGATGCTTTCGAGATCGCCTTCAACGTCTTCGTCGTCAGCGTCGGACTCGGCGCGATCAAAGAAGTTGGAAGGCGGCAATTGCTTGGGGTCACCCACCATCACCACCTGGCGGCCACGTGCCATTGCGCCGATGGCGTCCCAGACCGGGATTTGAGACGCTTCGTCGAACACAACCAGGTCGAAGTTGCTGGCGTCGGCCGACAAGTACTGCGCAATCGACAGCGGGCTCATGAGGAGGCACGGTGTCAGCCGCAGCACCACAGATGGGATGCGGGACAGCAGCTCTCTGAGAGGCAGGTGCCGCTTCTTCTTGTTGACCTCGTGCCGGAGCACGCCCCACTCGGTGTTCTTGTTGACCGACTCCACCGATGGCAGTTCAGCGCACAGGCGCGCTCGAATCCACTGCCGCGTGATGTCGGTGAACTTGTCGTCCAGCGCACGGAAGTCTCCGATGCGCCGCTCGTGCTCGGCGGAGATGAACGTTCGGATGACGGCTTCATCCTCGACGACCGTCGACAACCACCAGCGGCAATAGTTGACCTCGAAAGCCGCCTGAATGTCCTTTCCGGCCAATGCCCCTGGCTCGATGGCTGCGACCATCGAACCGAGGCCTGCCGAGATGGCTTCGACACGAACCTTGCGCCAGGCGCACCAGGTTCGTAGACCCGCCTGCTGGGCGCTGATGCGGCGGGATCGGTCTATCAGATCCGACGCCCCAAGGCTCAGCCACTCCTGCTTCGTGGGCTCAGCGAAGGCGCCGAGCTCCGCCAGGCGTTCGATGGAGGGCGACACCTGCGCCCACGCCTCCAGATACTCCGCACCGGCCACGGCTACCGGTGCGCCGGGCGCTAGCAGCTGATTCCTATCGGCGATCAGACTCTGGAGACCGTTTCGGAGTTCAGACGCATCCAGCCCTTGCTGGGCCAAGCCGGTGACCGCCGCATGCAGAGAGCTGTGGAACTTGAGTGCCCTGTCGACGAGGCCAAGGTCTGTGCCCAGTCCCTGCCAAAGGCGCTGCGTGCGCACTGCAAGGCCGTCGTGGGCCAGTAGGGCCTGCTCCACGGCCGTGCGCTGGGTCATGCGGCCATGTTCCGCTTGCAGGCGTGCGCCACACTGCCCTTGCGCCACCTCGGGGTGGTCACCGCGCAGGCTGCCGCTGCCGCCGCCGTTTCCGCAAACGGCAAGCCGCTCGCGCTCGAACGCCATGGCCGCGCCGAGCAAGTCTCGCCGGGTCGCGCGGCCTTGCCACAACCCATCGCAGAACGTGAGCCGGTCGGCCCTGGCTTCAATATCCGCGTCCAGGGTTCGCAGCCGGCGCAGCCGCGTCACTTCTGCCGACCAGCGTTCGCCGCAGCGACCTTGTGCGGCGGCTTCCAGGCCCATGTCCTCCCAGGTGCGGTCTGAGCGAGCCGCTTCGAGGCAGCTGTTCGTGCGCAGTGCGCTCCGTGCGACATCCAGCCGCGTCTTCAGGCCGGCCCACACCTCTTGTATCGGAGCTCCAGGGTTGACGTCGGCCACCTGATCGCGCAGGGCCCGTATGGCCACCCACGAGGCCAGGTCTTCGGCGACCTTGGGCTCTCCCGCCCCCTCGATGACGGCCTCCAACTGGGCTCGCACTTTTCGCTTGCCCAACCAGGACAGCGGCCAGATCGAGCCTTCGGCCTTCGCCCATTCACGCTGCATCTGGGAGACGTTCAGCGTTTCTATCTGCGACGTGTACCTGACGGACAGTTGCGCTCGTCGCGTCTCGATCTGCTCAAGCAGTTGCAGGCCACTGCTGAGTTCCTCCGCCATGTGGGCGGGCCACGCCGCACCAAGCTGCCCGTGAACCTCTTCCCGCTCTTCCAGAAGCCGAAGCGCGGCTACAAGCGCGGCCGACTGCTCCACGGTCCAAGGTGCGCTCATCTCCGCGTTGATCTGCCGATGCTGGCCGGCCAGCCCTGCAGCAGACTTCAGTTCGACGCAGATCGCGGCGGCGTCCGGTGTGACCAGGAAGCTCCAGTCATGCCCATGTGCAGCTGGCAAGGTCTTCGCCAGTACGCAGATGGCGCCGCGCGCATGACGTTCGAGTCCACATGCCGGCAGGCCGCCTGCTGTGGCAAATCGGGCATAGGCGTCAGCCAAGTCCTGCGCCGCCAACGCCGCCGACTCAGCCGCTTCCACAGCAAGCTGTTGCCACTTCGGTGACCATTCGGTGCGGCCGATGGAGACCAGCGCCCCGCCGTTCAGGTCGTGCGGCCCGACTGCGGTCAAGTTCACCTCCAGCCGATCGGCGATGTCGCGCAGCCTGGCCATCTCCTGGGTATCGTGGCCCGACAAGGAAGGCCAGGTGAACTTCAGCTGCGGGAGAGTTTCACCGCCCACCACGCGGCCGATCGCGCCATAGATGGTCCAGCCGTTCGGGTGCCTGTGGTGCAAGCGTTCGACGTAGGCGGACAGCTCGTCGCGAATCTTCTTCAGTCGCTGTGCCTCAGCCTGCCATGCCACCTGGTCCACGCTGCCCTGGGCTTCCCAAGATTTCGCCAATTGCGCCAGCACGTCCAGCTTGCGCGCCTTGTTGGAATGCAGTTCCAGGCAGAACTCGCCCAAGCCCACCTCCCGCAGGCGCCGGTACACCACGTCGAGTGCCGCGATCTTCTCGGCAACGAACAGCACCCGCTTGCCTTCGGCCATGCACTGGGCAATGAGGTTTGAGATGGTTTGGCTCTTGCCGGTGCCGGGCGGGCCGATCAGCACGAAATCCTTGCCTTTGACTGCGGCCATGACGGCCGACAACTGCGATGAGTCAGCGGGTAGCGGGCAGAAGGTCTGCTGGGGTGAGAACTCGGCGTCGAGCCGCCGCGCTTCTGGGAAGGCCACGCTGGACGCATACGCCTCACGCGGCGTGTCGATGAGGTGCTTGACGACGGGGCTCTGGCGAAGTTGCTCAGTCCGTTCGGTGAGGTCCTTCCACATCAGGAACTTCGCGAACGAGAACATGGACAGCACCACGTCCTCCGAAACCTCCCAACCCTTGACGTCCTTGATGGCGTGCGCCACGCGGCGCCAGATGGCGGCGACATCGATGCCGGTATCGTCCCGTGGCAATTCGCCGTCGCCCACTCCGAGATCCAGCTTGAAGTCTTGCCGCAGCATCTCCAGCAACGTCGGGTTGAAGCGCGCCTCGTCCTCGTGGGACGTCATCGTGAAGCCCGATCGCGCACTCTTGCGGTTCAGCGTGACTGGCAACAAGATCAGAGGCGCCTTGATGCGTTGGCCCGGCTTGTCATCGCGATTCCACACCAGGAAGCCCAGCGCCAGGAACATGGTGTTGGCGCCACCTTCCTGCATCGCGTTGCGGGCACCGCGATACAGGTCGATCAGCCGTGCTTCCATGTCCGGGGCGGCCAGCCGGATGAAGACCTCCCGCTTGCCCAGCGCTTCCCTGGCGTGTTCTTGGCGAACGTCTTCCTTGTCGCGCGATTCATGCAGCGCCTTGCTGCGAGGGTCAGCGCCATCCATGAGATCGGGATGAGCCAGCAGCTTCAGGGCATGCCCCTCGGCCAACAGGTCTTCCAGCGCGCCCGGATCCGGCGCCTCCAGGACCAGCGCCTT
>JBBRPV010000157.1:0-6016 GCA_038227445.1 Burkholderiales bacterium | reverse complement strand
GATACGCTCGCGCAGGTCGCTCAGCGTCAGCACGCCGAACGATTTCAGGTTTGAGGCCAGGGCATCTGGGACCCAGCCGTCCAGCAAGTCGGAGCTTGCCGCCGGGCTGGCGCATGTACTTTCAAGCTCGCGCAGCAGGGCCAGGCAGCGTTTGCGCAAGCGGCCTGCCCTGCGGGCCCGGTGCTGCGCAGTGGCGTCGGGGGCGCCGAAGTGCTCGGTGTACATGTCCAAAAGCTCGCGCTGCGACCAGCCTTCCAGGCCTTGCACTTGGGCCCATTGATCGATGGACGGCGGGTTTGATTGCGCAGGGCTGCGCGGCTCCAGCGCGATGCCCAGCAGCCGCCAGGCCGAATCGACCCCTACGCCCGGACGGCGGCGCGCGACGGCGCGGATGCGGTCGACGACCAGACGGTGCATGCCGGCGGTCTCGGCGGCGTGGTTGACGCCCAGGTAGCGCCGCGCGGCGGCGTCGCTATTTAAACCTTCGGCGATGGCGCGCAGGTAGGCGAACTCGTGGGGGCCGACTTTTTGGCCGAGGGTGGCCAGGTCCAGGCGGCTGGGTGCGAGCAGCTTCAGGCTGAGCTGGGGGGGGGTCATGGCAGGGGGCACAGCCCGGCTGGCCGAACCGGCCGATGACCATGTTCGCCACGCTCGCCACGCTCGCCACGCACCCCGCCGCGGCCGTCAGCCGGGCACGGAAAGCCGGCACGGAAGTTGCGCCCTGGCGTGAGGTGGCCCGAACACCGCGCTCCCCTGCCCCTGCCTTGGCTGCCGTCGAATCCAGCGGCCCGACGGCGCTGCGCATCCTGCTCATCGACGACGGCGCCCACCGCGTCAGCCTGATCCACGACGAACTGTCACGCCAGGGGCACCTGGTGGTGGGGGTGCTGGACTCGGCACTGCTCATCCACGACTGTGTGCTGCGGCTGCAGCCCGATGTGGTCATCGTCGACAGCGAGTCGCCATCGCGAGACACACTGGAGCACCTGGGCGCGATGTCGGCCGCATGCCCGCGGCCGGTGGTGGTGTTCAGCGAAGACGCCGCCAGCGCACCCATGCAGCAGGCCCTGAAAGCGGGCGTCAGCGCCTACGTGATCGCCGGCCTGCAGGCCCACCGCCTGCTGCCCGTGCTGCAGGTGGCGATTGCCCGGTTCGAGCAGGACCGCGCGCTGCGCGGCCAGCTTGAGCTGGCGCAGAGCCAGTTGTCTGAACGCAAGCTGGTCGAGCGTGCCAAGGGCATGCTGATGAACGAGATCGGCCTGTCGGAAGAGCAAGCCTTCGCCCACCTGCGCAAGCTGGCCATGGACCGCGGGCAGCGGCTGGGTCAGGTGGCAGAGCGCATCGTCGCCGCACGCGATCTGCTGCAACCGCCCGCCTGAGGACGCACGCCGTCGGGCGACTGCACCGCACCAACGACCGGCTGCTGCACCGTACCAACGACGGAGCTGCTGCACCGCACCAACGACGAGCTGCTGCACCGCACCAATCGCGGGCGCCGGCGGTGTGCGGTGGTGCGCTGTCAGGGTCGCCCGCAGGGGGTCACCCCGCTGGGCAAGTTGGCATGCAACCTGCGTAGGGTTGGATGAGAAGCCCGCACAACGGCGTGGGGGCTGATCGAGGATTCGGGCAAAGGCGTCCGACCAGCAACGCACACGGTTCACCGTGGCGTTGCGGTCGCGACGCCTTTTTTGTTTTTGGTCGACACGCGGGAGCAAGTCATGGTCAAGCAAGGGGATCTCATGAGCGGAGAGCGCAGGCAGTTCATCAAGGGCTCGGCCGCGCTGGCCGCTGGAACGGCCTTGCCGGGCGGCGCCTGGGCCCAGGGCTCGGACGCGCCGGAGAAGAAGGAAGTGCGCATCGGCTTCATCCCGCTGACCGACTGCGCTTCGGTGGTGATGGCTTCGGTGCTGAAGTTCGACGAGAAGTACGGCGTCAAGATCATCCCGACCAAGGAAGCCAGCTGGGCCGGCGTGCGCGACAAGCTGGTCAACGGCGAACTCGACATGGCCCACGTGCTGTATGGGCTGGTGTACGGCGTGCATCTGGGGGTCAGTGGCCCCAGGAAGGACATGGCCGTGCTGATGACCATCAACAACAACGGGCAAGGACTGACCGTGTCCAAGAAGCTGGCGGACAAAGGGGCCGTCGACGGCGCCAGCCTGGCCAAGGTGATGGCGGCCGAGAAGCGCGAATACACCTTCGCCCAGACCTTCCCCACGGGCACCCATGCGATGTGGCTGTATTACTGGCTGGCCACCTACGGCGTGAACCCGTTCAAGGACGCCAAGGTGATCACGGTGCCGCCGCCGCAGATGGTGGCCAACATGCGCGTGGGCAACATGGACGGTTTCAGCGTCGGCGAGCCCTGGAACCACCGCGCCATCATCGACGGCATCGGGGTCAGCGCAGCCACCAGTCAGGACGTCTGGAAGGACCATCCCGAGAAGGTGCTGGGCACGACAGGCGAGTTCGTCAAGAAGTACCCCAATACGGCACGCGCCGTGGTGATGGCCGTGCTTGAAGCCAGCCGCTGGATAGACGCCAGCCTGGTCAACAAGATCAAGATGGCCGAGACCATCGCCGACAAGAGCTATGTCAACACCAGCGTCGATGCCATCAACCAGCGCATCCTGGGCCGCTACCAGAACGGCCTGGGCAAGACCTGGGACGACCCCAACCACATGAAGTTCTTCAACGATGGGGCCGTGAACTACCCCTACCTGAGCGACGGCATGTGGTTCCTGACCCAGCACAAACGCTGGGGCCTGCTGAAGGACCACCCCGACTACCTGGGAGTCGCCAAGGCCATCAACCAGACCGAGCTGTACAAGCAGGCCGCCGCACAAGTCAAGGTGAGTGTGCCCAAGAACGACTTGCGCAGCAGCAAGCTCATCGATGGCGTGGTGTGGGACGGCAAGGACCCGGCCAAGTACGCCGACAGTTTCAAGATCAAGGCCGCTGCGGCGGCCTGAGGCAGGCCAGCATGGTCAGCGCTGTATTCCACTCGCCGCGCGAGGCAGCCTCGGCCCCGGCGGCCGCGTCAGAGCAGGCCGCCAAGGCGCGCCGGATCGACACGCCGGCGGCCCCCCGGCCGGTGCGCGACCCGTTCGACTGGCGCGCGCTATTCGGTCACGTCGTGCCGCCGCTGGCCGGCATGGCCCTGCTGGTCGGCATCTGGGCGCTGCTGACGCAAAAGGGCGGCGACTTCCCCACGCCGCTGGCCACCTTCGACGCCGCCGTAAAGCTGTTCGCCAACCCGTTCTACGACAAAGGCCCGAACGACCAGGGCATCGGCTGGAACGTGCTCGCATCACTGGAACGGGTGGGTCTGGGCTTCGGCCTGGCAGCGCTGGTGGGCATCCCCCTGGGCTTTGTCATCGGGCGCTTCGCCACGCTGAACCGCATGGTGTCGCCGCTCATCAGCCTGCTCAAGCCGGTATCGCCGCTGGCCTGGCTGCCGATCGGCCTGCTGGTCTTCAAGTCGGCCGACCCGGCCGCCATCTGGACCATCTTCATCTGCTCGATCTGGCCCATGGTGATCAACACCGCGGTCGGCGTGCAGCGCGTGCCCGAGGACTATCTGAACGTGGCCCGCGTGCTCAAGCTGAGCGAATGGAAGATCGCCACGCGCATCCTGCTGCCCTCGGTCATGCCCTACATGCTGACCGGTGTGCGGCTCAGCGTCGGCACGGCCTGGCTGGTGATCGTGGCGGCCGAAATGCTGACGGGCGGCGTGGGCATCGGCTTCTGGGTCTGGGACGAGTGGAACAACCTCAACGTGGCTCACATCATCGTCGCGATCTTCGTCATCGGCTTCGTCGGGCTGCTGCTCGAGTGGCTGCTGATGGCAATCGCCAAGCGTTTCGACTACAGCTGAGGGCAGGCACCATGAGCCGGAACGACAAGCCGATGCTGCAGATCAACGAAGTGGGGATGACCTTCGCGACCAAACGCGGCCCTTTCGTCGCCTTGCGCGACATCTCGCTCGACATTCAGCGCGGCGAGTTCGTCTCGCTGATCGGCCACTCGGGCTGCGGCAAATCGACGCTGCTGAACCTGGTGGCTGGCCTGACCAACCCCACAGCCGGCGTGCTGCTGCTTGACGACCGCGAACTCAAGGGCCCCGGCCCCGACCGCGGCGTGGTGTTCCAGAACCATTCACTGCTGCCCTGGCTGAGCTGCCATGACAACGTGTACCTGGCGGTGGAGCGTGTCTTCGCCGACCGCGAGGGCAAGGCGCAATTGCGTGAACGCTCGCTGGCCGCGCTGGAACTGGTCGGCATGGGCCACGCCGCGGCCAAGCGCCCGCACGAAATCTCGGGCGGCATGAAGCAGCGCGTCGGTATCGCACGCGCGCTGGCGATGGAGCCCAAGATGCTGTTGATGGACGAGCCCTTCGGCGCGCTGGACGCTCTGACACGGGCGCGCCTGCAGGACGAGCTGATGAAGATCGTGGCCAAGACCGACACCAGCCCGGGTGCGACGGTGATGATGGTCACCCACGATGTCGATGAGGCCGTGCTGCTGAGCGACCGCATCGTGATGATGACCAACGGCCCAGCCGCCACCATCGGCCAAGTGCTGCAAGTCGACCTGCCGCGCCCGCGCAACCGGGTCGAGATGGTCGAGGACCGCGCCTATGCGCACTGCCGCAAGGAGGTGCTGGACTTCCTCTACATGCGCCATAGCCATGTCGAGCGCACCGCATGAAACCCTTCGAGGGCCACCCGATGAAGAAGATGAAGCTCGTGATGGTGGGCAACGGCATGGCCGGCGTGCGCACGCTGGAAGAGTTGCTGAAGATCGCACCCGACCTGTACGACATCACCGTGTTCGGTGCCGAGCCGCACCCCAACTACAACCGCATCCTGCTCAGCCCCGTGCTGGCCGGCGAGCAGACCTTGGACGAGATCGTCCTCAACCCGCTGGCCTGGTATGAAGAGCACGGCATCACCCTGCACACTGGCAAGACGGTGACGCAGATCGACCGCGCCCGCCGCGTGGTGCGCGCCGCCGACGGCACCGAGGCCGCCTACGACCGGCTGCTGCTGGCGACGGGATCGCTGCCCTTCATCCTGCCCGTGCCGGGCCGGGACTTGCAAGGCGTGCTGGCCTACCGCGACATCGCCGACACACAGGCCATGATCGATGCGGCCACCAAGTACAAACACGCGGTCGTGATCGGCGGCGGCCTGCTCGGCCTGGAGGCCGCCCACGGCCTGATGCGCCGCGGCATGCAGGTGACTGTCGTGCACATCATGCCCTGGCTGATGGAGCGCCAGCTCGACGACGTCGCGGGGCAGCTGCTGCAGAAGTCGCTGGAGGAACGCGGCATCAAGTTCCTCATCGGTGCGCAGACGCAGGCGCTGATCCCCGGCAAGGACGGCAGGGTCATGGCGGTGCAGTTCAAGGACGGCCAGGAGATCCCCGCCGACCTGGTGGTGATGGCCGCCGGCATCCGCCCCCACACCGCGCTGGCCGAAGCCTGTGGCCTGCACTGCCAGCGCGGCATCGTCGTCAACGACACGATGCAGACCATCACCGACCCGCGCATCTACTCGGTGGGCGAGTGCGCAGCGCACCGCGGCATCGCCTACGGGCTGGTCGCGCCGCTGTTCGAGCAAGGCAAGGTCTGCGCCACGCACCTGGGGCAGTTCGGCATCGGCCGCTATACCGGCAGCCTGACCAGCACCAAGCTCAAGGTGACCGGCATCGACCTCTTCTCGGCCGGCAACTTCACCGGCGGCGAGGGCTTCGAAGAGATCGTCATGAGCGACCCCTACGGCGGCGTGTACAAGAAACTCGTCATCCAGGGCGACAAGCGAACCGCGCCTACCGGTAGAGGCGGACACTGGCGGCTCAAAGGGTGCGAGCACCGTCGCGGGCTGCAGTCAAGTGGCTGGCGTTACCTCTTTTCTTTCGTCAAGCAACTCTATCGGGTTAGTCTGCCCTTGGTCGAGGCGCGGGCGGTCACTTCGTTCGCCGCGAAATCGTTGTGGGAATGACCGAACCAACG
>JBBRPV010000156.1:0-6029 GCA_038227445.1 Burkholderiales bacterium | reverse complement strand
CCCCACCCACCACCGTGAAGAGTAGTAAACCTGCCACCCCGGTCTTCTTGATCTCCTCCTCGACAGAAGCGCCACGCGCTCGACCTGTGTAGCCACGATTACTACTTGTTTTCGAGTAGTGAACTTGCCACCGTCGATGCTTTGGTAGTAATGTTGCCTCGATGGCAACCCGCTGCCGCCAAGTACCCGTCCCCATTGCGTTTTTTCATCCTGCGATGCCCCGTTCCACCTACACGCAGCCCCTGCCGCTGCCGGCCGCCGGATGGCGTCGGCGGCTGGAGGTGTTCAGCCCCAAACTGGTTCGCCGCTTGAGCCTGGGCAGCTACGACGCCTGGCGCTGCTGGATCGCCCTCGAGGCCAACCCACAGGTCACATCGTTTTGCGAGCGCCCGTCACGTATGGCAGGCCGCACCTCCGCGATGATCGACTTCTGGGTACAACTCCGCGGCACCGTAGCTGCAGAGTTCTGGCTTCTTTGGAACCCGCGTGTCGATGCCGTCACGCCAGACGTCTCACCCGAGGCGAACGCCACAGCGGCGCCCAAGCGCTTGCACGATCACCCGGTGCGCCTCATCACGCCGGAGATCATCGCCTCGTGGGAAGTGCCCGTGGCCAATTGGGCACAGATCGTTCCGGTGCTTGTGAGCTATCGGCGCTACCGCAAGCCGCTGTTGGAGCAGTCGATCGTTGTGCAGCTCGCGCAGTACACAGCCCTCGACGACCTCATCAACCACTTCGACCACGACGACCCGGACGAGGTTGTCGCATCGCTGTACTGGCTGCTGGCCATTGGCCGAGTTCGCAGCCCGGACCTGGCCACGGAGCGTCTGAACGGCGCAAGCCGGTTCCGTCGAGTCTGAACGTTGCCATGCCTGCCCGCCCCCGCCTGGACAAATCGTCGCTGCGACTGCAAGAGTGGCCGCAGATCGACGACCGCGTACTCGCCGACGCGGCACAGTCGACCTACCGGGTGCGGCGCGACGCCCTGCGAGCCTACGTTGGCGGCACGCCGGTGTCCGAGATCGAGGCGCTCGGCGTCGATCGCCGCACCGTGCACCGGCTCCTTGCTCGTGCACTGCGCCCCCACGCCGACGGGCGCATTTGGGGCTGGCGGGCGCTGGTGCCGCAGGTTCGCGTCAAGCCCTACGAACGATTGTCGGCACCCAAGGTGCTGGTCCACACCAAGGCCGGTAACGCCGGCGCTTTCGCGCAGCTGCTGGCGCGCTTTCCGGCGCTCGAGATGGCGCTGCGCCGCGAGCTCACCAGCGGACGCGTTCACCTCGCGCCCGGTGGTGAACTCGGTCGACTCAAGAACGTCAAGGCCGCCGCCGAGCGGTTTCGGCAGGCCTGTCGCGATCTCGGCCTCACGACGCGTGACTACCCACTCAATCAGTCGGACAAGGCGGTGCGCAGCCTCGCCCGCACCCTGCGAGGCTGGATCACTGGAGACGCCGACCTGGCCGCGCGTGTGGCCGGCGCGCGCATCAAGCCGTCCTCGGCATTGCGCCGCTTGCCCGAACGCGCGGCGCTGTTGGCATTCGACACCGTCGAATTCGACGCCCACAAGATGGACCTGCGACTGAAGGTACTCGACGTCGATCCGATGGGCAACGAACACGTCTGGGAGATCGAGCGGGTGTGGTTGCTGGCAATCATCGACGTGGCCACCCGCTGCATCCTCGGCTGGCATTTGAGCCTGGCCCGCGAGTGCAATCGCACCCATGTCGTGGAGACCATCAAGCACGCCGTCACACCTCAAGGCCTGCCTGCTGTGACCCTGCCGGGGCTGCGACTATTGCCGACAGGGGGTTTCGTCTCGCACAGCATCGAGGCCACGCGCTATGCCTGTTGGCGCCAGATGAGACTGGACAACGCACGGGCACATCTGGCCACGACAAGCCTGGACGTCTTGTGCGAGACGCTTGGGTGCACGGCCGACTTCGGCCCAGCCTACCAGCCTGACGATCGACCGTTCATCGAACGCTTCTTCGGCACCGTCACCCGGACCCTGTCGCGCCGACTTCCCGGCGCATTGCCGGGTCCGGAAGGCGCGAAGGCAACGCTTGCCCGCTTGCGACGGCCCGAAGACAGTCTGCGTTTGCTGGTGACGGTGCAGGAGCTGGATGAACTGCTCGGCGTTACGATCTGGAACTACCACGGCACGCCGCACTCGAGCCTGGGCGGCCACACGCCGCTGGAGGTGATGCGTCGCCATGTCATGGGCACGCTCGGCGAGTCTGGCGAGCCGGCGGTGCAGCTACGCCATCTGCCGCCGTTGCTGCGCGAGCAGCCGACACTGCTGCACGACCCGGTGCTGTGCCGGGTTCACGGCAGCACCGCCAACGGCCTGCGCCCGTACATCACCTTCATGCACGTGCGCTACACGAGCGACGAATTGACGCGGTCGGCACGCCTTCTCGGTCAGCGCCTGCGGGTGCACGCCGATCCGAGTGACCTGCGCCAGCTCACCGCCATCACCGAAGACGGGCAAATCCTCCAGCCCTTGCTGGCTTCTTCGATCTGGCGGCACGAACCGCACTCAATGTGGCTGCGCCGCGAGTTCTTCAAGGCCAAGCGTGCGAAGGAGTTGAACGTGGACGAGGGCCAGAACCCGATCGACGCGTTCGTCGAACAGCGACGACGCAAGGCAGGCAAGCTCAAACGCGCGGCCAGCGACATCGCTCGGGTGCAGCGCGATCGGCATCAGCCCTGCGCAGCCTCCACACCTGCCGCCGGCCCTCCCGTGTCGCCCGTACTGGGTCAACTCGCCACGGGGCCTGTCAAGGCCAAACGGCTACGCATTCCGCCGGGCTTCGCCCGCTGACGCTGCGTCGCGGCAAGAGCGAGCTACCGCAAATCCATTCGGGCGCACCCGGCGCCGACGGGCGGCGGCCGGGCCCTCCCACACTCCGGCCATCTGTGCGGCACGCCTGTTGATGACAGCCTGTCGCGAAGGAGCATTGATGCAGCCATCTGACACCTCAGTCGCTACGGCGGTCCCCAGTTCCGGCAACAAGGGCCTGACGCCCGCTACACCGGCCGGCTCGGCACCTGGGCGCGCCGCACAGCGCCCGCGGCGCGGGGCTGCACCGCCCGCACTGCCGACGGGCGGGCTGACGCTTGCGAACCACCCGCTGAGCCGGCGCCACTACCGGGTCGCCACGGCGGCAATCCAGGAATTCGTGGACCTGGTGGAGCTGTGCGTGCGGGTGACGATCCCGGGGGCGCTGATCCATGCCCGGCCGCGCATGGGCAAGACCCACGCGATCGAGTACATCAGCCTGCACCTGGGCCGCCAGCGGCCTGACCTGCTGGTGCTGCGCCTGTCGTGCGAGCACCATCGCAGCGCCTATGAAGGGCCGTTCTTCTCGGCGCTGCTTGCTGCAGCTGGCGTGCGCGATCCGCAACCGGTGTCCAACGCGCAGAAGCGGTTCGCTCTCATGCGCCGGTTGCATGAACAGTTGCTGCTGCGCAAGGGTCATGTGGTGGTGCTGCTGTGCGATGAGGCCCAGCGGCTGTCCAAGCACGGGCTGGAGTGGCTGCGCGACGTGCATGACCAGCTCGCGCAACAGGGTTACCGCATGATCACATTCCTGGTCGGCCAGTCGCAGCTGCTGGAGCACAAGGCGCAGTACCAGCTCTCGGGCGACGAGCAGATCGTGGCGCGGTTCATGATCGAGCAGCTGCAGTTTCGGGGGATCGCCGATGCGGCTGACGCCGCCACCTGTCTGGCGAGCTACGACTGCAGCCGATACCCCGAGGACAGCGGTCCGACGTTCACCGAGTTCTTCCTGCCGCTGGCCTGGGGCGCGGGTCTTCGCCTGGAGCACGCCGGGCCGGCCCTGTGGAACTCATTCGTGCAGGCGCATGCAGCCGC
Organism: Burkholderiales bacterium; assembly: GCA_038227445.1. Taxonomy (GTDB): domain Bacteria; phylum Pseudomonadota; class Gammaproteobacteria; order Burkholderiales; family Burkholderiaceae_C; genus LMDS01. The sequence goes on along the minus strand of JBBRPV010000156.1, from coordinate 2,152 downwards.
GCAGCTGCGCGGGCCCGTCGAAGTTCAGATGGACTACTTCACCCGGGCCGTCGAGTCGCTGCTGACGCAGGACCCGAGCTGGGACAGCATCGGGCTGCAGTTGACCGCTGCGCACTGTGAGCGTGCGGTGCGCGAGTCAGGCTACGTCGCGGCTCAGCAGACCGTGCGCGCCATAGCCTGAGCAGCCGTCATGGTGCTGCATATCCTCGTGCCGCCAACGGTTCGTTGGCATCCGCCCGGCAAGGCGCCGGTCGCGATTCGGTGGCGCTTGTTCACGAACGAGTTGCGCCGCAGGCGCCGCACGGGCCGTAGGCTGCGTTGGTCGGCGAAGCCGTCTCGCTCGGCAATGGTCGCGCATTGGCTACCGGTGGCGAGGCGACGCGCGCCGCCGCCTTTGGCGCCATTGATGGCAAGGCCTCGCGCGGACGCATGCGCCCGCTCGGTGCTGATGCAATGCGAAGCGCTGCTGCGGCAGTTGCTGCGCCGGCGGCGACGAGCTCTTGGCCTGTCGCGTGGCGAACTCCGGCGGCTTGCCCATGGGTTCGACAGCGGCTCGCTGCGCGCAGCACCGGAATGCTCAGCGCCGACCTTGGCGTTTGTATTGTCGAGCATGTACTGGTGCGGATGCTGCGATCCGCGGTCGCTGTTCATCGCGCCGTTGCACCCGCCCACCGGACTGGTTCGATGGTTGACCGGGTTCTGCGTGCAGGAGCAGGTTGACCAGGGGCAGCAGTTGCTCGAGCGCCTGGTCTTGGAGGAGCAGCGCATCGACCGCTTTGCGAACGCACTCATGCTGCGAATTCAGGCCACGACAGCACGCCACGGTCGAGGCGCGGTGCTGTTGCCGGACTTGCTCAAAATCGCAGAAGCCGGCGATCTAAATGAATGTGGCAGCATTACTACTTGTTTACACGACGAATCAAGGACTTGCGTTCGCGCTTGACCTCGAAACTATCCCCCGTGGGAACTGCGTGGCACGATTACTACGTTTTTGAGGCTATGTTTACTACACTCAACGGTCAGCACGCCGGCACCAGTCGTCATGCGCCAGTGCGGACTGTCGCCATCGCACCGAGCCGCCCTGGAAAGCGCCAACACCAACTTCAGGGCGCGATGACTTCCAGCGTCGAAAACGACAACGGCATCCCGGCATCCCGTCATCGAGGATCGGGTTGATGGCCAGTGGGTGGATGCTGGCCTGCGCGCGCCATTGGCCGATCGACGCCTTCGCCCGCCTCGGATCAGCTTGCAGACCGTCTACCAGGACGTTGGTATCGACCCGCAGCAGCCATCGTCCGCGTTCAGCAGTTTCATCAACTCGTCCCTGGTCCAGCGCAAATCTGTTCAGCGTACTGACCTCCAGCGTACACCTGCGCTGCTGCGGACGGCGTCGAAACGGTCCTGGAATTCGCGCCGCACGGCCTTGGCTGGGCGAGGCGGGTGCACGACAACTTCCACTTCCATTTCCATTTCCATTTCCATTTGCACTTCTACTTCCACTTTCCCTGCAGCATGGACCGAGAACACCGCCGGCGCAGCGGTCAACAGGTTGAATTCACCCAGTTGCAGTTCATCACCTGTGCACTTGGGAATGGTGACCTGGCCCTGGCTGGTCAAGGTGGTCGACATGGCGTCCTCTTGAGGTGTTACCGCAGTGGATGATGCCGATAAAGCACGCTGCTGGAAGCGCCGCTGACGACCGACAGCTGCCCTGACGACGGTCTGCTGGCGCCCGGTTTGAATGATTGTTGGCGGCCAACCCTGTGTGGCGCGCAACGGCTACTGCTCGACAGGCTGACTCGAACGCCGGCCGTGGGTCAACCCGATGTCGAAAACTTTGACACCTGGACGCCGCATCGCGCCGCGCCGCGCCTCGTAGTTCGTTGATTCGATTGAAGAAAGTTCCCTTGGCGCGGGTGCTGGCCCGTTAATTGCATGGTGGCGTGTGCGCATGTAGTGTACAGACCTCATTCCTCAACCCCTCAACGGAGTCGATGTCATGCAATCCTTATCCCGCCTCGCCCTGGCCGCCGCGCTGTCGGTGGCCACCCTGTCGGCGCAAGCCGCATTGGTCGCCCGCCCCGGCGGCATGGTCTACGACACGGTGCAGAACATCACCTGGCTGCAGAACTGGAACACCAACGGCCTGATG
>JBBRPV010000155.1:0-6122 GCA_038227445.1 Burkholderiales bacterium | reverse complement strand
GCATCCAGCAGCGTGTCGCGCGCCAGGTCGATAGCGAAGCCGGCCGCCTCCAGTCTCGGCAGGGGCGCTCCGTCAGCGGCGCGGGTCTCCATTTTTCGGGCGGTTTCGGCGGTTTTCGGCAAACGATCGGGACTGGGCTGCAACCCCAGGCGATGCTGGCGGCTTACGCCTGCTCGGTCAATCATTACCTGGAGATCCGCCATGTTGCTTCGCCCTCTCATGACCTTCGCTACGCTGCTTGCTGCGGTGCTGTGGGGTGCGCATGCCGTCGCGGCGCCCCAACTGCTGCTTCTCAACGGCACGGTCTTCACCGCCGACCCGACCCGGCCACAGGCCGAAGCCATCGCTGTCGAGGACGGTCGCATCAGCGCAGTCGGTAGCAGCGACGCGCTGCGTCGCTTGGCCGGACCCGATACGCGTGTCGTTGACCTGGGCGGCCGGCGTGTTGCGCCAGGCTTGGTCGAAGCGCATGTGCACTTGGGGTGGAATTTGCCTTCGCCGCCACTGGCGCTGCCAGGCCCCCCCTTTCCCGGGCCATCGGCCGAGCAGGTGTTGGCGGCAGTCGAAGCGGCGGCCAAAGCTGACCCGCAGGGCTGGGTCAGCGCCTGGATCGGTTCTCGCGTATCACGCGATACGCGCAACTGGCGCGCGGCACTGGACGCCGTCTCGCCGGACACACCGGTGCTGCTGCGCGCTTTTTGGGGTCATGGCACCCTGGTCAACAGCGCAGCGCTGAAGCGCTTGGCGATCAAAGAAGACGTGCCTGACCCCTTAGGCGGCTGGTGGGGCCATGATGCCGACGGCCGGCTCGACGGGCGGGTCTACGAATCGGCCGAAAACCTGGAGCAGCGGGCAATACCACCGGACCCGGCCGCGCTGGCGCTCGAGTTCCGCGAAGCCGGCCAGCGCTATGCGCGCTGGGGCATCACCAGCATCCACTTGATGAACAGCGGCCTCTCGCTGCAGACCGCGCTACAGGCCCTGACGGCGGCCGGCACGCCACAGAAATGGACGGTCTACAGCTGGGCGGGTCCCGTGGCGCGCATTGCCGACGCTTGGGCCACGTTGGACGATGCACCTCGCCCGCTGCCGCCGCGCGTGCGCATCGAGGGGCCGAAATGGTTGCTGGACGGCACCGGCGTCGAGCAGAACGCGCTAAGGCGCACGCCGTACTCCGGCCGCGGCGACTGGCGCGGGCGCGCCAACTACAGTGAGGCGCAGTTGCGTGAGATCCTGCAGATGGCGCTGCAGCGGCCGCAGCAATTGGCCCTGCACACGGTCGGGGACGCCCAGACCGACGCGCTTTTTGCGCTGATGGAATCGCTGGCGCCGGCCTCGGTTTGGCGGGACAAGCGCGTGCGCATCGAGCACGGGGATGGCATCCGCACCGACACGCTCGCGCGGGCAGCGCGCCTGGGCGTGGTCGTGATCCAGAACCCGACGCACTTTCCACCGCCGCCGGCGCCAGCGCAGTCGCTCCTGGCGAGCTTGCTCGGCGCCGGCGTGCCACTGGCGCTGGGCTCGGACGGCGGTGTTGACGAAGCCAACCCTTATCTCAACCTGATGCTCGCAACCAGCTACGCCGCCAAGCCCGATGAGGCCTTGAGCCGTGTGCAAGCGCTCACCGCTTATACAGCGGGAGGCGCCTTCGCCGCGCGCGATGAGGCGCGCCAGGGCCGGATCGCGCCCGGCATGGCGGCCGATATCGCGGTGCTGTCACAGGACGTTCTGACGATCGCGGCGGCGGCACTCCCGGCGACGCGTAGCCTGATGACGCTGGTGGACGGTGTGATCGTCTATGAGGAGCTCGGTGCGCTGCCGAATGCGGCGACACCATGAGTTCGGCTTTCCATGAGGGCGCGAGTATTCGCACAGGCAGATTGGCTAGCAACCGTCGGCCGACTGGACGTGCCGACCTGGGCATGCGACGTAGGGGCCGACACCGACACCGACGCCGAATTGAGCCTGGCCCCGGCTGACGACCGGACCATCGTCATCCGCGAGAGCCGTGGCTTGGCGCGCTAAAGCAGGTGCCTGCGACGGCGCACAACGTGATCGGCTTCTGGCTCATTCGGCGTGGGTGCCAACGATTTGGCCAAGAACGGGTGCAGTGCGAGGTCTAACATCGGTACGGCAGCAAGGGACGGATAGCAGGCTGCAAACCCCGCTACTCGCGGAACTGTCGCCGTGGGTACCCGCAACGTTCGCCGCACAGCGAACCCCAACTTCATCGCCGCCACACATGGGCTCGTCGCTCGCAATCTTCGGACCGGTGTTCACTCTTGCGTTCTGGACATTTGTTGTCCTGAACGTGCTGGGATTCAGGCGCATCCGTGCGGGCAGGCAGCGCCAAGTGGAGCCGGACGATTTCAAGCTCGGAGAGTCCGATCGCGTTCCCGAACAGGTCCGACTGGCGAACAGAAACTACATGAACCTGCTAGAACTTCCGGTCTTGTTCTATGCGGTTTCGGTCATCGCCTATATCACTGGCACGGTTTCTATAGCAATTCTGGTCACTGCCTGGCTGTTTGTCGCCCTTCGCGTTGGGCACAGTCTGGTCCATCTCAGCACAAACAACGTGACGCTTCGCCTCCGCGTGTTTGTGGCAGCAAACACGGCGCTTCTAATCCTTTGGGTTCTGGCGGCGCTGTCCATCTGGGGCAAGAGCGCGACTTAGCTGATCGCTCAAGCTGGCCAGCGACCGCATGCCGATTCAGGCCCTCCTTTCATTCTCAGCCTATGCGTCCTGCCGACGCAGGCAGCTAAGCATTGACGTTGCGCGACCGCTTTTCGGCGATGAATTGCTGGATCGCTACTTCAGCTTTGGGTCGCTATGCAGAGCTCTCCATAGCGACCCCTATGCACATGTCTTGACTATGCACAGGTGACTTGGCGCTGAAGGCGCGGAGGCAGCAGCGGTGCGGCATACGGCGGGATGGTCATTTTCCGAACTGGACATAGTTTCTGTGGCGGAGCGCACTGGTGACCCCACTTCCGGAGATCACCATGGATACCGTTCAGCACTCGCGCGTCATCGAGGTCGATTGGCTCGCCGCCAGTCCCATCGGGCCTCACGCCGTCGCGTTCAAGCGTCACCTGACCGAGCGCAGGTACGCCGCGCACACCGTTTCCAGCTATGTCGCTGAGGTGACGCACTTCGCGCGCTGGGCCTGCACCCGGCGGCTGCCGCTGGCCCGGATCGACGAAGTCTCGGTCGCCATCTTCCTGGACGACCACCTGCCGAGCTGCGCGTGTACTGGTCAGATGCGTCACGACCGCGCCGATCACAGCGCAGCGCTTGGGCACCTGCTCGTCGTACTTCGCGCGCAAGGTGCCATTGCGCAGCCGCCAGTCAGCACGACGCCGGTGGATGAGGAATTGCGTCGCTACGACGATCACATGAACCACGTGCGAGGGCTCGCGCCGAAGAGCCGGACCATGGTGCTGAGGATCGTGGGACGACTGCTGACGGAGCGCTTCGATGGCAACGCCCTCGACATCGCCGCCATCACACCCGAGCACGTTCGGCGCTTCTTCGCCGAGCAGGCCGCGCTGCACAGCAAGCCCGCCGGCGCGGGGTCTGTCGTGTCATCGCTGCGCGGCTACTTCCGCTACCGCGCCTCGCTGGGAGATTTGGTCCACGGGTTGATCGGCGCGCGGGCCTACCCGGCCAACTGGGCCCTGTCTTCACTGCCCAAGAAGTTGACCGACGAGGAAGTCGCCCAGTTGGTCGGCTCGCTCAACAACCCCTGCCGCGCCATGCGGCGGGCGTGCGCCATCGTGCGCTGCGCCCTCGATCTTGGGCTTCGCAGCATTGAAGTCGCCCAGCTCAGCCTGGACGACATCGACTGGCATGCCGGCACGATCACGCTGCGCCACACCAAGGGCCGCCGTGTCGACATCCTGCCGCTGCCTGTGGCCACCGGCGAGGCCATTGCCCGGTACCTGGAACTGGAGCGCCCCAAGACAACCAACCGCGCCATCTTCGTGCGCAATGTGGCCCCGCGCGACGCGCCCATCGGCGCGGACCTCATCCGCGTCACCATCCGCCAGGCCTACGCCCGCGCTGGCTTGCCCTACACCCGTTCGCACCTGCTGCGGCACACGATGGCCAACCGCCTGCTTGCCAGCGGATCGTCCTTGAAGGAGGTGGCCGACGTGCTGCGCCACCGCTCGCTGAACACCACGATGATCTACGCCAAGCTGGACAGCCGCAGCCTTGCTGCGGTGGCCTTGCCCTGGCCTGGGAGTACGTCATGAGCGCCGCTGCCATGCCCTTCAAGTCGCGCGTCGAGCGCTTCTTGGTCGAGCGCCATGGTCTGGGGTTCTCAGCGCGCGGCGAGGCTTGCATCTTGCGCAGCTTTGCCCGCCACCTCCACGATATTGGTCATTGCGGACCGTTGACGGTCGAGGTGATGACGGACTGGGCACGGCGCGACAGCCACGGCAGCACGGACCCTGTCACATGGGCGCGGCGCCTGAAGAGGCTTCGTACGTTCGTGCGCTGGCTGCAGCAGTTCGAGCCCGACACCGAAGTTCCCGATGACACGGTCTTCGGGCGCATGCCGGAGCGCAAGGCGCCCCATATCTACACCGAGCAGGAGGTCATCGACTTGCTGGCCAGTGCCAGGCGGCTCGGGCCGGCGTCCAGCCTTCGCGGCGTCATCTTCGAGACGCTGTTCGGGCTGATCGCTTCGACGGGCCTGCGGATCAGCGAAGCGCTGTCGCTGAAGAACGCCGATGTCGATCTCAAGACCGGCATGCTGAGCATCCACCTGACCAAGTTCGGCAAGTCGCGCCAGGTGCCCGTGCATCACAGCACCCTCGAAGCGCTGCGTCGATATCGCCAGCAGCGCGACCTCGCGGGCGAGCCCTACAACGACGACACCGCGTTCTTCGTCGGCAGCCGGGGGCGACTGCATGGCCTGCCCCTGGGTGACCGCCAGGTGCATCGTGTCTTCGGCGAGTTGCGCCAGCAACTTGGCTGGCCCAACCGCGGATCGCACCATGCCGCGCGCATCCACGATCTGAGGCACACCTTCGTCGTTCGACGCATCGTGCAGTGGCACGCCCAGGGCGTGGACATCGACCAGGCCATGCTGTCGCTGTCGACCTACATCGGGCATGCCATGGTGACCAACACCTACTGGTATCTCTCGGCGGTGCCGGAACTGATGGCGCTGGCCGCAGGGCGGTTCGAGGCGTACATGTCACAAGCGCAGGCCGGCGATGAATAAGCCAGCCACTCCGACGCCGCCGTCATTCCCGGCGCTGGTCCAGCAGTTCTTCACCGAGTACCTGGTCGCGCAGCGGGCGGTCAGCCCGCGCACGGTGGCTTGCTACCGAGATGCGCTGTCGTTGTTCCTGGGCTTCGCCAGCCACAAGCTGGGCAAGGCACCTACGGCGATGCAGCTTGCCGACCTACGACCCGAGCTGATCCTGGCATTCCTCGACCATCTGGAGCAAGGCCGCAAGAACACGGTTCGCAGTCGCAACTTGAGGCTCACGGCGCTGCGCGCGTTCCTGAAGTTCGCTGCTCGGCGTGATGTCACTGCGCTGCACGACATTGAGCGGGCGTTGGCGGTCCCGATGAAGCGCTTCGAGCGGCCGATGCTGGGCTTCCTGACACGCCCAGAGATGCTGGCGGTACTCGGACAACCGGGCGAGAGTTGGTCATCGCAGCGAGACCACCTGCTGCTGGCCATGCTCTACAACACCGGCGCGCGGGTCTCCGAGATGATCGGCGTGCGCGTGGTGGATGTCATCCTGGACGGTGGTGCCTGCGTGCATCTTCACGGCAAGGGCCGCAAGTTGCGATCGATCCCGCTGTGGAAATCCACGGTGGTCGAGATACGCGCCTGGCTTCGGCTGAACCCGGTGTTGCGTGGCGAGGCGGCCTTGCTGCCCAACCGGGATGGTCAGGCCATGTGCAGATCGAACGTCACGCAGCGCCTGAGCCTTGCGGTGACGCGCGCCACGGCGGAGCAACCCAGCCTTGCCGCCAAGCGCGTCTCGCCTCACACGCTCAGGCATACGAGTGCCATGCACCTGCTGCAGTCGGGCGTGCCGTTCAACGTGATCGCCCTGTGGCTCGGCCACGAGAGCACGACAACGACCCATCG
>JBBRPV010000154.1:0-6186 GCA_038227445.1 Burkholderiales bacterium | reverse complement strand
GCCCACCCTCGACCAGCCGCACCGCTTCCTGCCTAAACTCCAACGTGTAGCGCGCCCGCACTGCTTTCTTCATTGCCGTTCTCCTTGCTTGCATTGAATCACCTCAGCAAGGGGTACGTTTTTCGGGGGCAAGGTCAGACATCTTCAAAGGCCGGCCTCCGCCGGCCTTTTTAATTGTGCGGTGTGTCAGCGATTGAACGGAGGGCCTTGCAGTTTCGAGCCCACCTTCAGACCTCGTTTGGTAAACCAGCCCTGGTTCATTTCCAGAACAAAACGCACCGGCTTGGCCGAGCAATGGCTGTCGAGCGTCTGCGGTTTCATGTTTTCGATATTGACGATCGTGCCGTCGTCGGCAATGAACGCGGCCGACAGTGGCAGCAGCGTGTTCTTCATCCAGAAACACTGCTGGCTTGGCAGCTCGAACTCGAACAGCATGCCGTCGTTCGTGGGCATGGTCTGGCGGAACATCAGACCGATAGTGCGCTCGTCGGCAGTGCTCGCCAGCTCGGCGCGGATCAGGTGCATGCCAGCATTCAGCTGGATCGATTGGAGCTTTTGCGGCCCGTCTTGCGCCTGCGCGGCTGCGCTCAGCAGCAGAGCAAGAGCGGTGACGAGCAGTGTTTTGAACGAGGTCATGGCGGCAGTGGAAAGTGGTTCTGAAATTATCAACGCACGAGGGCGCCAATGCGGACGACAGCGCTTGCCCAAGGTGCTGGATGCGCCTTGACGGTGGCATAGAATGAATTTTTTTGGGAGCGGAGACACATCTCATGTATCAACACATCAAGGTCCCCGAGGGTGGGCAGAAGATCACTGTCAACGCCGACTTCTCGCTCAACGTTCCCCATCAGCCGATCATTCCTTTCATCGAAGGCGACGGCACTGGTGCCGACATCACGCCGGTGATGATCAAGGTGGTCGACGCGGCCGTGGCCAAGGCATACGGTGGCAAGCGTCGGATCCACTGGATGGAAGTTTTCGCTGGCGAGAAGTCGACCAAGGTCTACGGGCCTGATGTGTGGATGCCGGCTGAAACGCTCGAAGCGGTGAAGGACTACGTGGTCTCGATCAAGGGCCCCCTGACCACACCGGTTGGTGGTGGCATCCGCTCTCTGAACGTGGCGCTGCGCCAGGAGCTCGACCTCTACGTCTGCTTGCGCCCGATCCAGTACTTTCCTGGCGTGCCCTCACCAGTCAAAGAGCCCGCCAAGACCAATATGGTCATCTTCCGCGAAAACTCTGAGGACATTTACGCCGGCATCGAGTTCGAGTCGGGCAGTGACAAGGCGAAGAAGCTGATCAAGTTCCTGATCGAGGAGATGGGGGTCAAGAAGATCCGCTTCCCGAACACTTCGGGCATCGGCATCAAGCCGGTGTCGAGCGAGGGTACAGAGCGCCTGGTGCGCAAGGCGCTCCAGTACGCGATCAACAACGACAAGTCCTCGGTCACGCTGGTGCACAAGGGCAACATCATGAAGTTCACCGAGGGTGGCTTCCGAGACTGGGGCTACGCTCTGGCACAGAAAGAGTTTGGCGCCGAGCTGATCGACGGCGGCCCGTGGATGAAGTTCAAGAACCCGAAAACGGGAAAAGACATCGTAGTGAAAGACGTGATCGCCGATGCCTTCCTGCAGCAGATCTTGCTTCGTCCGGCCGACTACTCGGTGATCGCCACGCTGAACCTGAACGGCGACTACGTGTCCGACGCGCTCGCGGCGCAGGTTGGTGGCATCGGCATTGCGCCAGGTGCGAATTTGTCCGACTCGATCGCGATGTTCGAGGCCACCCACGGCACGGCACCAAAGTACGCCGGCAAGGACTACGTGAACCCGGGCTCAGAGATACTCTCGGCCGAGATGATGCTGCGTCACATGGGCTGGCTGGAAGCCGCTGACCTGATCATCAGCTCAATGGAAAAGTCGATCCTGTCCAAGAAAGTCACCTACGACTTCGCCCGTTTGTTGGACGGTGCGACGCAGGTGTCTTGCTCAGGGTTCGGGCAGGTGATGATCGAGCACATGTGAACCCGCTCCACGGCGTCTCATGACGCCCCGTAAGCCCTTGATTTTCCTAGTGAAATTCAAGGGCTTTTGCTTTTGGCTCGTCTCATGGCAGACCGCGAAATCCCGCCAATTTGGAGGGGAATCTGGAGGGTGATGGGGGGAGAAATCCTCCAAATTCCTCCATTTGGAGGGTGACCCTGAACCCACGCGAGACAGCCATGAGAACCTGCAACTACACCCTTTCTCCCACCCGCATCAACAACGCGAAGCCGCAGAAGAAGCTCTACAAGCTGAGCGACGGCGGTGGCCTCTTCGTCGAGGTACGCCCTGGCGGTGTGAAGACCTGGCGGTATCAGTACCGCTTCGGCGGCGTACGCAATGAGGTCACGATCGGCAAGTACCCCGAGATTGGTGTTGCCGATGCGCGGGATCGCCACTTCGAGTGCCGCTCGATGCTCGAGCGAGGCATCGATCCGGCGGAAGCGCGGCGACGCGAACTGGAGGAGCGCAGGAAGCGGACCCTCGACAGCAAAAGGGCAGGTGACGACTTCGAGGCGTTCTCGAAGCGCTGGGTTCAAGAGCGTCTGATGACGAAGTCAGCCACCTATCGGGAGCAGATCGAATCTCGGCTTGAGCGATTCGTGTGGCCCGTGATAGGCACCAGGACGCTGGGCGAGGTCAGGCCCGCGGATGTGTTGGCGATCATCGAGGCTCTGCGCAGCACGCCGAAGACTGCGGAGGGGGTGCGCGGCATCATCCAGCAGGTCTACAACTACGCGATCCAGAAACTTCTGGTCGAAGTCAATCCGGCTCTGCCGCTGCGCGGTGTCATCCAGGTGCCGCCCGCCGAGCACCACCGGCATCTGACCGAGACCGAGTTGGGTGCGTTCTGGCGCTCGGTCGAGCGCCAGGGAGCGCACTTCGTGACCATCGCGGCTGCGAAGATGCTGATGTTCAGCATGTGTCGCAAGTCGGAGGTTCTGAGGTCGCGGTGGAGCGAGTTTGACCTCGACAAGGCGATCTGGGACGTTCCAGCGGTGCGAATGAAAATGAAGTTGCCCCACCGTGTATATCTTTCGGCGCAGGCGGTCGAGCTGCTTCGCTTGCTGCAGAGCCTGGGTGACGATCCCGGCGCATACGCGTTCCCCTCGGTGATGCGAAAGTCCGTGCCGCTTGGGGACGCGACGCTCAACCATTTCTTCAAGAGGCTCGATTTCGGAGTGCCGGACTTTTCTCCCCACGGAACTCGCGGGACCAGCGCGACCTTGCTTCGCGAGCACGGTTTTGGAAGGGATGTTGTGGAACTTCTGCTCGCTCATGCCGAGCGCAACAAGACAGCTGCTGCGTACCACCATCATGAACTGGCTGCGGAGCGACGGCGAGCTCTGCAGTACCTGGCAGACCAGATTGATCGGGTGGCGTCTGTACGGCCGTCCACAGGCCCTCACGAGCGGTTGCAGAGCGACTCACTGGTAGCTGCCTGAGGTTGGAGCGGTATGAGCCGCCATGGGCCCGCTCCAGGCAGGTACTGCTCCGATTAGGATTCAACTGAGAAGTCAAATCACATGGGAAATTTCACGCGGCATTCAATCAGTCTGTATGATCTGATTGGAATTTGCGCTATTGTTCTAGTCTCATGAGAAGTACCGAGCAATCTTTAATCAAACGGGTGCAGACAGAACTGCCTCGGGCGACGCCGTTCGACCTTGATGCGCTTGGGCGACTCGGCGTGTCCTCCAAACTGGCCGCCTACTACGCCGGCGCCGGATGGCTGGAGCGCCTGGGGCAGGGCGTGTATGCCTTTCCTGGCGATGAACTGGTGCCCCACGGCGCCATCAAGCTTTTGCAGGGCCGCGTACCGGGCCTGCATCTCGCGGGGAAAAGTGCGCTCGCCGTGCAAGGAGTGCGTCACAACTTGGGAACACACGAACAACTTGTGCTTTGGGGTGACGTGCGGTTTTCGCTTCCGGAGTGGTTCACCACGCGATTTCCTGCTCGGTACGTCGGCGCCAAGCTGTTCGACTGGCCTGACGAATCATTGCCAGCTCAAACCATGACAACCCCGCCGGGAGTGACCGCGGGGCTTTGTGTCGCAGTTCCTGAGCGAGCGGTTCTCGAGCTGCTGTACGACGTTGGCACACGTGAAGGCCTCGAAGAAGCGCGCAACATCTTCGACGGCCTGCGCAATCTGCGCAAGGACACGCTGGCCAAGCTGCTTGTGTGCTGCACCAGCGTCAAGGCTGTACGCCTGTTTCTGACCTGGGCCCGTGAAACGAAGGCGGTAGACGTCGACGCCATGCTGCAGCAGACCGCCTTTCCGGTCGGCAGCGATAAGCGGTGGATGTCGCGCCTCAAGGACGGCACCTTGTTGACGCTGAAGCCGCATGGATAAGGCCTACGCCGATACGGTGCGCTTGCTGCTGCAAGTCGCGCCTGACGTCTTCGACAACAACATGTTCGCGATGAAAGGTGGCACGGCCATCAACCTCTTCGTGCGCGACATGCCCCGGTTGTCCGTAGACATCGACGTCGTCTACACACCGTGGCAGGTGCCTCGGGAGCAGGCTCTCGCAGCGATTGCCACCGAGCTGGACGCAATCGGCGCACGCGTTGAAAGGCTCGGCCTCACTGCACGCAAGGTGACGTCCAAGGATCTGGGTGACACGAAGCTGCTGATCGAAAATGCCGAGAACCAGGTCAAGGTCGAAGTCAACGCCGTGTTTCGTGGCACCGTGCTGCCGCCCGAGCGCAGGGCGTTGACGTCCAGAACGGCCGCGATGTTCAGCGCCGAACTGGAAATTCCCGTGTTGGCGACAGCCGAACTCTATGGCGGCAAGCTGGTGGCGGCCATGGACCGCCAGCACCCGCGCGACTTGTTCGACGTGTGGCAGATGTTCGAGGCAGATGGTCTGTCCGAAGCGACGGTGGAATGTTTTGTGACCTACCTTGCGGGGCACAACCGCCCGACCCATGAAGTGTTGTTCGGCAACGAAAAGAACATCGATGCTCAGTATCAGAACAACTTCGTGGGGATGACGACCGAGCCCGTGAGCCTCGACACGCTTCTGGAGACGCGCGCGCGACTCCGCACGGTGTTGCCCCAGCGGCTGAGCAGCAAGCAACGTGAGTTCCTGAGCGGGCTTACACGTGCCAGGCCCGACTGGGCTTTGCTTCAATGTGCCCATGCTTCGGACCTGCCAGCGTTACGATGGAAGCTGGCAAACCTTCAGACGTTTCAGAAGCGCCGGCCGGACGACTTTGAACGCCAAGCGAAGGCGTTGGATGCGCAGCTTTGACGGCCCAGGCAGCAGGCCACCATCGCCCATTGCCTCCTCAAAATGTGATGGTCCTTCAGGCTGTTGCAAAGGAATGATTGCCACGTAGATGGTCTTGCAGGAGAGTCGCCAATATGCGGAGAGCCGCCTTCATCTTCTTCGTCCTGCTCGGCGCGGCGGTAGGCCTTCTATCGTCGTTGGACGGTGGTCTCGGGCTCAAGATCGTGATGATGTGCGTCGGGGCTCTTTTCGGAACAGCCATTGGCGGTGCACTCTGCGGCCGCGTGCGTCGCGCGTCGAGGTCAATGTCGCGTGACGAACCCCAAGCCGGATCGGGCGATCTGCAAGAGGCGCGAGTGAACAACTATTGGCTGGATCGCGGGCGGCCGACAGCCGCACCGGGATTGCCACACCCCGAGGACGCTGACCCTTTCAGCCGTGAGCCATAGTTACCGGTCCCGTTTGATGAGGCGTTTTACCGCGTCCTTGGCGTTCTCCAATGTCGCGCCGGCATCGCCGGATACTTGTTTGCCGGTCTGCAGAAGCAGTGACTTCTTCGAATCGAGCGTTCCGTCGGGCTTGGTCACGATCTCGGCTTTGGCATCAAAGTTTCCGGCGTCATCCCGTGTCCTGGCCTGTAGCTGCGCGCGAGTTGCTTGCACTTCGGCGCGAACTGCGGATGGCGGGGCGACATTCGCTGGTAATTCGGATGGTCCGGATCTAGCACTCGAGACGCGACCATCATTGCTTCGACGCGTGCTTCCAACCTGAGTGCGATCACCCAATTCGATGGACCGCTGATCGAGTTTGATGATGGACGGCGAGGCCATCGCTGAGCGTGATCGCCGGCGGCGATCCTGCCGATGGCGCCATTGCTATCGAGATCGAGGATGCCCATCAAGACCGTG
>JBBRPV010000153.1:0-6371 GCA_038227445.1 Burkholderiales bacterium | reverse complement strand
GCAGGAGCAGGAGCAGGAGCAGGAGCTGGAGCTGGAGCTGGAGCTGGAGCTGGAGCTGGAGCTGGAGCTGGAGCTGCCAAGTTTTGGTCGGTGCCAGAACCTCCGCAGGCCGCCAGCCCAACGGTGGCCAACACACTCAGAAAGGCAACGATGACAAGGTTCGGCTTGGTGGGCATATCAAACGATTCCGTGGTCGAGTTGTCTCAACCCGTCGGCGGTGTGGGGTGAATCTTCCGCACGAGACTGGGTGTCGCCGTGTTTGCATAGCGCCACGGTCGGCGCATGCCGCCATTCGCACTACTCCGGCTTATGGTGGCGCAAGACTATTACAGGTTGGCACCTTGCCCGGTATCCATAAGCGGGCATGTGTGAGCATCGGTGTATTTGCCGCAAGTGTCCGAACAGCACCATGCGGTCGTCAACGAATTGAAGGGAGAGCTCCACTGCCGCGCTGCGGTCAGCCGCCGGCCGCGCTTTATCGCTTGCAAATTCCAAGGTCGAGCCCGACACGACTCGGCGACGGGATCGGGCCTTTGGTGTCAGTCGCTGCGCACCGGTGTGTTTTTTCCGCCAAAATCCCCAACTCCTCAAGGTCCGGCAGTGTCGCCAGCGGCAGGCGCCTTCGTCATACGTCGCAGGCGATCAAAGACGATTGCTTCCGCCCCGGCAGGGCGGCCCGAGGCCATCCACATCGACGCGCAGAAGAAGACATAGACTGTTGCACCAAGCGCTATTCCAGTCCCGAGCCAGGTAACCAGCGTCGCAAAAGACATGGTCGGCAGGTAGGTTGGCAGCACCCATGTCATCAGCATCGCCATCGCCAGCGACGCGATTAGCGGCCTGGCGATCGCGCTGATAAAAACGGATGGACCGATACCCAGGCACTTCTTCATTTGATAAAGATAGATCGGTGTGCCCAGTGTCGAGGCCAGAAGCACCGCGTAGGCCGCGCCTGGCAGGCCGAAGTGCGGTGCCAGCAGAGCCAGAAGCAAGGCAAGTATCAACACATAGCCCGCATTTGAGGCGGTGACTCTGGCCGGGAAGCCGCGCGCGAAGAGCACCGTACTCATCGAAGAGTGGAACATCAGCAACGCACCGTTGAAGGCCAGCGTTTGCATCAGCGGCACTGTCTCCAGCCACTTGGTACCGAGGATGACTGGCACCAAAAATGGCGCTACGGCAAAGATCCCAGCCGCAGCTGGCAGTGCGAGCAGTGCGAGCATGCCCACCGCCGTTGCGTAGGCAGAGCGAATCTCGTCGATTTTCTCCATCCTGGAAAAGCCAGGCAGCAGCGCGCGGTTGATCGGCGCACTGAGTTCGGTGGAGGGCAAGTGAGCAAACTCAGCGCTGATGTTGTACACCCCGAGCCCTTGCGCCCCGTAAAGCCGGCCGATGAAGAAGTCTGCAGTACGTTCCTTGAAGAATCCGACCATGTTGTTGAACAACATCCAGCGCGAAAAGTGGAACAGCTCTTTGAAATGCGACAAGGTTGGTTTTGGCCTGAACGGGTGCATGAGGTAGCTCATCGTGGTGCCCGCAAGCTTGGAGACAAGCGTGCCGGCCACCAATGCCCAGTAGTTACGCAAAACGAACGCCAGGGGAACCACGACGCTGAAGCCGATCACCTTGCGGGTGATCTGGAACATGAACTCGCGGCGGAAGTCCATGTCTTTTCGAAATGCCACGACGCCAATGTTTTCTGCGCCAGTGAGCAAGGGTCCCCAAGCCAGGGCACAGACCACCCACACCAGCTCTGGTCGACGATAGAAATTGGCGATAGGCAGCGCCGCCGCGAGCATCAACACCGTGATCATGAGGCCCAGAAGCACGTTGCCTGTCCACGCGGTGTTGTAGTGGGCAATGGTGGCGTTCTGGTTTTGGATCAGAGCCACGTCGAAGCCGAACGCCGTCAGCAACTCTGCCATGAAAATGAACGAAAGGGCCATCGCGACGACACCGAAGTCGGCTGGCAGCAGCAGGCGGGCGAGGATAAGTGTGCTGACAAGTCCGAGGCTTCGCTCGACCAGCTTGAACAGCACCATCCAGACAGCACCCTTGGCCATCTTTCCTTGCAAACCACTAGACATCTTGACGGTTCCTTGGGCCACCGGCCATTTGCAGACCGAGTTGCCGAGGCTCACGTGTTCGCGTCGGTTTGCTTTCATGCTCTGCTGCGAGCCACTCCGCCGCGCGCGGATATCATTCGGCGTGCCGTCAGCGGAAAGCGGCGATTGTAGGCGAGGTGCAGTTTGGCGACAAAAATCCACAACGCGCTCAAACGTTCAGGCGCGCGAAACGAGTCGATGAGCGACTCGATGCAGTGCCCAAGTTGTTCGTCCGTCGACCTAACGGCCTTCTACTCGGTTGCCGCAACGCCCGTGACCTGCGCTGCGGTCTTTGAAACCACAGAAGATGCCCGTGCTGTTCCGATGGGGCGCGTGGAACTGATGTTTTGCAATTGCTGCACGCTCATTTTTAACGCGTTGTTCGACAGCGTGCTGGCCGAAATTGGTGCGCGATACGAAAGCTCGCAGGCAGCATCGGCCCATTTCAGCCAGTTCGCGCGCTCGTTGTCGCGGTCCTGGGTTGATCGGCACGCGCTCGCGGGGAAAACCGTGCTTGAGATTGGCTGCGGGCATGGCGAATTCTTGCGACTGATGCTTGGCGATGGCGCGGCTCGTGCGATCGGCCTAGACCCACTTGCATCATCGGCCGCATGCCACGTTGACCCAGCGTTTGTCGGCCTCTCTGTGCGATCGCAACGGTTCGACGACTTGACGCTGGATGTTGCTGCGGACGCGGCGGTCTGCCGACACACGCTCGAGCACGTGCCAAACGTCAATGGCTTCCTGATGCTACTTGCCGAGTGGGCTCGCCGGGGTCGCGACCGCGTGGTCCTGTTCGAAGTCCCGGCGGCCGAGCGCGTTTTGTCCGAGGCGGCTTTCTGGGATGTGTACTACGAACATTGTTCTTACTTCACCGTCGAGTCGCTGGGGCGGGCCTTTCGGTTGGCCGGTTTCAAAGTTGAGCGGATTGAACGTGCCTACGGTGACCAGTACCTGATTCTCGAGGCGACTGTTG
Organism: Burkholderiales bacterium; assembly: GCA_038227445.1. GTDB lineage: Bacteria > Pseudomonadota > Gammaproteobacteria > Burkholderiales > Burkholderiaceae_C > LMDS01. Next base: position 3,290 of record JBBRPV010000153.1, on the reverse strand, counting down.
GGGTTGACCGGGTCGATTCACTGGGAGCCGACTTCGAACGACTCAAATCAGACTGCTTCGATTTTGGCAAGCGAGCGGACCAGGCGATCAGGCAATGCGACAACGGGTTGCGTGCGCTGGCCGCGACCGGCCAGCCGATCGTGCTCTGGCAAGGGGCATCGAAAACAGTGGGTTTTCTTTCCGCGCTTGCCCAGTGCGGTCTTGTTCACAGCGCAATTGATCTCAGTGCGCAACGCCAGGGAAAGTTCCTGCCCGGGGGCGGGTTGGCGGTTCATGCGCCCGAGCAATTGCAGTACATCGATCCGCAGTACGTGGTGTTAATGAACCCAGTTTACTTCGATGAAGTGCAGGCGTCGCTCGATCACCTCGGTGTTGCTGCTCGCCTGCTCACGGTCAACGAACTCTGCGCTGGTGAACTGGGGAGAGTTCTCAGTCGCTGATCCTGTACGGCGCAGCCGCGCTCAGCGGACCTCGCGCCACAGAATGAGCACACCGCGCCGAGTAAAGGGTGTTCCGCTGCGGATTGCTTTTGCGGTGCTCAAGAGCAAGACACCCTATATCGCCAAGGCAGTGCACTACGAGTGCCCTGAGCCTGCAGCGAAACGCACCGCGCAGGATGAAGATTGGGATCAAGCATGGCTACATTCACGCTGCCGCCTGATCGCTCTCGAAGTCCGCCGCCAGCATCACTACTTGGTACGTCTCGGGCTAGGCACCGTCACGTCTTCGGTGCAGTGTCTTTCACGTTAAGGTGCTGCCTACATTTGCGCGACCACCACTGCTAGGGCCGCCCTCAGGTCGAATGGGAGTGCTCAGTGTTTTGTGGCGCGTGGGCAGTGCGGCTGCGCGAAACGGCGACCTGGGTTTCGTCGTCTGAGCGTGGGGAGCACTCGCTGGCAAAACCGAGAAGGCGGCTGGTGACCCAGACCACCGAAACAAACACGCCCATACCCGCGAGCGCGAAAGCAACCAACATGGCTGCGTGCATCCATTCGGTGCCTAGGATCGAGTAACCAATCGCGCCAACAAACGCTGCCACACCGGCGAAGCCGCGCACCCGCGGCGACGCCACCAGAGCGCCCTGGGCCAGCGAATAGCCGATGCATGCCACGAACGCTAACATCAGTTGCAGCAGGCTCATCGCTCTGAAGCTGTCAAAAACATCGCTGATCACTGACATTGCTGGACTCCACCGGGTTACCGCTTGTTGCGGTTGTGTCGATTAAACAGCGAAAGTCCCCTCTCGGGGTGAGCGCAAGACCCCCCGATTTGTGGGAACTGTCCTGTTTTGCACGGCGCTTGTGTCGCTTACAAAAAGGTGCGGCAATATGTCCGTAAACTGAATCGAAAGCGACGAAATCTTGTCTGCTTGGCGGGTTGCCGAAGCGTTCTTCTTTCACCACCCACATCGGAAAAAACCATGAAAAAGCTTATTGCTCTAGCGCTCGGCGCTGCCGCCGTCGCTGCGGCTGTTGCGCAGCCAAACATCGGCGTCTCGATCGGTATCAATCAACCAGGCGTTTACGGGCGCATCAACATCGGAGACATCCCGCGCCCCGCGCTGGTGTTGCCGCAGCCGGTGATCATTGCGCCGCCACGGGTCGTGGTGGAGCGACAGCCGATCTATTTGTACGTGCCGCCGATTCACCAGCAGAACTGGAGCAGGTACTGCGGAGGGTACAGCGCCTGTGGACAGCCGGTGTATTTCGTTCAGGACGCTTGGGTGCGCGAACGCTACGAGCACGAGCACCCGGGTTGGAACGGTGGCCGCCACCGAGGCTGGGACAAGCACGAGCACGAGCAGGATGACAAGCATGGCAAGCATGGCAAGCATGGCAAGCAAGACTAACGGCAAGGACAAGGCCACGATCACCGCACGCCGTGACGGCGCAAAGAACGTTTGGCTCTTTGCGCGTTAGTTGAGACTGGGACTAAGCGCTGACTGCCAGAGCAAGTAATCGCGCGAGTGTCATCGTGTTTCACGATGACCGGTCCATGGCACGAAACCAGCCAAGGTAGCTAACCAGGTGTGAACTGGCTGTGGAAGCGGCGCAGCCGTTCATTGACTCGGCCGTGATGGACGTTGCCGTTCTGGATGTGCCAAGGTCCCTGGACACGCACGTCAGCCGACGCATTGAGCGCGTGATGATCGATGCCGAGTTGCTTGGCCACTGCTGCCAGCGTGCCGCTGCTGTCGGTGCGCCGGATGGCCTCGTGGGGCCGCGTCTGGAAACGGTGGTGCCCGCCAAACGCGGTGCTGGGAGCATCGTCCAAGCGCTCGGCGGCTTCGTGCATGCTCAGCCCTTCTTGCTGCGCTTGGGCCTGCTGCAACCAGTGTGCCTTGCTTGTGGCCCAGGCGCGCCTGCGGCGTGCCGGTCAAAGCGTTCAAGGTCCTGGCGCAGCCAGGGCCCTGACCAGCCGGCCTTGCCGGCCTGATCAGCGCCTCATCGAAGCACAGTCAGCGTGGGGGAATTTGAGGTGGCCCGAAGTGGGGGAGTTTGGGTGGCCATCAGGGCTCCGACAACCCCGGGTGTCCTGCACCTGTTCAGTGGTCGAGGCGCGAATTTTTAAGTTTTACGGTAAGCGGCTGCGCGTGACATCTTGAACCCGTTGTCCGTATCGCCAACGATGCTGTCCACGAAGCGACATGGTGGACACGATGGCAAGTCAGAACGAGAGGGTGTGCAGGAACCACAGCGCGGTGCTGAAGGCGCAGGTGCTGGCCGAGTGCGCGGAGGCCGGCGCGAAGGTGGCGAAGGTGGCGATGGGGCATGGCATCAATGCCAACATCGTGCACGGCTGGCGCAAGCTTGCACGCGAGCGCGCTGGCGCTGGCGTGCTGGCGCCAAGCGGTGTGGCCTTGCCGCCCAAGTCGGCCGCGAGCATGCCGCAATTCCTGCCGGTGTCGATGGCGCCGACACCGCCGCAGTCGGCACCCGCCGACATCCGCATCGAGCTTCGTCGCGGCGCCACTTTGATGAAGATTACCTGGCCGATCGCAGCGGCTGGCGACTGCACGGCCTGGATGCGCGAGTTGCTGCGGTGATCCGCACGCCCTTGATACGAATAGACGCGTTGTGGCTGGCGGTCGAGCCCATGGACATGCGGGCCGCAGCGGAGCGACTGCTGGCTTGCGTGGTGCAGGTCTTCGGCAGCGCGCAGGCGCAGCACGGCTACCTGTTCGCCAATGCGCGCGCCACGCGCATCAGGCTGCTGGTGCACGACGGCTTCGGCGTGTGGTGCGCCGCGCGACGCTTGAACGCAGGGCGCTTCGTCTGGCCGCGCGAGGT
>JBBRPV010000152.1:0-6490 GCA_038227445.1 Burkholderiales bacterium | reverse complement strand
ATCAACGCCTACCTGGGCCAGAAGGGCTGGCTGCACTGGAAGGAAGTGCCCGACACCGACGAAGGGCGGCGCCGCGAAGAAAGCATGTTTGCCTTCCTCGACTGGAGCAAGACGGTCGCGTATTGCCGCACGCCATCGAGCAACGGCATCAACATCCGCGTGGCACACGAGCCCGGCCAGACCGGCGTGCGACCGGAAGACTATGAAGCCACACGCAATCGCCTGATCCGAGATCTCGAGGAACTCAAAGATGAAGCCACCGGCGAACGCATCATCACCGAGATTCACAAGCGTGAAGACGTCTTTGCCGGTGCGGCCATGGCCGATGCGCCCGACCTGCTGCTCGTGCTGCGTGACTTCGGTTTCGTATCGATCAAGAACAAGCTGCCCGTGATCGAACCGCGGCCCGAGATCGCGGGCACCCACCACCCTGATGGCGTGTTCCTTGCCTACGGGCCAGGCATTTCCAAGGGCAAGTCGCTGGGCCGTCGCAAGATCATGGACGTCGGAGCCACGCTGCTTTACAGCCTGGGCTTGCCCGTGCCGTCGGACTTCGAAGGCGTGGTTCCAGAAGGCATGTTCACGGCAGAGCACAAGGCCGTGCACCCGATCGTCATTGGCCCGCCCACTGCAGGTGCGGCGGGCGACGACGGTTCGGCGGCCATGGCCGACGACGAGAAGCAACAGATCATGGCCCAGCTCCAGATGCTGGGCTACATGGAGTAGCGCCATGCCAGTCGCCCACGTCAACGGCGTTCGCCTCAACTACATGCAAGTCGAAGAGCCAGGCACCGCCCCGCTTGAAGACCTGGTGATGGTGCATGGGCTGGCCACCAACATGGCATTCTGGTATTTGCCCTATGCGCCGGTGTTTGCAAAACGCTTCCGGGTGACTCTGTTCGACCTGCGCGGGCTGGGCCGGTCGGAAATGACCCCTGACGGGTACACGCCACAAAACCTGGCGCTCGACCTTGCGGGCCTGCTGGACCACCTGGGCATCGCGCGCGCGCATTTCGTGGCCCACAGCTTTGGCGGTGTCGTGGCCCTCAGCCTCGCTTGCGCAGACGCTTCCCGCGTACAGAGCGTCGTCCTGGCAGACACCCACATTTCTGCAGTGCGGCGCCACCGCGTCACGCGTGACTGGGGCAATCGCGCCCATGTGCAGTCCGTGCTCGACCTGCACGGCCTGAAGCTCGACACGCGAGACCCGTACTTCGGCTACCGCCTGCTCACCGAGGTCGCTCACATGCAATTGGGCACTGCAGAAATGCCACCGGCGCTGCTCGATCTGGTCGGTCCAATGCTGGGCAAGCATGGCAAGCGCACGGCGTCGCAATGGGTCAAGTTGATGGACGAAACCCAGGCCGAAGCTCAGCTGATGGGTGATGACGGCCTGTCGATCGATGCCTTGCGGCGCCTGACGTTTCCGGTGCTTGCGCTGTACGGCGACCACTCCCAGGCGCGCCTGACCGGCAGCGAACTCCTGGACGTCTGGCCACATGCCGCATTCCGGCGTGTGCGTGACGCGGGTCACTTCTTTCCATCCTCACGGCCCGCTGACGTCATGGCCGAATGCGAACGCTTCTGGCAAGGGGAATTTGCCCGCAAGCCGGCCGTTCGCAGCGGCGAAAGCACGCGCCGCCACTTCCGCAGCGACCGCGTCTTCAACGCCGAAGGTGCATGGCATTTCACAACCCGCGAACAGCAACGCATGGGGCCTTTCGGGACACCCGACGAAGCCCACGGCGCGCTTGCGCAGTATGTCTCTGCGCTCGCCGTTCCTGCCTGACCGCTGATGCACGCAGCGAACCGGCTCGGCATCTGGCCCGGGAGGACACGGCAAGACTTCCGCCTCATCGCCCAGAATGGCTTCGGCGACGGCAACAACGCCTATGCCCACTCGATGGCGTGGTTCAGGGGCCATCTCTACGTGGCCACCACGCGTGGCAATTTCCCGTTCATGAAAGCGCGGCTCCCGATCGGCATGGACGTCTGGCCGGTGGAATGCCCCGAAAACCCATTCGACCTCGACATGCGTGCCGAGATCTGGCGCTATGACCCGTTGCCCGGTACCTGGGAGCGCGTCTTCAAGTCGCCGATGATCATCGGCAGCCACGGCAAGCCCATTCCACGCGAACTGGGTCTGCGCGGCATGCTGGTCTATTCGGGCAGGGGCGTTGAGCCACCTGCGCTTTTCGTGAGCACCTGGTCGCCTGCGCGCGGGCCCGGGCCGAACTTGCTGCGCTCTGAAGACGGCCGCACATTCGAGCCGACTTGCGAGCCGGGGCTGACAGGACTGCCGGTCACGACCATTCGGACCGTGTGCGAATTCAAGGGCCGCATGTTCACCACGCCCGCCGGCTCGCGCGGCGGCAACCCGAACGTGTCCGCCCACTCGGTCGTCTATGAAAGCACCGATCCTTCGCATGGTGGCTGGGAGCCGGTCAGCGATTTCGGATTTGGCGACGCGGGCAACAAGACCGTCTTCGAGATGTGCGGCTTCGGCGACCACCTCTACGTCGGGACCTTCAACCAGGAGGGCTACCAAGTCTGGCGCAGCACTGTCGAGGGCGACAAGCCTTACCACTGGGAACGCATGCTGGAGCGCGGTGCGTACCGCGGCAAATTCAACCAGTGCGTGCTGAGCATGACGCCCTTCAAGGGAGCGCTCTACATCGGCAGCGGCATCCAGGGCGGCGGTATCGACACCCAGAACAGGGTCGGCCCGGCGCCGCCAGAACTTGTTCGCCTGTGGCCTGACGGTCGCTGGGACCTGCTGGTGGGCGATGCGCGTGACACGCCGACGGGCCGCAAGCATCCGCTCTCGGGCTACATGCCGGGCTTCGACAATTTCTTCAATGGCTACTTCTGGCGCATGTGCGAACACGACGGTTGGCTCTACGTCAGCACGTTCGAGTGGAGCGGCTTGCTCGGCTACGCCAACCGCCGCCGCTGGCCCGAGGCCTTCACGAACGTCATCAACCACGTCGGCCCGCAATACATCCTCGACCATCATTCGGGCTTCGACCTCTACCGCAGCTTCGATGGCGAAAACTGGGTACCCGTGACGACCAATGGCATGGGGAACCCCTATAACATGGGCCTCCGTACTCTGGTGTCCACGCCGCACGGCATGTTCATCGGGACGGCAAACCCGTGGGGCCCCAAGATCATGCCGTTGAATGGCGACCGCTACGTACCGAACCCCCGTGGGGGCTGTGAAGTGTTTCTGGGCAGCAAGGCGCTTGCAGCCTGACGCGTGCTGCAAGCGAATGAGGAAAAGCATGGCAAAGATCGCGTGGTTGGCCGCGCTGGGTTTGCAGGCATTGCCGCCGGCGTCGGCGGGCACGCTTCGCGAGAAATGGCTGGAACGCCTGGCTTCAGGCCGTGGCGCAGAGCAGGCCGGCGAAGGCAGCGAAGCGGCCACTGGCAGTGCTTTCCCGTTGCCTGCAGGGGCCAGCGTTGAGCGCGACATCGCCTATGGCGAAGATCCGGCCCAGAAGCTCGATGTCTACCGCTCTGCCGATGCTGAAGGCGCGCCGGTGATTTTCATGGTGCACGGGGGCGGCTGGCGGCTCGGCGACAAGGGCATGTCACGCAGCGTGAAGAACAAGGTCATGCGCTGGGTCGGCAAGGGCTACGTGCTCATTTCGGTGAACTACCGAATGCTGCCGGTGGCGAAGCCGGTCGAACAAGCCCGTGACGTGGCCAAGGCGTTGGCTTTCTCGCAGGGCAAGGCAAGGTCATGGGGCGCCGACCCGGCGCACTTCATGCTGGTCGGGCATTCGTCCGGTGCCCACCTGGTGTCGCTGCTGACTGCCGATCCGGCAATCGCAAACCGGCTCGGTGCCCTGCCATGGCTTGGCACGGTGTCGCTCGACAGCGCCGCCTTCGACGTCGTCACCATCATGCGCGGGCAGCACTTCGGGCTGTACGACAAGGCCTTTGGAACGGACCCCGGCTACTGGCACGATGCGTCTCCGCTGCGCGTGCTGAATGGCAAACTCGGCGCGCCGATGATCTTGGTGTGCTCCAACCGGCGCAGTGATTCATGCGCCCAGGCGCAGGCATTCGCCGCCAAGGCATCGGGCCTCGGAGGGCGGGTGTCGGTCTTGCCCGTCGACCTTTCCCATGGCGATGTGAACGACCAACTCGGCACCCCAGGCCCGTACACCGACGGCATCGAATCCTTCATGCGCTCACTCGGGTTGCCATAACCCCTGCAGCCGCATTCGTGCACCGGGGTTCAAGCTTCTTTACCCTGAACATCGAGCGCCTGGCTGGCCAGGATCGATAAGATCCATCGGGGCGGCTTGGCTGTGCTGCGCCGCTGAGGTTCCCACCGGTCAACGCGTTCAAACTCACCCAAGGATCCCCATGCCCATCGACTTTCGCACATGCTGCGCGCTGGCCGTCCTGTCAACGATGCTGGCGTTGTCCGGGTGTGGCGGAAGTTCAAGCTCATCCGTTGGCGGCGGGAGCGGTGGTGGTGATGGTGGCGGGCCGACGGTCGCCCAGCGCAGCCAGGCCGCCAGCACGACCGCAGAGAACAACGCGCTGTGCGTGAACATCAAGCCGTTCTATTGGGAAATCGGCGACATGGGTTCTGCGCTCGCATCGGCGTCGGTAGCCGGCACAGGCAGCCAGAGCTACTCGGCGTCGACCGTGATGAGCATTGCTTCGGCATCGAAGTGGTTCTACAGCACGTATTTCGTCCAGAAAAAGAACGGCGTCTTGTCGGCCGACGACATCAAGTTCTTCAACTTCTGGAGCGGTTACACCAACTTCTCACCCATCGCCTGCGAAGCGGCGACCACGGTCGGCAACTGCCTGGATATCAGCAACCCCACCAACAACGGTTCAATCCAGGGAGATTTTGTTGCGGCGACCGAAAACAAGTTCGACTATGGCGGCGGCCACATGCAAAAGCATGCAGCCCTCAATGGCCTGGCCAGCATGGACAACGCCCAACTGGCAACCGAGATTCGGTCGCAGATCGGTACCGATGTCGGCGTCTCCTATGGCAGTCCCCAACTCGCTGGCGGCGTGTTCACCTCAGCGGCCGAATACGCCAAGATGCTGCGCAGAATCGTCGGCGGCACGATGGTGATGAAGTCGGTGCTTGGCACGCACCCCGTGTGCGTCGACCCGGCGACATGCCCTTTGGCCATCAGCACCCCATCACCGCGCGGCGAGCAGTGGCACTATTCCATCGGGCACTGGGTCGAAGACGACCCGGACCCGAAAGTGGGCGACGGTGCGTTCAGCAGCCCGGGGGCCTTCGGCTTCTATCCCTGGATCGACGCGAGCAAGACTTACTACGGCATCGTCGCGCGCGTCAACCCCAGCGGAGCGATCACCTCGGTCCAATGCGGGCGACTGATCCGCCGGGCCTGGGTGACCGGCACGGCTCAGTAGTAGGGCGTGGCTGGCCCAACGGCTCGCGTTCCCCTTAAACCGCGCTCATGTATCGGTCCCGCAAGGCCTGCGTCCCCCCGCGGAACACGCCGAGGTCGCTGCCCACCGCGACAAAGGTCGCCCCCATGGCCATGTAGCGGCGCGCGTCGGCCTCTACCGGCGCGAGAGTGCCGATCGGCTTGCCGGCGGCCTTGCCTGCGGCGAAGACCTGCGCCATGGCGTTCTGCACCTCGGGGTGGTTCGCGTTGCCCAGATGGCCCAGCCCAGCGGCCAGGTCGGAGGGGCCGATGAAAAGGCCGTCCACACCCTCTACTGCAGCGATTTCGGCCGCGGCAGCCACGCCCTTGCGGCTCTCGATCTGCACCATCACGCAGATCTGCTCGTTCACGCCCTCGAAGTAGCCCGCGACCGTGCCGAAGCGGTTGCCGCGCTGCGAAACCGACACGCCACGAAAGCCACGAGGCGGGTAGCGTGTGGCGGCCACTGCACGCTGCGCTTCTTCGGCCGATTCGATGAACGGGATCAGGAAGTTGTAGAAGCCGCCGTCGAGCAGCCGCTTCAACTCGATCGGGTTGTTCCAGGATGGCCTCACCACCGGCGCACTCGGACTGTCCTTCAGCGCCATCAGTTGCGGGATGAAGGTGATCAAGTCGTTCGGCGCGTGCTCTCCGTCGAGCAGCAGCCAGTCGAAGCCGGCCACGCCGAGCACTTCGGTGGTGATCGGGTTGGCCAGCGAACACCAGCAGCCGATCAGTGTCTTGCCGGCGCGCAGGTCGGCGCGAAAGCTGTTGGGGTACGGGCAATACGGCGTGCGCTCTGTCATGGGGTGTTTCTCGGTTCCTGGATCCGTGGGCTCAGCAGCGTGCAGCCGCTGCGGTCTTGTTCATCGTGCTGGTCTCGGTGGATCTTGCCGTCAGCGCAGCAGGCAGGGCCGCTTCGGGTCGAACGCCCAATTCGGGATCAGGCATTGCATCGCGGTCGAGTCGTCACGCGCACCCAGACCATGCTGCCGGTACAGGGCGTTCGCCTTCTCGACCTCGGCCATGTCGAGCGCGACACCCAGCCCCGGTGT
>JBBRPV010000151.1:0-6516 GCA_038227445.1 Burkholderiales bacterium | reverse complement strand
GCTGGCCGGCTCGGAGATGGTCCGGATCACGGTCAACACACCGGAAGCGGCTGCCGCCGTGCCGCACATCCGGGAGCAGCTCGACCGCATGGGCATCGAAGTGCCGCTGATCGGCGACTTCCACTACAACGGGCATCGCCTGCTGACGGACTACCCGGCCTGCGCGGAGACACTGTCGAAGTACCGCATCAACCCGGGCAACGTGGGCAAGGGCGACAAGCACGATCGTCAATTTGCGCAGATGGTCGAGTTGGCGGTTCGTTACGAGAAGCCCGTGCGCATCGGCGTCAACTGGGGCAGCCTTGACCAAGAGCTTCTCGCCGAGCTGATGGACGAGAACGCACGCCTTGCGCAGCCGCACGAGCCGCGTCAGGTCATGTACCGCGCGATGGTCTTGTCGGCGCTCTCATCGGCCCGTCGCGCAGAAGAAGTCGGGCTGCGGCCTGATCAGATTGTCCTGAGCTGCAAGATGTCCGGTGTGCAAGACCTCATCAGCGTCTACCGGGCGTTGGCACACCGGTGCGACTACACCCTGCACCTCGGGCTGACCGAGGCCGGCATGGGCACCAAGGGCACCGTGGCCTCGACCGCAGCGCTGGCAATCCTTCTGCAAGAAGGGATCGGCGACACGATCCGCGTCTCGCTGACGCCGGAGCCTGGTGAGCCGCGCACGCAGGAAGTGGTCGTCGCGATGGAGATCCTGCAAGCGCTCGGTCTGCGCTCGTTCAACCCGAGCGTCACCGCCTGCCCGGGCTGCGGCCGCACCAGCAGCACCGCGTTCCAGCACCTGACCAAACAGATCGACGACTTCTTGCGGGCGCAGATGCCGCTATGGAAGACCCGCTATCCCGGCGTCGAGACGATGAAGGTGGCTGTCATGGGCTGCATCGTCAATGGGCCGGGCGAGAGCAAGCACGCCGACATCGGCATCAGCCTGCCTGGGACAGGCGAGGTGCAGGCAGCGCCGGTCTACATCGATGGCGAGAAGACGCTGACGCTGCGCGGCGAACACATCGCCGCAGAGTTTCACGCGCTCGTCGAGCGCTACATCGAGCGTCGCTTCGGCGAGGCGACAGTTTGAGCCAGCCACGAGGAAATCTTGTCGATGAGTGATTCACCCGAGCCCGACCCCGCAGCGCCGCCTTACGACAAGTCCAAGCTGCCGAGCCGCCACACCACGGTCGGCCCTGAACGGGCGCCGCACCGTTCTTTTCTGTACGCCATGGGCCTGTCGTCGCGCGACATCGCCCAGCCCTTCGTCGGCGTCGTCTCGACCTGGAACGAGGCGGCCCCCTGCAACATCGCGCTGAAGCGTCAAGCGCAAGCCGTGAAGCTGGGGGTGGCCGCCGCGGGGGGCACGCCGCGCGAATTCACGACCATCACGGTGACCGACGGCATCGCCATGGGCCACGCCGGCATGAAGGCTTCACTGGTCAGTCGCGAAGTCATCGCTGATTCGGTCGAGCTGACGATGCGCGGACACTGTTACGACGCGCTGGTCGGGGTGGCCGGGTGTGACAAGACGTTGCCGGGTCTGATGATGGCCATGCTGCGGCTCAACGTACCCTCGGTTTTTCTCTACGGCGGGTCGATCCTGCCCGGGCGCTTTCGCGGCCGGGACGTCACGGTGCTCGATGTCTTCGAGGCCGTCGGCGCGCATGGCGCGGGCACGATCAGCGACGCCGACCTGGACGAGCTCGAGAGGGTCGCTTGCCCTTCGGCGGGCTCCTGCGGCGGCCAGTACACGGCCAACAGCATGGCCTACGTCTCCGAGGCGATCGGCCTGGCGCTGCCCGGCTCGGCCAGCACGCCGGCGCCTTACGAGTCGCGCGACCGGTACGCGGAACTGGCCGGCAAGACGGTGATGGACCTGCTGGCGAGCGGGCTCAGGCCGCGCAACATCGTCACCCGCAAGGCCTTGGAGAACGCGGCTGCCGTCGTCGCCGCCACCGGCGGCTCGACCAACGCCGCTCTGCATTTGCCGGCCATGGCGCACGAAGCGGGCATTGCCTTCGACATCTTCGACGTCGCCGCCGTGTTCAAGCGCACGCCGCTCATCGCCGACCTCAAACCCGGTGGGCGCTATCTTGCCAAGGACGTGCACGAGATCGGCGGCGTACCGGTGGTGCTGAAGGCGCTGCTCGACGGCGGTTTCCTGCACGGCGAGTGCATGACCGTGACCGGCCGCACTTTGGCGCAGAACCTCGAAGGCTTCAGCCTGCCGCTGGGCCAGGACGTCGTTCGGCCGACGACGAACCCGCTCTCGCCGACCGGCGGTCTCGTCGGCCTCTCGGGCAATCTCGCGCCCGAAGGGGCAATCGTCAAAGTGGCCGGTCTGCAAACCCTGGTCTTCCGCGGCCCGGCGCGCGTGTTCGACCGAGAAGAAGACGCTTTCGCGGCAGTGATGCAGCGGCGCTATCAGGCCGGCGAAGTGCTCGTCATCCGCTACGAGGGTCCGCGAGGTGGGCCGGGGATGCGCGAGATGCTGTCCACCACCTCGGCCATCTACGGCCAGGGCATGGGCGAGCAGGTTGCGTTGATCACCGACGGGCGCTTTTCCGGGGCGACGCGCGGCCTGTGCGTCGGCCACGTCGGGCCCGAGGCCGCGGTCGGTGGACCGATTGCCCTGATCGAGGACGGCGACCCGATCGACATCGACACCGTGGCGGGCACCATCACCTTGTGTGTAGCCACAGAGGTGCTGGCGGCACGCCGCGCGCAATGGCGGCCGCGCGCTCACAGCTCCCCGTCGGGGGCGATCTGGCGCTACGCCAACACCGTCGGTCCTGCTGGCAAAGGCGCGGTAACCCACCCTGGGGCGGGCGCCGAGAACGGTTCGTATGCCGACATCTGATCCAGGCCGGGTGAGTCGGCCGCTGGACAGCACCGGCACAGTTCGCCTGGTCATCCGGCAGCCGGATGACTGGCACGTGCACCTGCGCGATGGCGCGATGCTTCAGGCGGTGCTCGGATACACCGCCAGACAGTTCGCCCGCGCCATCGTCATGCCGAACCTCGATCCGCCGGTGACGACCGTGGCGGCGGCCCTGGCTTATCGCCAACGCATCCTTGAAGCCCTGCCGACCGATTGCGCCTTCACACCGCTGATGACAGCCTACCTCACCGACAACATCGAGCCGGCCGAGATTGAGCGCGGTTTCGCAGCAGGCGTGTTCACGGCCTGCAAGTTGTATCCCGCGCGTGCCACGACAAATTCCGCCCATGGCGTCACCGATTTCCGCAAGCTCTACCCGGTCTTTGCGGCGATGGAGCGCATCGGCATGCCTCTCTTACTTCATGGCGAGGTGACGGATGACCATATCGACATCTTCGACCGCGAGGCGGCCTTCATCGATCGCATCCTGAGCAAGGTCATCACCGACTTTGGTGCGCTCAAGATCGTGTTCGAGCACATCACCACGCAAGACGCCGTGCAGTTCGTCGAGGCGGCGGGCCCGAGTCTCGGTGCGACGATCACGCCGCATCACCTCGTGCTCAACCGCAACGCGATGTTCGCGGGCGGGATCCGGCCGCATCACTACTGCCTGCCGGTCGCCAAACGCGAACGACACCGGCTTGCGCTGCGCAAGGCCGCGACCTCGGGCAACCCGAAGTTCTTCCTCGGCACCGATTCGGCGCCGCATGCGGTCGGCGACAAGGAAGCCGCATGCGGCTGCGCCGGCATCTTCAACGCCCCTGTCGCCCTCGAGACCTACGCCGCAGTGTTCGAAGAAGAAGACGCGCTCGACAGGCTGGAAGGCTTCGCCTCGGAGAACGGCCCGCGGTTCTACGGCCTGTCACTGAACTCAAGCCGCATCGCCATCGAGAAAACGCCGTGGCGGGTGGACGAAAGCGTCGCTGCCGGCACACTCGTCCCGTTCCAGGCTGGGGCGACCTGTCGCTGGCGGTTCGCCGGTCCGGTCGAAGACAGCGGTCGCGCCATGGAGGCCGCTGCACCTGTGGCGCTTCGACCATGCACGCTTGGCGGGTTACGAACTAGGTGATTGGCGACCCGTGCTTCTGGAGCCTTTCTGATGTCCTGGTTGTCCGTGTATGCAGGTCGAAGAGTCGCCTTTCTGACCCAGCACGGCAAAGAACGAATCGTCGCGCCGGTTCTGGAGCCGGGCCTGGGCTGTGTCATCGAGCACGTCACCGGGTTTGATACCGACCAACTCGGCACCTTCACCCGAGATGTGCCCCGACCCGGTAGCCAACTCGATGCTGCGCGGCGCAAAGCCCGCAAAGGCATGGAGCTGTCGGGGCTGTCGCTGGGCTTGGCCAGTGAAGGCAGCTTCGGCCCCGATCCTTTCAGCGGAATGTTTCCGTGGAATGTGGAACTGCTGGTCTGGTTGGATGACAGCCTGGGTATCGAGGTGATGGGCATGGCCCAGGGAGCTGCGCGCAGCGCCCATCTTCAGAGCGGCGACTGGGTGGAAGTCGAAGCCTTTACGGCGCGCGTGGACTTTCCATCGCACCAATTGGTCTTGCGTCCCCAGAGCCAGGATGACCCGCGCATCCACAAAGACATCTCAGATGCGGACCGACTGAGAGCCTGCTTCGACGAATGCCTTGCGCAGTCAAACAACCGGCAGGTCTTCGTCGAGACAGACCTTCGGGCTTTCGCCAACCGGAGTCGCATGAACCACATCGAGCAGGCCGCGCGCGATCTGCATCGGCGCATCCAGTCTTGTTGCCCCGAATGCGAAACCCCAGGCTACTGGGTGACCGAGCGACTGGCAGGCCTTCCATGCTCGGACTGCGGCTTGCCGACTTCCAGTTACCGCGATGAGGTGTGGAGATGCCTGCGTTGCCCGTACCAAGCCGTAAAGGCCAGGAAAGACCGCGCTGTTGCAGAGCCCAGGCACTGCGCCTATTGCAATCCTTGAGTGATGCTGCCTCGCTTGTTCGTCGTGCGCCTGCCTGACCGAAGCGCTCTCTTCGCGGCTTGGCCCGGCGCTGGCGCTGGCATTCAGCTCCGAAAGGTGGGTAGTGTCCATACCATCTCGACCCGTCCCGGGTATCTGGGTCGCCGGTTTCAAGGCCGCACCTGATCAGCAATGAAGTTCAGCCGCACGAACAGCCCGCAAGCCACATGGCTGGGCCTGAGATGCCGCACAGGCGAGCCGCTCGAGGAGCGTTCGCAAGTTGAAGCGCCGGTTGAAGAGGTACTGCACCTGAGCGAGGTAGCGATGCGCGTACTTCCTGAATCCGAATGCATGGTACGTGCCGGACAGCGACGTCTTGATGTTGCCCAGGGCCGTGTTGAAGGCCAGGAACGACGGGTGCTTGGCGCTGGCTGCGCCGCCGCCAGTGACATGGGACTCGTGCAGGATGCCCATGCCTTGCACGACCGTAAAGCAGCCCAGGCCGTCGGAGACCAGGGTGGCTGGCGCAGCCAGGGACTTCTGGGCGAAGGCCTGAAGGGACTCCTTGGTGACCGGGCGCTGCGACAGGCACATCAGGACGGGCTGGCCGGACTCGGTGGTCTGCACGGCTGCGACGAAGGGGACCTTGTTCGGCGAGCCTCGACCGGCCTTGGCCCCCTGGACCTCGCCACCGAGGTAGGCGTCGTCGATCTCGACGCGGCCGGTGGGCTGGCGCGACTCCTCCCGCACAAGCATGAGCTCCATGAGCTTGTGCTTGAGCAGCCAGGCCGTGGGGTAGGAAACGCCCAAATGCCGCTTGAGCTCCAGCGCGGAGACGCTGTTCTTGGCCTGCGTCATCAGGTGCATGGCCAGGAACCATGTGGGCAGGGGCAGCTTGCTGGACTCGAAGACGGTGCCGCTGACCAGGCTGCATTGATACCGGCAGGCACTGCACTGGAAGTACAGCCGCTCCTGGCGGCGGAACTCGCTGTGCCAACTGTCCTCGCAGCGCGAGCAGGCAAAGCCTTCGGACCAGCGCCAGGCCCGAACCAGGGCCTCACACTGCTCCAGCGAGCCGTACCGATCGAAGAATTCCGGCATCGACAGACCTTGCTGGTACTGCACCTTGTTCTGCCCCATGGCCAACCTCCTGTTCAGGTGGCTCCATCGTCGCTGCCGGGTAGCTCATAGCGTGAGCCACTACCTGGGCGGGCTGAACCATCTTGCTGATCAGGAGGCCGCAAGCAGGTTGTTCACGTACACGCGCAGATAGAGCGTGCTCTCGAAGTGGCTAGGCCCCCACACCTCGCGCAGCACGTGTCGGTGCGTCGTGACCCGGCCTGCATTCGCCACCAACTCGCCGAGCAAGCGGTACTCGATAGGCGTGAGATGAACCTCGGTGCCGGCAATTCGTTGACACCGAAGGGCTTGGTGGTGAAGTCGGCCTGCCGTCAGCGACCGCAAGTAGCCGTCTTCGATGGTTGGCCAACGGCCGGTTTTGTCGGCCTTGAAGGTCAGCAAGGGGTCGACACCCGTCCTTCGGCGATGTCCCACTGATAGTTGCAACCGGCGGCGGTCGGGGACACGTTACGCGGCCATTTTGGCCTCGTCAACGTGAGCTTTGCGGTCTGGCCGACCCAATGCAGTTTTG
>JBBRPV010000150.1:0-6569 GCA_038227445.1 Burkholderiales bacterium | reverse complement strand
CCGATCTGGGTGGCGTCGCACGGCAGGCGCGGCTCGTAGTAGTGCATGCCGCTAAAAAATTGCCATTGCACGTTCTCGGCCCAGCGCTCGACCAGCACTTCGCCGCTGAGGTTGAAGCTGTTCTTCAAGTAGAGCAGGCTGACCATCAAGCGAACGGGTAAGCGCGGGCGGGTGGTCGGGCGGGCTGATGCCGGCGCCGAATGCACCGGCGAGATCGAAGCCAGCCAAACGCTTGGCCGGCCTGGCCTGGTGGGCCAGCTTGGGCGCCACTGCCGCTTCAATCGAGGCCCACGCCAGCCGCGTGGACAACACGGCCAGCTGATGCCGCAGATCGATCATCTGATCCAGTCGCGAGCGAAAAAAGTCGGGCGTGCTCTTCGTCAAATCCCCCAAAAATCAAACCACGCGATTATCAAATTCAGGGGATTAAAGCAGCAAGACTCAGGCCGGCAAGTGAGAGTTCAGGCGCGGTGTGGCGGTTTTGCACGGCCGACTCGATAGACGGTGGATGGCGTCTCGAACACGGGCTTGCCATTGACTTTGTAGCGCCCTTGGGCGAGGTCGTTGTCGCGGTAGAGCCCGTAAAGGTATTCGCTTTGCTGCCGATAGGACATGCGCGTGGCGCCGGCATTCCAGGCAGCCAAGTCGCTGGCTGGCGGGCTGCGGCCCATCAGGTAGGCGCTGACTATGCGCGACCAGAGCAGGTCTCGTGAGTTCATCAAGGTGAACGCGCCGACCATCTGCGCAACATCGGGGCAGCCCTTGTCTGCCATCAGGTCGCCGAGCATGTGCAGCTGGCTCTCGTCGATGAGCAGCGAAAGGTCGCCGGACTCCGTGAAGTCGACTTCGGCGGCCAGCAAGCCCACCGAAATCAGGCGGGTGTCACCTGTCCTGGCCATGAACGCCGCTGAGATGGAAAGCAGGGTGCCGCCCAGGCAGTAACCAAGGGCCTGGATTTTCTGTTCCGGCACGATGCTGGTCACCGCGTCCATGGCCGCCATCACACCAGCCTTCAGGTAGTCGTCCATGCCCAGGTTGCGATCGCCGGCGCCTGGGTTGAGCCAGGACACGATGAAGACGCTGTGCCCTTGTTCGACGAGAAAACGCACGAGCGAGTCGGCAGGCGACAGGTCGAGGATGTAGAACTTACCCGCTATGGATCAGTATCCATCGGACTTCATTGGCTGATGCTGCTGTTGATTGCTGCGGTGCACGCCTGCATCGAGTTGCGGCGCAACTTCCCAAGAGGCAGCGATATCCGAGAGGGCTTGAAGACCTGGCACTTCATGCTCGGGCTGTCCGTGCTCGTGCTGGTCTTTGCCAGGGTGGCATTGCGGTTCGGCAGTGCCGTTCCCCAGATCGAGCCCGATCCACCCAAGTGGCAGAGTTCCTTTGCGAGACGTGATGCACCTGGCCTTGTATGCGTTGATGATTGGCATGTAGCTTTTGGGGTGGCTGACGCTTGGGGCTGAAGAAAAGGCCGTTCCGTTCTTTGGGCTGCAGTTGCCGGCGCTCGTCGCCGAAAGCAAGACGGTCGCGGGCTGGGCCAAGGAATGGCACGAGTCCGCCGGTACGGTGGGCTATTCCCTCATCGGCCGGCATGCGGCAGCCGCGCTGTTTCATCACTACATCGTTCGGGACAATACTCTGCGGCGCACGCTGCCAAGTCGTGATTGACACTTCGCATTGAACAAAAGGAAACCACCATGAAAATTCTCGTCGCCACCGATGGATCCAAGCCGGCCATGAATGCTGTCAAGTACGCCGTCAAGTTGCTGGGGTCGCTCTCGTCCTCCTCGAACTCGATCACGCTCATCAGCGTGCACGATGACGTCGGGCTGCAGCGCGCCAAGTCATTTGTCGGCAAGGAAGCCGTCGCCGACTACCTGCGGGAGCTCAGCGAGAAGGAGATGAAGCCCGCCCGCAAGCTGCTCGATGCGGCCGGCGTCAAGCACGACATGGAGGTTCGAACGGGCCATGTTGCGCAGGAGATCGTTCGCTGCGCAAAGACGGGCAAATTCGACCTGATCGCGCTCGGCTCGAAGGGCCGCAACGCGATCGCCGACCTGCTGCTCGGCTCGGTGGCACAGCGCGTCCTCGCGGTGGCCAAGGCCCCTGTCGTGTTGGTGAAATGAACCGCGACGATTTCGCAGACGATCCCGAAGACCCGGAGCACACGCCGGCCGAGCGCGCAGCCGCCGGCACCCGCAGCACCTGGGTCAGCGTCGGCGTGAACGCCTGTCTGACGATCACCCAGGTCATCGTCGGCATCCTCTCCAAGTCGCAGGGCTTGGTGGCCGACGGGATTCACTCGCTGTCCGA
The DNA here is from genome assembly GCA_038227445.1 of Burkholderiales bacterium. Lineage (GTDB taxonomy): Bacteria > Pseudomonadota > Gammaproteobacteria > Burkholderiales > Burkholderiaceae_C > LMDS01. The sequence goes on along the minus strand of JBBRPV010000150.1, from coordinate 4,247 downwards.
CCTGGTCGCCGACTTCGTTGTGCTGTTCGCCGGCCATCACGCGAAGAAGGACGCCGACGAAGACCACCCCTACGGACACCAGCGCTTCGAAACCGCTGCCTCGCTTGTGCTGGGCGCATTGCTGCTGGCGGTTGGCGTGGGCATGCTGTGGTCGGCATTTCGCAAGCTCGAATCCCCCGAGACAGTGGCCCAAGTTCACGCCGTCGCGCTATGGGTGGCGGGCGGCGCGCTGGTCGCCAAGGAACTGCTGTTCCGCTACATGCTGGGTGTCGCCAAGCGCGTCAAGTCGAGCATGCTGGTCGCCAACGCGTGGCATGCACGCTCCGACGCGGCTTCTTCACTCGTGGTGGGCCTGGGCATCATCGGCAATCTGGCCGGGTTCCCGATCCTCGACCCGATCGCGGCACTCATCGTCGGCTTCATGGTGTCGAAGATGGGTTGGAGCTTCGGCTGGGATGCCCTTCATGACCTGATGGACCGCTCGGTCGACGAGCAGGAGGTCGCCGCGATTCGCCAGACCTTGGGCCAGACGCCTGGCGTGCGCAGCGTGCATGACGTTAGAACCCGCAAGATGGGCGACATGATCGTGGTCGACGCCCACATCGAGGTCGATGCCGCGATCAGCGTCGAGGCGGGGCACGACATCGCCGTGGAGGCCCGCCAGCGCGTGCTGCAACGGCACCGTGTGCTGAACCTCATGACGCATGTCGATCCCTGGCACCGGCCCGATCTGGACCATGCGGCGCCGGTCGCGCCGGCATCGAGATGACGGCCGCGCTGCCCCCTTCGGCCGCAGGCGTCGTGCCCAAGGGCTTGAGCGAGGCCGAGGCGCAACAAAGACTATCGAGCGGTGGCCGCAACGAGTTGCCGGTTTCCCGCCCGCGCAGCATGTTGCGCATGGTGCGCGAGGTGGCCTTCGAACCGATGTTCCTGTTGCTGGTGGCGTGCGGCGGTCTGTACATGGCCTTGGGCGACGTCAAAGAGGCCCTGATGCTGCTGTGCTTCGTCTTTGTCGTGATGGGCATCAGCTTCGTTCAGCAGCGGCGCAGCGAACGCTCGCTTGACGCTTTGCGCGATCTCTCGAGCCCGCAGGCCCGTGTGGTGCGTTCCGGGAAGGAGCGCACCATTGCAGCCCGCGAGCTGGTGGTGGACGACATCGTCATGCTCGCGGAGGGCGATCGGGTACCGGCGGACCTGTCGATCCTGACCTGCGCAAACCTCGTGATCGACGAGTCCTTGCTGACCGGTGAGTCGGCGCCGGTCAGCAAGCAGGCCGCCTTTCTGCCACGTGCGACTGACGACAGTCCGCCTTCCGCGAACGATGCCTCGCTGGCGCAGGCGTTCTCCGGCACTTTGGTCACACGCGGCACGGCATGGGGCCGCATCACGGCGACGGGTGAGCGCAGCGCGCTGGGCCGCATCGGCCAGTCGCTTGCCGGCATCGAGGTCGAGTCCACGCCGATCCAGAAGGAGACGCGGCGTGTGGTCACGCGCATTGCCATCGTCGGTCTGGCATTGTCGGCCGCGCTCGCCCTGGCCTTCGGGTTGCTTCGCGGCGACTGGCTCCAGGGGCTGCTGGCTGGCCTCACACTGGCCATGGCGATCCTGCCGGAAGAGTTGCCGGTGGTGCTGACGCTGTTTCTCGGCCTCGGCGCATGGCGTCTCGCCAGAGAGAAGGTTCTGGCGCGCAGCATCCCCGCGGTGGAACTGCTGGGCGCGACCAGGGTGCTGTGCGTGGACAAGACCGGCACGCTGACGGCCAATCGAATGACGGTCAGGCGCCTTTGGTCCGAAGCCGCGGTGCATGACACGGTGTGCGCGATCGAGAAGGCGGGCGCTGAGAGATCGGGCGCTGCACCCCTGCAAGAGGAACTCCATGGGGTGTTGGAGTACGCGGTCCTCGCCAGCCACCGGCGCGCATTCGATCCGATGGAGGTGGCCATCGCCGTGTCCGGGCAAGCCCTCCTGGCGCACACCGAGCACCTGCACATGGACTGGACCCTGATTGACGACTATCCCTTGTCGCCCGAGATGCTGGCGATGTCGCGCGTGTGGCAATCTCCGGATCGGCGAGCGTTCTTCATCGCCGCGAAGGGGGCGCCCGAGGCCATCATCGATCTGTGCCATCTCGATGCTGAGCGCAGCGAGCTGATCGCCAATCAGGTCCTGACGATGGCCAGAGACGGGCTGCGGGTGCTGGGGGTGGCCCAGGCAACCTTCGCCGCCGGCGAGTTGCCGGGCCTGCAACACGACTTCGACTTCGAATTTCTTGGGCTGGTCGGGCTCAACGACCCGGTGCGACCCGACGTGCCGCAGGCCATCGCCGAATGCCAGGCCGCCGGCATCCGCGTGGTGATGATGACAGGCGACCATCCCGCCACCGCAATCTCGGTGGCAAAGCAGGCGGGCCTGAGCACCGATGCGCCGGTCATCACCGGCACCGAATTGGCCACACTCAGCGATGCCGAGCTCGACGCGCAACTTGGCGCCACGCACATCTTTTGCCGCGTCCTGCCCGAGCAGAAGTTGCGTCTCGTGCGCGCGTTCCGTGCGCGCGGCGATGTGGTTGCGATGACCGGCGACGGTGTCAATGACGCGCCCGCGCTGAAGGCCGCCGACATCGGTGTGGCGATGGGCGCGCGCGGCACCGAAGTGGCACGCCAGGCGGCTGCGCTGGTCTTGCTCAACGACGACTTCGCGTCGCTCGTCACCGCGGTCCGCTATGGTCGTCGCGTGTTCGCCAACCTGCGCAAGGCGATCGTGTTCGTGGTGGCCGTGCACGTGCCGATCGTCGGCCTGTCGGTCCTGCCGGTGTTCTTTGGCTGGCCCATGCTGCTGATGCCGGTACACATCCTGTTCCTGCAACTGATCATCGACCCGGCCTGTTCTGTTGTGTTCGAGGCCGAACCGCTAGAGCCGGATGCGATGAAGGTGCCGCCGCGCCGGCCGGACCAGCGCCTCTTCGACGCCGAGGTCATGAGGCGCGGGCTTTGGCAAGGCCTGGGTCTGCTGATGCTGCTGTTGCTGACGTATGCCGGGGCCAGACTGATCACGCCGGCAGACGCCGGTCGCGACGACATGGCGCGGGCGCTGACCTTCGTCGTCCTGGTGCTGGCGAATCTCGCGTTGATCCACGCCAACCGGTCATGGGGTCGCACCGTCTGGTGGGGAAGCGCCGTGGCGGGCGGGCAGTTCGGCTGGATCGCCCTGGGAACGCTGGCCGTGTTGAGCGTCGTGCTGGTCGTGCCTGCGGTCAGCAGGCTTTTCTCATTCGTCACGCCGACACCGCTCTTGCTGTGCGCTGCCCTCGGCATGGTGGGTCTGAGCCTGCTGTGGTTCGAAGGCGTGAAATGGGGCATGCGTGTGCGGAGCCGAAATGTGGGCTGATGTGGCCTGAAGTGCGGCACGACTCACCGGCCCGTTTGCACGGCAGGACACCCCGTCATGAGATGCCCCGGCGCGTGGACTGCTTCAGCCTAAGAACCGCAGTTCAAACTACGAAACGTCTGCAACGTCAATGCCGGCGAGGGTTTGGGTGATGTTGGACACTCACCGAATGGGTGAACCGAGCAAAGCCAAGAAGACCGTGGCGGCGCAGGCCAGCGAGGACGTGATGGTGGCCCAGACGATGGGAGGCACGAATGCACGTGCGCTGGGACGAGACGGCGCGGGCCACGCCGCACGGGCAACTGGTGTTCTTCACCGAATTCCTGGCCACAGCCGGGGTGTTCGAGCGCTGGGTCGAAGGCTGCCCGCTGAGCTACACCAGCCCCAACGCCTCAGCCAAACGCGACGTGCTGGGAACGCTGATGCTGGGCATCCTGGCGGGCAGTCGGCGCTACGCGCACATCGCTGGCGTGCGGGGTGATGCGGTGGCTGCACAAGCCCTGGGCTTGAGGAGTTTGGTCAGCGAAGACTCGGTGCGCCGCGCACTCAAAGCGATGGTCCCCGAGGCCAGCGAACTGTGGATGCGCGCGGCGCTGATGCACAGCGTTCGCAACGCGCTGGACGACCCAGCCATGTGCTGCACACCTTCTGGGTCGGCAACCTGCGCCTGGTGATAGCGGCGGTGCCACAACAGTGTGGCCCGCTGCGACTGTGAGAACGGGTTCGACGAGCTGAAAAATCCGGGCCACGAAGGGGCCGCTTCGTGGCCCTTGGGCTGGGGCGGTTTCACGACGCAAGACATGCATCGCAGCCAGATCACCGCGCGCGCGGTGGGGCTGGTCTACAACTGGTGGAGTTGG
>JBBRPV010000149.1:0-6626 GCA_038227445.1 Burkholderiales bacterium | reverse complement strand
ACGATGCCTTCGAGGGTGCGATGGCCAGGCTCGACCATTTGCGCCAGGACTTCGTGGCGATCGAAGCGATTGCGCGGGCCGCCGACTTCCCGACGTCGAAACCAGGCGCACGGGGCTGACCGCCGTGAGCGTTCAGGGCCGGCCCAGTTCAGCCTCATGAAGACCTGGTCAGCCAGGGACATCCCCTCGCAACGGGGGCGCCTGGCCGTCATCACTGGCGCCATCAGCGGCCTGGGCTGCGAGACGGCTTTGGCGCTGGCGCACCAGCACATCGTCACCAACGTCCAGCGCGAATCGCTGGCCTGGCGCGACGGCAAGACCGTCGCAACGCCGACCGGTGTGCAGTACGTGCTATGCCGCTGCGGGCACTCGGGCAACAAGCCGTTCTGCGATGGCGCGCACCGGCGCGTCGGGTTCGACGGCACTGAAGTCGCGAGCCGTGCGCCCAACGCGCAGCAGCCCGGCGGTTGCCCGGGAGGACGTCTTCGTGCGCGCGGTCGACAAACTGCGCAGGCGCAGGCCGTGGGCGATTCTGTGAAGCCGCACTTCGAACCCTCCATCGGCCTGGTGCAAGCCACTGCGAAGGGTGTCAGCGGACCGCTGAGGGTGCGCGGCGGGGTCGTGCTCATCGGCGGCGACGGCCAGGCCTACGAGGTGCGCAACCGCGTACGGCTGTGCCGTTGTGGTGCATCGGCCAACAAACCGTTTTGCGATGGTTTGCACGTCTCGTCCGGCTTTACCGACCAGAACTGAAAGCGCGTGATGCATGCGATGGTGTTGAAGCATTTGGGCCGGCCGCTGGAATGGACCGAACTGCCGGACCAGCAACCCGGGCCCGGCGAGATCCGCGTCAAGGTGACAGCTTGCGGCGTGTGCCGCACCGACCTCCATGTGGTTGACGGCGAATTGCCTGATCCGCAGCTGCCGATCATCCCGGGCCACGAGATCGTCGGCCGCATCGACGCCATTGGCTCGGGCGTCAAAGGGCTGGACCTCGGCCAACGTGTCGGCATTCCCAGGCTGGGCCACACCTGCGGCGTCTGCCCCTACTGCAAGATGCAACGCGAAAACCTCTGCGACCACCCGCTGTTCACTGGCTACACACGCAATGGCGGCTTCGCCACGGCCACCGTCGCCGATGCGCGCTTCGCGTTCCCGCTTGGCGAGCAGGGCAGCGACGAGTCGCTTGCGCCCTTGCTCTGCGCCGGCTTGATCGGCTGGCGCTCGTTCACCATCGCTGGAGACGGCCAGAAGTTGGGTTTGTATGGCTTCGGCGCTGCCGCCCACATCCTGGCTCAGGTGGCGAAGTGGCAGGGCCGCTCGGTGTTCGCCTTCACCCGGGCGGGCGACCACGCCACCCAGGACTTCGCACGCAGCCTGGGTGCCACCTGGGCCGGCGGCTCGGATGAGATGCCGCCGCAAGCGCTGGATGCGGCCATCATCTTCGCCACCGTCGGCGATCTCGTGCCGCTGGCGTTGAAGGCCGTGCGCAAAGGCGGCCGGGTGGTGTGCGCCGGCATCCACATGAGCGATATCCCGCGCTTGCCCTACAACCTGCTGTGGGAAGAGCGTCAGTTGCTGTCGGTGGCCAACCTCACACGCCAGGATGGGCTGGACTTCCTGAGCCGGGTGCCGCACATGGGCATCGTGACAAAGACCACGCACTACCCACTGCAACAGGCCAACGAGGCCTTGGCCGACTTGCGGGCCGGTCGGTTCGAAGGTGCGGCGGTCTTGGTACCGTGAAACTCAGATCAGCACCGGTATGCCGACCATCTGGTCAATCTTGACGAAGCGCTTGCGCGCCATCGCGACGAGCTCGTTCTCACTCGGATGGTCCACTACGTCGCAGCCGACGATGCACTTCGCAGTCAGCGGCCGGTGCATGTCCACACAGTGCCGGAAGTCGGCCAGCTCGGTGTGGCCGCCGACCACCAGCACTTCAGCAATGCCGTCGAGTGCATCACAAACCTGGCCGAAGAACTCGTGCTCGGTGCGCACGTCGCTGCCGTGCTGGCGCGTGAACTTCAGGTGCTGGTGTACCTGGCGCTCCACCACAGGTTTGGCGCCGAACTGCAGCAGCTCTGCAGATTGATGATCGATGAACGCGATGGCGTGAAAGCGGCTGATGGTCGGATTGAGGCGTCAGGAAAGTGCCCGGTTTGTGCGGCACCAGACCGACACAATGGGCAGCAGTGGCTCAATGTGACGGCTTGTCGCTGGCTCGAACAAAAGGATCTGCCCGTGCCCAAGCTCTCTTCGCAGCACCGCAATGCCCTGCCTGCACGCCAGTTTGCATTCCCAGCGCAGCGCAAGGAGCCTTTGGAGAATGCCAGCCACGTCCGCAATGCCATTGCGCGATTCGACCAGGTGCAGGACGTGAGTGATGAACAGCGCGACGAGGCCTGGCGACGCATCGAGGCTGCCGCCCGCCTGTATGGCGTGGTGTTGCATGAGACGGACTGGCGTGAGCTGTTGCTGAGGCGCGGTGCGGACCGGCCGCTCCGCGAACCTTGAAACAGACCCAGGCCACCGCACCCGGCAACGTTCGCGAAAGGCGTCGATGCCCAGGTCTTCGAGCCAAGCGCTGCGACCTGCGAAAGACAAGCGGCATCGCCGATGAGGATCTGACCCAATGAGCGCCGCCCCGATGCCAAAGCCCCGCAGTGCCGCCGTCGCGGTAGGCAGGCACCTTCGTTCTGTTGTTGCTTGCCTTGATCACCTTCACGGCTCGCGATGACCGCGCCGGTCACGCAGACCACCGCACCTGGCGGCTTTCTGCTGCAATTCGTGCTGCCCAAAGGTGTGATGCTGGCCAGCGCACCCGAACCGCTGGACCCACGGGTTCAACTGCGCGAAGCGGTGCCCGCGCAGGTGGCCGCCATCCGCTACTCGGGCTTTTGGTCGGCATCGAACTATGAAGAACACCTGGCCATGTTGGAAGCGGTCTTGCGCGCTGCCTACCTGGCTTGGACGGGCGAGCCGGTGCACGCCCGCTACAACGCGCCGTTCACGCCCTGGTTCATGCGCCGCAACGAGATCTGGCTGCACCTGGCGCATTGCCGCTGATCGGCCAGGCCTGACCCGGCAAGGGCGAACGCGGCGGAAACCGCATCGTCAACAGCACGCCACCCGGTGGCGTGCCGGGTGGAGATCGGGCCGGTGATTCGTGTGCGGTTTGTCGTGACGTCCATGGCCCGTCCCTGTGGCCTTGATCAATCCAGCGCCGCATCGACCTGCAGGCCGACGCGGCGCTGGTGGGCGCCGTTCTAGCTGCCTACTGTTGGTTTGCCCGAGCCAAGACGTTGCGGGCTTTGTCCTGGTCGTCAGCACTGCCGTGCCCGATCAGCGGGTACTTGTCGACCCGCTATAGCCGAACCCCGGCTTCAACCTGTCTGCCAGATCACCTTGCGGCCCGACGATTCCCAGTGTTCGTAGTGCGCCGCGTACAGGTCTTCGATGCGATTGCGCTTGACCTTGAAGGTGGGCGTGATGAGGTCGTTGTCGACCGTCCAGGGCGTGGTGGCCACCACCAAGCAGGCCAGTTGCTCGTGCGGGTCGAGCGTGGCGTTGATGCCGCCCAGGTGCTCGGTCAGACTGGCTTCCAGTTCCGCACGCGCGGCCGGCTCGGCAATGCGCGCTACCGCCTCGGCGTTCAGCATCACGATGCCGAGCGGCTGTCCCAGGTTGGCGCCGGTCACCACGCAGGCTTCCACGGCCTCGTGCATCACCAGTTTGTCCTCGATGGGCGCCGGCGCCACGTACTTGCCCTTGCTGGTCTTGAACAGATCCTTCACGCGGCCGGTGATGCGCAGGCAGCCTTGCGCGTCGATGGCCCCCTTGTCACCGGTGCGCATCCAGCCGTCGGCGGTGTAGGCCTCGCGCGTCAGCGCCGGCTCCTTGAAGTAGCCCAGCATCATGGCCTGGCTGCGCATCTGGACTTCGCCGGTGAGCGGGTCGGTGCGCACGTCGACACCGTCGTAGGCCGGGCCCACCGTGCCTTGCTGGTTGCGGCCGGGCATCGTCAGGTGTGACAGCGCCAAGTTCTCGGTCAGGCCATAACCCTCGTTGATGGGCAGGCCGAGTTTGCGGTACCACTCCAGCAGCGCCACCGGCATCGGCGCGGCGCCGCCGGCCGCGAGCTTGCACTGGTCCAGCCCCAGCGCTTTCAGCACCTTGCGCCGCACCAGGCCGCCGATCAGCGGGATCGACAGCAGCCGCGCCAGCTTGGCCGCCGGCATCTTGTGGTGTACGCCCTGCTGGAACTTCACCCACAGCCGCGGCACCGAAAAGAAAATGGTCGGGTGGGCGCGCTGCATGTCGGCCGGGAAAGTTTCCAGCGTGTCGGCGAAATACACATGCATGCCCGTCTGCAGCCAACCATGCTCGACCAGCACACGCTCCACCACGTGGGCCAGCGGCAGGTAGGACAGCATCCGGTCGTCGGCCGTCATCGGAATGCGCTTGAGGCCCTTGTCCAGCGCCCAGGCGAAGTTGCCGAAGCTGTGCATCACGCCCTTGGGCTTGCCAGTCGTGCCCGAGGTGTAGATCAGCGTGGCCAGTTCGTCGGCGGCGCGCACCGGGTTGCCCTGCAGCGGGGCGGAGCGGGCGCAGATCGCATCCCAGCCCTCGTAGTCCTTGATGGCGTCGGCCGGCGACAGCGGGTAACTGAAACACGGCAGCCCGGCCGGCACGCCGGGTTTCATATGGGACCAGCCGTCGAGCTTGCCGATGAAACAGGCCTTCGCCTCGCTGTGGGTCAGTATCTGCGACACGGTGTCGGACGCAAGCGTGGGGTAAAGCGGCACCGAGACGTAGCCCGCCATCCAGATCGCCAGGTCGCTCATCATCCACCAGGCGCAGTTCTTCGACAAGATGGCCACCTTGGAGCCGGGCTCCCAGCCCTGCGCCTGCAGGTGGGTGGCCATGCGCCGCACCTGATCGGTCACCTGGCCCCAGGTGTAGTCCTGCACCTTGCCGCCGCCCATCGGCTGCGTCAGCGCGATGCGCTCGGGTGCGGCCTTTTCCCAGTAGTACAGCCGCTGCAAGGCCAGGGTGTCGGGGGCTACGTTGCTCATGGCGTGGTTCTCCAAAAATTGTTCGGCGCCAGACCGTGCCTTGGTCCGGCGCGGCTCCATATGCCTGACGATAGTGACGCCGCACGTAGGCGCGGTTTGCCGACGTTGCATGCCCTTGAGGCGGGTCAACGTCTGGCCAGTTGGCGGACGGGAAAGGCTCCCGCCATGCAGGTGCCCGCCCGCCTGCGCGGTTGTCCGGGAGTATTGCCTGCGAAAAGAAGGCAGGTCGCGGCCCGGGGTCGGCGCGGCTGTGTTGGCGGTTGTCCATCCAGCACTACATCATGCTCAAGCAAGACCTGATCTACACCGGCATCACCCGCGGCAAGCGCTTGGTCGTGCTGGTGGCGCAGCAGAAGGCGCTGGCGATGGCCGTCACGGGAAAGCGCGACGAACGCCGGTGGTCGAAGCTGAGGAAGAGGCTGTTGCCTTGAGATGCGCTGCCAGAAAGCTGTCACTCGTGGCCGCCGGCAATCGGCTCTTATGGAGAGCTACACATAATTGCCGAAACCGGCCCGCCAGATTTCCAATGGTGCCGCTGGACAGCGGTCATAGCCAGGGCAGTTCATGGCGTCGCCATCACCCGGCCCACCTATGCCGATAGCTTCACTTTTTCCTTTGCGGAGCTGTTTCCGCGATGCACTCGACCAGATTCAGCGCTGCCAGCATGAGCATCTTTTCCGCTTCAGTCTTGATACCCAGGAGGTCGCTGTCCTTGAACTTGCCGAAGACGTAGGCCAGCAACTGCTGCTCTGGGTGGTCGCCAACGGCGTCTTCGGTGGCCTGCGTTTGAAGCTGCGGCGACAGCCCCTCGATGAAACGCACGCGCCCAGAGACTCGCCGCAGGCAACGTTCCTGCACGTCTTCGGAGATGACTGGCCAGTTTCCGCCACTGGCTTTCATCGCCTCATGGAAAACGAGCAGCACGTTCAGCACCACCTCGATCTGCACGAGCGTGGCCCCGTACCGTTGCAAGACCAGCACCGAAAAGAACAAATTTGGCTGCTCTGCTTGAACTTCATCGGCGAGCTGTACGCGCGCGTCGAAACTCATCCGCTCGACGCGCAGCACTGCGCAGGCGAGATTGCGACTTGAGATCGATGCTGTGGGACGTTTGTTCACCGAGGCCTCGCTCTTACTTCCGCCAGAAGGCCTCGACCGCTTTCATCCGGCGCCGCTTCTCGGTCGTGACGTAGACGGTGGTGGTGGCCAGCGATGCATGGCCGAGGTTTTGCTGCGCGATCTCGATCGGCATCCCGCTGGCGATCGCATGGCTGGCGTGCGAGTGGCGCATCCAGTGCGTGCTGGCTCTTGCAAAACGCTCCGCACCCTTCGCATCGCCCTGCCCGCGCAACACGCTGGCACAGTCTGTAAAAAACGCCTTGATCTGGTCGTAGAACGTGGTGGCGGCAATCCCCTGCCGGGGGTCGAACGGCTGCCCGGTATCGAGCCCAGGCGCACGCTGTGCCGCGTCGCTGGCCTTGCCCAGCAAAAACGCCCCCTGGTTGCCGATGTTCTCCGGGTCAGCATCCAGCCCCCTGCCCTCCATGT
>JBBRPV010000148.1:0-6863 GCA_038227445.1 Burkholderiales bacterium | reverse complement strand
TTCATCGGCTCGCAGCTTCGCTCCACGCTTCCTCCCCACACTCGGTCGCCCTCGTGCAGTTGCGCTTCGCTTGGTTCGCTGTGATCAACTCTCGGGAGGACTTGCACCTCCAAGAGTGCGCCCGTGCCGGGCGCACAAAAAGAAACGGGCCGCAAGGGCCCGTCTCTCTTTACTCTCTGGCGGAGCCGGAGGGATTCGAACCCTCGATGCAGGTTTTGCCCACATACTCCCTTAGCAGGGGAGCACCTTCGGCCACTCGGTCACAGCTCCGTTAACAGCGCGCATTCTAACCTCGCGCACAGGCCTTTTTCAGTCAGTGCGCAGGCGGCGGTTGGTCCAGGTCGAAGGCCTTGTGCAACGCGCGCACCGCGAGTTCCATGTACTTCTCGTCGATGACAACGCTGGTCTTGATCTCGCTCGTGGTGATCATTTGGATGTTAATGCCCTCTTCGCTCAGTACGCTGAACATGCGACTGGCAACTCCCACGTGCGAGCGCATGCCAATGCCCACGATGCTGACCTTGCAGATCTTCGCGTCGCCGATAAGGTCGGTGGCACCGGTCAGCGGCAGAACCTTGGCTTTGAGCAGCTCCATCGTGCGCTGGTAATCATTGCGGTGCACGGTGAACGAGAAGTCGGTGCGGCCGTCGTGCGAGACATTCTGGATGATCACATCGACATCGATATTCGCGTCGGCCACCGGCCCGAGGATCATGTGGGCGATGCCGGGCTTGTCGGTCACGCGCAGGAGACTAATCTTGGCTTCGTCGCGGTTGAACGCAATGCCCGACACAACAGCTTGTTCCATTTTTTCGTCTTCCTCAAAAGTGATCAGAGTGCCGGATTTCGCTTCTGCAACGATGTCCATGTCCCAGGGCGTAAAGCTCGACAGCACGCGCAACGGCACGCGGTACTTGCCGGCGAACTCAACCGAGCGAATCTGCAATACCTTCGAGCCCAAGCTTGCCATCTCGAGCATCTCTTCGAAGCTGATGGTCGTAAGACGCCGCGCTTCGGCCACGATGCGCGGGTCGGTTGTGTACACGCCGTCGACGTCGGTGTAGATGAGGCACTCGTCGGCCTTCATCGCTGCAGCCACCGCCACGGCCGAGGTGTCGGAGCCGCCACGGCCTAGCGTTGTGATGTTGCCGTCGGCGTCGGCGCCCTGAAAGCCCGTAATGATCACGACCTTGCCAGCGGCCAGGTCAGCACGCACGCGTGTGTCGTCGATGCTCTGGATGCGTGCCTTCGTGAACGACGAGTCGGTGGTGATCGGAACCTGCCACCCGGCGTAGCTCACGGCCTGCATACCTTCGGCCTGCAACGCGATGGCAAGCAGGCCGACCGAGACCTGTTCGCCGGTGGAGGCGATCACGTCGAGCTCGCGCGTCAGTGCATCGGTGGTGGTTCCTGGCGACAACTCCTTCGCCAGACTGAGCAGGCGATTCGTTTCGCCGCTCATTGCCGAGGGCACGACAACCATTTGGTGACCGGCGCGCGCCCACTTGGCAACGCGTTTGGCGACGTTGCGGATGCGCTCGGTCGAGCCCATCGAAGTGCCGCCGTATTTGTGAACGATAAGAGCCATGGAAAGAATCGACAGGTCGCAAGCTGAAAAAACACCACGCCCCAAGAGGCGAATTTTCGATTCTAGCGGCGGCGGCGCAACAAATTTGGCCGTTAGCCTGGCGCTTCGGTGCCGGGTTCCCACCGCAGATGAACCAGCCCCTGCCCTGCCAAGCCGATCACCCGCGCGTCGAGGCCCAGGCCCGGAACGTAGATCAGTTGCCCGCCGCTGTAGATCAGCGGGCCGCCGCGGTCCCACTCGGGTACACCAGCGCTCTGGAACTGCTTCTTAAGGCTGCGTGGCGGGCGCCCGACGGCGCTCTGGAATCGCTCTGTGCTGGCGCGTTGGCGCAGTTCGAGGTGAGCAAGCCAGGCCAGTGGTACGCCGGCGCTGGACGTGCTTTCAACGTGCAGATGCCCAGCCCAACCAGGCAAGGCATAGCGGCCGACACGCGTCACGCTGAGCACTGCTTCGCGGGGCGGTGTCGCAGTGGCCGGTCGATCAGGTGAACGGCCGAATGTCAAGCAGCCTCTGTACACACGAAGCTCACCAGCGTCGATAAGCCAGCGCGCGCTGCGGGCCGCTGGCAGTTCTTGCAGCAGACGCACGACCAAGCTAGCGGCGACCGGCCGACCAGTCAGCGCGCACAGCCACGCGCGCAGTGCGTTGCTGCGGCGCGCGCTCGACAGCACAAGCCAAGGAGCGAGCTGCAGGCCACGCTCGCTCGCAGCGTGGCGCAGGTCGAGCGCTGCCAGCTCATCGAGCGCGCTGCGTGCATCGTGTGCCCAAATTGACGCCGTCGCGAGGCTGGCCTCGGTTTGCTCGAACGCGCCTGCGAGCGCCGGCCACACGTCCAGCCGCAAGCGGTTGCGGGCGAACCGCCGGTCGCTGTTGCTCTCGTCTTCGATGTAGCTGAGGCGGTATCGGCGCACGTAGGCTTCGATGTGTTCGCGCGGCTTCGATAGCCACGGTCGTTGCCAAGTGATGCCGTTGCGCTCCATGCTGGCCGGCATGCCGGCGAGACCGGCCACGCCAGCACCGCGCAGCGCCTGCAGCAGGAAGGTTTCAGCCTGATCCCGCCGATGGTGCCCGAGCAAGACGACCGACACGCCGTTCGCTTTAGCCATCGCGTGCAAGGCGCTGTAGCGCTCCCGCCGAGCCCAGGCTTCGACGCTCTCGCCCGGGTTCGGCGACGTGCTCAAGCGGGTCGATGCCAAAGTCACCGGCAGGCCGCGCCTGGCCCAACGCGCGCTCTGCGTTTCACACGCCAATAGCCAGGCATCGGCGTTCGGACTTAGCTTATGGTGCACATGCAGCGCAAAGACCCTCGCCTTCAGCGCAAGCGCTTCGTGCAGCGTGGCGTGCAGCAACGCCGTCGAATCGCGCCCCCCGCTCCAGCCGACTGCGACGCAACGCTCGATCACGCGATCCGCTCAGCGCCCGTGAATGAATCCAGCTCGCGAAGCGGTAAAACGATGGCGCATTCGGCTGCAAGTGCGCCCAGTCTCGGTAGCAAACCAATGGCATCAGAGTGGAGGTAGTGCGCCACTCCGGCACGCGCGGCACCGGTACTTCGCAGCATGCGCATCGACCTCTGTGGCCCGAGGTCGTCGCCAAGGGCTTCGTCGTGCAGGCCATGCGGTGTGTCGTCCAGCGTACTCATGCCTGAATTGAGAGCGCGCGACGCCGCGTAGCACACCACGATCGACCAAGCTGGGCACCAGTTGCTTGGGTCTGATTGGCTGAAGCGCGTAGCCTCGCTACCAGACCGGCAGGATGGATCATTGGGCAGACACCGTCTCAGGATTCCTTGGTATCGCTGAAGCGGCCGTAAGACTGCAGCCGCTCGTAACGGCGCTTGAGAAGGTCCTTGGTGCCGAGGTCGCCGACCTGGCGCAAAGCATCGTTCAGAGCGCGCTTCAGAAACGCGGCCATCTGCTTTGAGTCGCGGTGCGCGCCACCCACCGGCTCGTTGATGATCTTGTCGACCAGACCGAGAGCCTTGAGGCGATGCGCTGTGATACCGAGCGCGTCGGCCGCGTCGGATGCGCGTTCCGAGGTCTTCCACAGAATCGAAGCACAGCCTTCGGGCGAAATCACCGAGTAGATCGAGTACTGAAGCATCAGCAACTGGTCGCCGACGCTGATGGCCAGCGCGCCGCCCGAGCCGCCTTCGCCGATGATGGTGACGATGATCGGCACTTCGAGCTGCGACATCTCGAAAATGTTGCGTCCGATGGCCTCGGACTGGCCGCGCTCCTCGGCGCCGATGCCGGGGTAGGCGCCGGGCGTATCAACGAAGGTGAACACGGGCAGGCCGAACTTTTCGGCCAACTTCATCAGGCGCAAGGCCTTGCGGTAACCCTCGGGGCGCGACATGCCGAAGTTGCGCAGGCCACGCTCTTTGGTGTCGCGCCCCTTTTGGTGTCCGAGCACCATGCAGGCTTGGCCGTTGAAGCGAGCGAGCCCACCGACGATCGACTGGTCGTCGGCAAAATGCCGGTCGCCGTGAAGCTCTTGATAGTCGGTGAAGATCTCGTTCACGTAGTCGAGCGTGTACGGCCGCTGCGAGTGGCGCGCAATCTGCGTCACCTGCCAGGGCGAGAGGCTCGAGTAAATGTCTTTTGTAAGTTGCAGGCTCTTCTTGGCGAGCCGGTCAATCTCTTCAGAGATGTCGACGGCCGACTCGTTTTGCACGTAGCGCAGTTCTTCGATCTTTGACTCAAGCTCTGATACTGGATGCTCAAAATCGAGGAAGTGTCGTTTGCTCAATTGGAAACCTCCGTGCTTTGCACTGCGGTGAATTCGCCCTTCGGGCGGCCGCATTTGCTCATTGGTTGGGGTCCTGGCGCATCAACGGCTAGGTTGAGGGGACTCTCTGGGGGTGGTCTCGAGCAGCCTCTTAATTGGTTCAATAGTCAACAGGCAGTGGATCCAAGCTGCGCCAAATGTACCATGTGGCTACCGAGCGAAAGGGGGCCCAGGCGTCACCCACTTCGCGTGCCTCTGCGCGTGAAACCGGCTCTCCGCTAAAGTAGTTCTGGCTGATGCCTTTGAGCAGGCCGACGTCGTCGAGCGGAAGCACGTTCGGGCGCATCAAGTGGAAGATCAGGAACATCTCGGCGGTCCAACGGCCGATTCCACGGATCGCGATCAGCTCTTCGATGATGGCCTCGTCATCCATCTGCTGCCACTGGCGAACATGAACGGTGCCCGATTCGAAGTGCTGTGCAAGGTCGCTGAGGTATTCGACCTTGCGTGCAGACAGGCCGGCCGCGCGCATCATGCTGGCCTCAAGCGCCAGCACCGAGACCGGCGCCAAGCGCGTTGATCGCTCTTTTACGAGCGCGACAAAACGGTCCCAGACCGCCTGCGCGGCTTTCACTGAAATTTGCTGGCCGATGATCGAGCGTGCCAACGTGGTGAACGCATCGCCTCGACTTTGCAAGCGGCCTTCGCCGAACTGCGGAATCAATTTGCGCATCACGCGGTCGCGCTTGCTAAGGTGCTTGCAGGCTTCGTCCCAGTAGTCGGGCGTGATCTCGGGCTCGGAACCCGAGCCTTCCAATTTGCCAGCCTTCACCATGGTCAGACTTTCGTCCAGGTGGTGCCTTGCGGCGAGTCTTGCAACACGATGCCTTGCACCAACAGGTCATTGCGGATGTGGTCGGCGTGGGCAAAATCGCCGGCCGCTTTTGCCTCGGCGCGCGCTGCGATGCGTTCATCGATTGTGGATTCGTCAATCGTGTTGCCGGCCTGAAGGTATGCGCGCGGCACTTGTTGTAAGACGTTGAGCGTGGCAGCCAGGCCCTTGAGCAGCGAGGCCGTCTGCGGCGCCCGAGTGCGATTCAGCTCGGCGGCCAGCTCGAACAACACCGCAACCGCCACCGGCGTGTTGAAGTCGTCGTTCATCGCTTCTCGAAAGGCCGTGGCACGCGGCTCGGCCCAGTTGACTGGCGTGGACGACACGTCGAGCCCATCGAGCGCCGTGTAGAGGCGGCGCAGAGAATTGCGCGCGTCGCCCAGCGTTACGTCGCTGAAATTGAACGGGCTCCGATAGTGCGTTCGCAACATGAAAAAGCGAATCGTCTCGCCGTCGAACTTTTCCAGTACTTCTCGGATCGTGAAGAAGTTGCCGAGCGACTTCGACATCTTCACGTGGTCGACGTTGAGCAAACCGTTGTGTGCCCATACCACCGCAGGCAGCTTGCCGTGCGCACCCTCGCTCTGCGCAATCTCGTTCTCGTGGTGAGGGAACTGCAGGTCCATGCCACCGCCATGCAGATCGAACTGCTCACCGAGAAGCTCACAGGCCATCGCCGAGCACTCGATGTGCCAGCCGGGGCGACCCACGCCGTAGCAAGACGCGTACTTCGCGTCTTGCGGCTCTTCGGGTTTGGCGGCCTTCCAAAGCACAAAATCGAGCGGGTCCTCTTTGCCTTCAAGCACGGCCACACGTTCACCGGAACGCAGCTCGTCGATCGACTTGCCTGAGAGCTTGCCGTAGCCAGGGAACTTGCGCACCGCGTAGTTAACGTCGCCGTTCGCAGCACGGTAGGCCAAGCCTTTCGCTTCAAGCGTTCCAATCATTGCCAACATCTGAGGAACGTGTTCGGTGGCGCGCGGTTCGTGGGTCGGGCGCGCCACTCCCAGCGCGTCGAGATCGGTGTACATCGCCTGCACCATCTCGTCAGTGAGTTGGCGGATCGGAATGTTGCGTTCAAGTGCGCGGCGGATGATTTTGTCGTCTATGTCAGTGATGTTGCGCACGTAGGTCACGCGATAACCGAGCGTGCGCAGCCAGCCGTACATCAGGTCGAACGCCACCATCATGCGTGCGTGGCCCACGTGGCAAAGGTCGTAGATGGTGATTCCACAAACGTACATCCGCACGTGGCCTGGCTCAATCGGCGCGAAGCTCACCAGCTTCCGGGTCAGCGTGTTGTGAATGCGAAGTGACATGGACCAATGAGCAATTTCAGACCCATTACAACATCAAGCGCACAGCGCCTCGGTGTCGGGTCGGTGGGGAGGGAAGAAGCAGCGGCAACGAGCTGCGGAGCAGCGCCGCACAAGCCTGCGTGCAAGAGGCCTGAACTACAATCAAACCAGTATACCGGGGCAAGCTCGAGTGCACGAGCCTTATGCCTCACGCCCAACGATTAAGGATAGATCGCGCGAAGCCGCGATCTGATCCGTTTGTTGGACGAGCCCGGGCCAAGCGCTCGGTGAGGGCCCGAGGCACTGCAAATACATTCAAGTGATCCAGCCGCGAGGACATCGCTGGGATGCCGGA
>JBBRPV010000147.1:0-7047 GCA_038227445.1 Burkholderiales bacterium | reverse complement strand
ATCGAGAAGGCGATCCGCGACGAGTACGAAAAGCAGGGCTACAACGGCCGCTTCGGGCCCGGCCTGCCGCGTGTGTCTGACGGCTCGTTGCTGTTCCTGCTGCACCTGCTCAGCAAGATGCGCCCGGCGGTGCAAGGCGGCAGCCGCGTCGGCATCGTGCTCAACGGCTCGCCGCTGTTCACCGGCGGCGCCGGTTCGGGCGAGTCAGAAATCCGGCGCTACGTGCTGGAAAACGACCTCGTCGAGGCCATCGTCGCGCTGCCCACCGACATGTTCTACAACACCGGCATCAGCACCTATGTCTGGATTCTGAGCAACCGCAAGCCCGATGACCGCAAGGGCTACGTGCAGCTGATCGACGCATCGAGCTTCTGGCAGAAGATGCGCAAGACCCTGGGGTCCAAGCGCAAGGAGATGGGTGACGAGCACATCGCCCAGGTGACAAAGATGTTCGGCAACTTCGTCGAAGCCAGCCTAGTGACGGTCGTGGGTGCAGATGGCAAGGAAGCCAGCCGCCAGGTGCTGATGGACGGCGAGACGCTGCCCAGCGCGCCGGCCGGTGGCAAGGTGAAGACCGTGCCGGTGTCGCGCATCTTCCGCAACGAGGAGTTCGGCTACAGCACCATCACGGTGGAGCGCCCGCTGCGCGACGATGCGGGCAAGCCCATCCTGGGCGAAAAGGGCAAGCTCAAAGGCAAGCCGCAGCCCGACAGCAGCCTGCGCGACACCGAAAACGTACCGCTCTCAGAAGACGTAGATACGTATTTAAGGCGCGAGGTGCTGCCCCACGCATCGGATGCCTGGATCGACCATGAGAAGACCAAGGTCGGCTACGAAATTCCGTTCAACCGGCACTTCTACGTCTTCGAGCCGCCGCGCGAGCTGGCCGAGATCGACACCGACCTGAAGAAGGTCACCGACCGCATCAAGGCCATGATCGAGGGGCTATCGGCATGAGCGGAGCGAAGTACGGAAGCTACAAAGAGTCGGGAGTCGAATGGCTTGGCGCTATCCCTTCGCACTGGCGTGTCGATCGCTTGAAGGCTTCAGTTGAGACCTGCCGGAACGGGATTTGGGGCGAGGAAGCGCAGGAGGACGACAATGACATTCCGTGTGTGCGCGTGGCTGACTTTGATCGGCGCAAGTTGCGTGTCGAGCTTTCAGAGCCGACGATTCGCAATGTCACCGAGAAGGAGCGAAGCGGCAGATTGCTGCGCAGAGGTGACCTCCTGCTGGAGAAGTCTGGCGGCGGTGAGAACCAGCCAGTGGGTTGCGTTGTCTTGTATGACGACCCACGCCCGGCGGTCTGCTCTAACTTCGTTGCGCGCATGGTCACGGCGCATGGCCAAGTCCCTTCCTACTGGCGGTATGTGCACGCGGCGGCCTATGCAGTCAGGCTGACGATCGGCTCGATCAATCAGACCTCCGGTATCCAGAATCTAGACCAGGCCCGGTACTTCAACGAGTCCGTTGCCTTTCCTCCCGAGCCTGAGCAAGCGGCCATCGCGACGTTCCTGGACAGCGAAACCTCGAAGATCGACGGACTGGTCGAAGAACAGCAGCGCCTGATCGAGCTGCTGAAGGAGAAGCGCCAGGCGGTGATCTCGCAGGCCGTCACGAAGGGGCAGAACCCGAACGCGCCGATGAAGGATTCAGGGGTGGAGTGGCTGGGGAAGGTGCCGGCGCATTGGGAACTTGGAGGTCTTACCCGATTCATCGGGCCAGTTGTGGACTATCGAGGACGTACGCCGACCAAGGTCGACGAGGGCGTCTTTCTGGTGACGGCGCGGAACATTCGGAACGGGAAGATCGACTACATAGCCTCGGAGGAGTACGTCGACGCAGAGTCGGCTGAGTCGTTGCTTGATCGCGGTAGACCAGAGATCGGCGATTTGCTGTTCACGATGGAAGCGCCTCTGGGCCAAGTCGCACTGATCGACCGAGTCGACATTGCCCTTGCACAACGAATCGTCAAGTTCCGTGGAAGACAGGGTGTCCTGCACAGCAACTTCCTGCTGTATTGGTTCATGGGCGACCATTGCCAAGCACGTCTAACAACCTTGGCAACCGGATCGACGGCGCTTGGCATCAAGGCAAGCAAGTTGGGGATGATCGAATGCTTGGTGCCGCCGCTCGACGAGCAGGCGGCGATAGTCAGGTACGTAGAGCGAGAGTTTGAAGCGCTGGACGCGTTGATCGAGCAGGCACAGGTGGCGAGTTCGCTCCTCGTTGAGCGTCGCTCAGCCCTCATCACCGCCGCCGTCACCGGCAAGATCGACTTGCGCGGTCTGGTGCCGCAATCAGAGGCCGTAGCCGCATGAGCATCCACAAGGAAATCCACCTCGAAGATGAAATCTGCGCCGACCTGACGGCGGCCGGCTGGCTCTACGACGCTGCCGACGCCGGCCGCTACGACCGCACGCAGGCGCTGTTTGTCGATGACACCGTCGCCTGGATCAAGGCCAGCCAGCCGAAGGCCTGGGACGCCATCGAGAAGAGCCACGGTGCCGCCGCGCCCAAGGTGGTGGCCGAGCGCCTGCGCAAGTCGCTGGACAGCCAGGGAACACTGGCAGTGCTGCGCCAGGGATTCGAAATGATCGGCCTCAAGCACGCGGTGGTCATGTGCCAGTTCAAGCCGGCGTTGGCCATGAACGCCGACCTGCAGGCCCGTTACGCCGCCAACCGGCTGCGGGTGGTGCGCCAGGTGCACTACTCCGTCCACCACGAAAACAGCATCGACCTGGTGCTGTTCGTCAACGGCATCGCGGTGGCCACGGCCGAACTGAAGAGCCACTACACGCAGGGTGTGCAGGACGCCGTCTACCAGTACAAGACCGACCGCGAACCGTTCTTCAAACCGAAGAACGTGGCCGAGCCGCTTCTTGCCTTCCCCGGCGGGGCGCTGGTGCACTTCGCCGTCAGCAACGCAGCGGCCGAGATGACGACCCGGCTGGCCGGGCTGGACACCACCTTTCTGCCGTTCAACCAGGGCAACGCCGGTGGCGCCGGCAACCCGCCAAACCCGGCCGGCATCGCCACCGACTATCTCTGGAAAGAGGTCTGGCAGCGCGACAGCTTCCTGCAAATCCTCGGGCGCTACCTGGTGCCGGTGAAGAACGCCAAGAAGCAGTTGGTCGGTTGGATTTTCCCGCGCTATCACCAGCTCACCGTGACGCGCAAGCTGGTGGCGGCCGTCACGCTGGAAGGTCCCGGCAACAAGTACCTGGTGCAGCACTCGGCCGGCTCGGGCAAGACCAACTCGATTGCCTGGACGGCGCACTTCCTGGCCGATCTGCACGACTCAACGGACCAGAAGGTCTTCGACACGGTGATCGTGATCTCGGACCGCACGGTGCTCGACGACCAGCTGCGCGAAGCCATCATGTCTTTCGAGCGCACGCAGGGCGTGGTGGCGGTCATCACCGGCGAGGGTGCAAGCAAGAGCAAGGAACTGGCCGAGGCGCTGTCGGCCGGCAAGAAGATCGTGGTGTGCACGGTTCAGACCTTTCCGTTCGCGCTAGAAGAGGTGCGCAAGCTGGCCGCCACCAAGGGCAAGCGCTTCGCGGTGATCGTCGACGAAGCGCACTCGTCACAGACGAACGAGACCGCTGCCAAGCTGAAGATGGTGCTGAGCGCTGCCGAGATGGCCGAGCTGATCGATGGTGGCGGTGTGAGCGCGGAGGACATCCTGGCCGCGCAGATGACGGCGAAGGCGGGTGATGACGAGAAGGCCGGCATCACCTACGTGGCCTTCACCGCGACGCCCAAGGACAAGACGCTGCAGCTGTTCGGCACGCGCCCTGACCCGAGCGCCAAGCCGTCGCCCGACAACATCCCGGCGCCCTTCCACGTCTACTCGATGCGCCAGGCCATCGAGGAAGGCTTCATCCTGGATGTGCTGAAGACCTACACCTCGTACAAGGTGGCGTTCTCGCTGGCCCACAAAGGCAAGGTCATCGAGTCCAAGGAGGTCGATAAGTCCGAGGCCATGAAGGGCATCATGGGTTGGGTGCGGCTGCACGAATACAACATCGCGCAGCGGGTGCAGGTGGTGGTGGAGCACTACCGCAAGCATGTGGCCGGCCTGCTGGGCGGCCAGGCCAAGGCCATGGTGGTGACCGGCAGCCGCAAGGAAGCGGTGCGCTGGCAGAAAGCCACCCGCAAGTACATCGCCGACCACGGCTACAAGATCGAGACCCTGGTTGCCTTCTCGGGCGAGGTGCTCGACCTGGACAGCGGGCCCGACCCGTTCACCGAGCACAGCAAGGAGCTGAACCCGAAGCTGGGCGGGCAGGACATCCGGACCGCCTTCAAAGGCACCGACTACCAGCTGCTGCTGGTGGCCAACAAGTTCCAGACCGGCTTCGACGAGCCGCTGCTGTGTGCGATGTACGTGGACAAGCGGCTGGGCGGCATCCAGGCCGTGCAGACGCTTTCGCGCCTGAACCGCTGCTACCCCGGCAAGGACCAGACCTATGTGGTCGACTTCGTCAACGACCCGGCAGACATCCTGGCCGCGTTCAAGCCCTACTTCGAGTCGGCTGAACTCTCGGGCGTAACGGACCCGTACATCGTCAACGAACTCAAGGCCAAGCTCGATGGCCAGGCGCTGTACGACACCTTCGAGGTGGACCGGGTGGTGAACGTGGCGCTGAAGGGCAAGCTGGCCAAGCCGTCCGAGCTGGATGCCGCCACCACGCCCGTGGCCAGCCGGCTGCTGAAGTCCTATGCCGAGGCGAAGAAGGCCTTCGAGACGGCCGGCGGGGATGCCAAGAAGGAAAAGGCCGCCAAGGACACGATGGACTCGCTCATCCTGTTCAAGAGCGACATAGCAGCGTATGTACGTATCTATGGATTTATGTCGCAGATCTTCGACTACGGCAACACCGATGTCGAGAAGCGCTCGATCTTTTTCAGGCTGCTGTACCCGTTGCTGACCTACGGGCGTGAGCGCGAGGGCGTGGACCTGTCGGCGTTGAAGCTGACGGCCTACACGATCAAGAGCATCGGCGACCCGACGCTGGACCTGCACGTTGGCGAGCCCGAAAAGATTTACGTGGTGGACGAGGCCGGCTCTGGCCAGGTGCAAGACAAAGCCAAGATCGCGCTGTCCGAGCTGATCGCCAAGGTGAACGACCTGTTCGAGGGCGACCTGACGCCGGGCGACAAACTGGTCTACGTCAACGACGTGATCAAGGGCAAGCTGATGGAGTCGGAGAAGCTGGCCGAGCAGGCGGCGAACAACACCAAGGAGCAGTTCGCCAACTCACCCGACCTGGCCAAGGAGATCATGGGTGCCGTGATGGATGCGCTGAGCGCGCACACAGCTATGAGCAAGCAGACGCTGGAGTCGGAGCAGCTGCGCGCGGATATGAAGGATGTGCTGCTGGGCGCCGGCAAGTTGTGGGAGGGGTTGCGCGAGAAGGTGGCGGCGGCGGGGGCCGGCCAGTGACCAGGCCGGTCGGGCGCGGGTGTGCGGCCTGTAGCGGCATGGGGAGGTGTGAAGGCCTCCCCCGGGAGGCAATCAGGCCCTGCCGGGGGGCGACTCCCATGCCCTACTAAGCAGAGCAGCTACGCTAACGTAGATTCACTGCGCATACGTAGCAAACGAAGAAGGGGGCGACTGCGCTGCCTCCCCCCAAGGCGCTGCGCGCTGTTGCCGGCGACGTGTCATCCGCCGCACACTCTCGGCACGATGTCGAAAGCGATCCCGATGAGCACCACCAAACCAGCGACCAAACCAACCGCCTCCCCCACCGAGAAAGTTCTCGAAGCGAAGTGGGGTAAGACGCTGATCGCCGCTGGGTTCACCGCCCTGCCCGATGTGATCTTCCAGTACCAGAAGGCACTCAAGCTCAAGCCGCTCGACGTGCTCGTCCTGCTGCACTTGGCCAGCTACTGGTGGAAGCCGAATGAGAACCCGTGGCCCGCCAAAGGCACGATCGCTGACGCCATCGATGTTGATCCCCGTACGGTGCAGCGCTCGATCGCCAAGATGGAAGCGCTGGGCTACGTCAAGCGCATCGAGCGCAAGGCGAAGGCCGGCGACAACCTGACCAATCAGTACGATCTTCGTGGCTTGGTGAAAGCCGCCGCGACGTTCGCCGACCTGAAGATCGCGATCCGCGAGAAGCGCGCTGCGGAAGACAAGAGCCGGCGCGCAACTCCTACGGCATTCGCCCTCATCGAGGGGGGCAAGAAGATCTGAATTTCGCGGCGTAGCTCAACGGATAGAGCACCAACGTCAAGCTGCCCGCTGAGGGCAGCCGTCCATGAGGAGTAAGCACCATCATGGTACAGCGTTGACGATCCCGGTTCGAGTCCGGGCACCGCTTCCATTTTGGCGTACACCCCCTTCACGGCGTGAATCAGCTGGGACTGTGGGTGATGGCTTCACTTGGCCGCATCAAGCCGCCGGTGAATCAAGGAGGCCAGCGACAAGAGGTCTTCGGCGTCTTCTTTGCTCATGGCCCAAAGGATTCGGGCCTCGTGCGCGCTGGGATTCCTGAACATCCCGAAGGTGCCTTTGATCAGGTTCGCGAAGCCGCTCTGTTCGCTGCGTTGGCTCTCGCTGGCAAGCGCGTTGATCGCAAGCAGCGGTGACGATCCACACAAGGCTGCATCGACCAATTTTCCGCCATCGTCGGTGAGGCCGGTTCTTGTGCGCAGCTTGTCGGCAATGCTCTTGCTGGCTTCAAGCACCGCATGGAAGTAGTTGTCCGCGACCAGCTCCGCGCGGCAGAAGCGCAGCACGTCGGCGTGGACGCCACGCCGTACCAGGTCGGCGCGCAATTCATCGGCGCGCCGGGCAGCTTCTGGAAGCGTTTTGACCTGATCGGCGGCAACCAGCTCACCGGTGGCGTCGACGGCGAGGCCTGAGAAAGCCAAGGCGCGGTTGAGATTGGCGCGCATCGGCTCGAACCGTTCCGGCCGCTTTACATGACGCGCCGGCAGCATGGCCTGGCGCATGAATTCCAGGATGGCTCGGCGGTTCTGCGCTCGGTTCTGCCGTTCTACGAAGGCGTTGTGCAGCCGTACCCACTTGGT
>JBBRPV010000146.1:0-7132 GCA_038227445.1 Burkholderiales bacterium | reverse complement strand
CACGCTGTTCGTCGCGCAGCGCGCCGCCTGGGCCGATGCGAGGTTGACCCTGTTCGGCCATGCGCTGATCGAGAAGCTGACCTCTCCGCGAAAGCCGATCACGGCCCATGTGTGGGTGCTTCCCTTCGGCCGGGATGACCCGCGCGGCGCAGGGATTGGCATGGCTGCGCAAGCCGTGCTGCTCGATGCACTGACCCCCGAACGCCTAGTGTTGCGCCAGCACCTGCCGCTGCCCGTGCTCGGCGTGCCGGGCTGGTGGCCGGCCAACGAGCAGCACGCTTTTTATGACGACGCGACGGTGTTTCGGCCCGCGTGACAGCAGGCGCTGCGTCCGGTCAGCGCCACTCGACCAGCGAAACGCCCAAGCCGAGGCGGGTCTGCTTGAAGTTGTAGTCGATCAGGCTCTCGCCGTAGCCGCTGAAGAGCTGCAACTGCCCCTTGAGGTTGCCGGCGATCGGGAACGCCCAGTCGATCTCGGCCGAGCCACGCGAGTTGCTGCCGCCGCGCAGGCTGTGCCGCAGTTGCAGCGACACGAGGCTGCGGCCCCAGCGCTTCGAGATCACTGCCTCGACCCGACCGAGGTTGTTCTCGATGTCCGGGTTGTCGTCGATCCCCGCCGACTCCGGAATGCGCCACCACGGTCGAAGCGTCAGCGTCCAGTCTCGCTCTTCGAAGCCCGCCATCGCGATGACCCGGTTCCAGCTGCGCGACAGGGGTTGGCCGCGCCCGTTGGACTGGTGGTTGAGGCTCAGGCCGAGCATGCGCCCGTGCAGGCCGAGCAGCTTGTAGTCGGTGCCGAACACCAGCATGGCCTCAGGCTCGTAGTTCGTTTCACGGAACGGGCGCGACAGGTCGGCGTTGTAGATCTGCCAGCGCGACGACTGCGTGTAACCTGCCCACACGTCGCCATAGCCGAACAGCAGGCCTTCTGCGAGCTTGGCCTTGACGCTGACTTGGAACTTCGCCTCGGTCGACTGGAGCGGCAACTCCGTGCTCGAGCTTGTCGCCGGGTTGCCGCTGGTCGGCTTGCGGTTCACCACGTTCGCGAAGACCACCGGCAGCACATACACCGGCTTGTACGGCCGCGGCAGGAAGGTGCCACGGGTCTGGCCAGGGTCAAGTTCCCAGCGGTCGATGAGCCTGGCGCCGAGCTCGCCGTCGAGGTCTTTGCGCGGTGCGGCTTCCACCACCACGATGGGTGCTGGCGTGGCCCCTGCCGTCGCGCGTCCGGGTGCAGCCGCGGCTTCATTCGGCCGCACCGGCACAACGGCGCTGGCCGCACCGGCAGCCTTGTCGTAGCACGCCAGACGCTGCACGTCGCTTGCGATGCTTCGGCATGTGGCATCTTGCGCGTGGGCTCCCGAGGCCGTCAGCCCCATGGCGGTTCCCAGCAGCGCCGCGATGCGCCGGCTCACTTCTGGTCCCCCTCAGAGCAGGCCAACGCAAGCGTCAAGCGGGCAAGACTGCAAAAGGTTTTGATCATCGCGGTGCCGGTTGAAAGTCGCGGCCGAATACTAACGGTGACTTCCCGCCAGCGGGCAGAATACGCCGGCCATTCACCGCCAAGCCAGCCGCTCCACCAGCTGCTCCAATGGAGCCCCGCCGCATGTCTGAACCTCGCACCGATCTCGCCCGCACCACACTCGGCGTGCTGTTCATTGCCGGCCTGATCCTGGCTGCGTTCTGGGTCTTGCGCCCGTTCATCGGTGCTGGCATTTGGGCCACCACGATCGTCGTCGCCACCTGGCCGCTGATGCTGCGCCTGGAGGCGCGCCTGTGGCACCGGCGGCTGCCGGCGGTGGTGGTGATGACCTTGATCCTGCTGCTGCTGTTCGTGGTGCCGGTCACGCTGGCCATCGCCACGCTGATCCAAAACGCCGACGAGATCGTCGCGCTCGCGAAACAGTTGTCGCTGCTGCGCATGCCGACGCCACCCGAGTGGATATCGACGTTGCCCTTCGTTGGCGAGAAAGTGCGCGTTTTCTGGGAAGAGGCCGCCGCTGCCGGCTCGGCAGGTCTGTGGGTCAAGGTGCAGCCCTATGCAGGGCAGGCGGCGCGTTGGATCGCAGCCGAGGTCGGCAGTGTCGGCTCGCTGGTCGTGCAAGCGGTGTTGGTGGTCGCGCTGGCCGCGTTGATGTACGCGCAAGGCGAGGTGGCAGCGATGGCGCTGGTACGCGTCGGCCGCCGGTTGGGCGGTGCGCACGGCGGCGAAACGGTGGTGCTGGCAGGCCTGGCGATCCGCGGCGTGGCGCTCGGCGTGGGCGTCACGGCGGTGGTGCAGTCAGTGCTCGGTGGCATCGGCCTGGCGATTGCCGGTGTGCCGTATGCGGGGCTGCTGACGGTCGTGATGTTCGTGTTCTGCCTGGCGCAACTCGGGCCGGTGCTGGTGCTGACGCCGGCCGTGGTGTGGCTGTACTGGAGCGGCGACACCGGCTGGGGCACATTCCTGCTGGTCGTGACCGTGGTCGTCGGCACGCTCGACAACTTCCTGCGCCCGATGCTGATCCGCATGGGCGCCGACCTGCCGCTGTTGCTGATCTTCGGCGGCGTGATCGGTGGCTTGC
Source organism: Burkholderiales bacterium (assembly GCA_038227445.1). GTDB lineage: Bacteria > Pseudomonadota > Gammaproteobacteria > Burkholderiales > Burkholderiaceae_C > LMDS01. The sequence goes on along the minus strand of JBBRPV010000146.1, from coordinate 4,568 downwards.
TGGCGTTCGGCCTGGTCGGCATCTTCGTCGGCCCGGTCGTGCTGGCGGTCGCCTACACCTTGCTCGGTGCCTGGGTGGGCAACGACGACCTCGAGCCGCCGACGCCGCCGAGCCGTTCGTGACGATGCCGGCCGCGGGCTTGCTCCGTACACTGCCCAGGTGGGGAACTGGCAAAGGCGCCCGGTCATCGAGGTTCAATCAGGCGTCACCGAATTCCTTCCGGCGCGCAACCGAAGGGCAAAAAAAACGGCGGCCGACAGACCACCGTTGTTCGCCACTCCGGTGCCAGAGGCACCGGGTGATGAAGTGAATTACTTCTTCGGCGCGGCCGAACCTTCGCCAGCCGGCGTCAGTTCCTTGTTCTTCGCAGCGGCCTTGGTGTCGGCCTTCACGTCGACACGTTTCTCGTTCGACTTGGTGTTCGTGGCCTTCATCGTCACGTCTTCACCGGCCGGGGTCAGTTCGTTGTTCTTTGCGGCGGCCTTCGTTTCGGCCTTGCGCTCGGCGCGGGTCTTGGTCGACATGGTCTTGGCAGCAGGCTTGCCTGTCTCGCCTTCGCCGGCCGGGGTCAGCTCGTGCTTCTTCGCTGCGGCCTTGGTTTCGGCCTTGACGTCAGCACGGGTGGCCGGAGCCGAGGCGGCTTGGGCGAACGAGGCTTGGGCGAACATGGCAGCGGCAACGGCGGCCACGATGGTCAGAGTGTTCTTCATTTTCATATCAATCTCCTGTTGGGAACGAGGGGTGAGGGCATTTCACGGAGCCAACGCACTCGGAGCGACATGCCCTCTTCAAGTCGACTTGCTACCGATTCGCTTGAGCGAACCGTTTGAGCGCGGCACGTATTAGAACGCGGTATTTGTTGATCGGTTGACCGAAGCCCCGGTTTTGCTTTCGAGGCCCGGTTTCCCCATGCGATTTGTTGCGCCGATGCTGCACTGCCGGGCGCCGGCGCCCATAATCGACAGGGTGAAGTGGGCCAGGCCGCCGCTGGTGCAAGGCCCGAAAGGGTGCACTGGAGGAAGGTCCGGACTGCGCAGGGCAGCGTAGCAGCTAACGGCTGCCCACCGTGAGGTGAGGATCAGAGCAACAGAGACGAGCCGATTCAGTTCGGGTGAAACGGGCAATCTCTACGCGCAGCAATACCAAATAGGCACACGCCAGGCGGCGTTCGCGCCGCCCAGAACCCTGGCCCGGGGCGATGTGTGCGGGTAGGTAGCACCGAGCCGTGCAGTGATGCATGGCCCAGAGGAATGGCGGTCACGGCTGGCCCTTCGCAAGAAGGGCTGGCTGCACAGAATCCGGCCTATCGGCTCGCTTCACACTTTCTTTTCATATTCAGCCGACCCGATGAACCCCGACGCTCACACCCTCTGGCGCGCCCCGCGCTGGGCCCTCGCCGTATTGCTGGCGTGCCTGGGTATGCTCGGACCGTTCTCGATCGACACCTACCTGCCGGCGTTCTCCGGCATCGCTTTGGCCATCGGCGCCACGCCGGTGGAGATGCAGCAGACGCTGTCGGCCTACCTGTTCGGCTTCGCGGTCATGAACCTGTTCCACGGTGCGCTGTCTGACAGCGTCGGGCGCCGCCCGGTCGTGTTGTGGGGGCTGGTGGTGTTCACGCTCGCCTCGGCCGGTTGCGCCATGTCGCAACACATCGGCGCGCTGGTGTTCTTCCGCGTCGTGCAGGGCATGTCGGCGGGCGCCGGCATCGTGATTTCGCGCGCGGTGATCCGCGACATGTTCCCGCCCGCCGATGCGCAGCGCGTGATGTCGCAAGTCACGATCTACTTCGGCGTGGCCCCGGCCGTCGCGCCGATGGTCGGTGGCTTCCTGTTCGTGCACGTGGGCTGGCATTCGATCTTCTGGTTCCTGACCGCTGTCGGTGCGGTGCTTTGGGCGGCCAACTACAAGTTACTGCCCGAGACGCTGCACCTCAGCCAGCGCCAGTCGTTCAATGCGCGCAACCTGCTGAGCGGCTACCGGGAGATGGGTTCAAGCCCGCGTTTCATGATGCTGGTGCTGGCGAGCGGCATTCCGTTCAACGGCATGTTCATGTACGTGCTGTCGGCGCCAGTGTTCCTCGGCGAGCACCTGCACCTGGCGCCGGGTCAGTTCTTCTGGTTCTTCATGCTCACGATCGGCGGCATCATCGGTGGCGCCTGGTTGTCCGGGCGCATGGCCGGGCGCGTCAAGCCGAGGCACCAGATCCGCCATGGCTTCCTGATCATGGTGCTGGTGTCGATCGTCAACGTGGCGCTGAACCTGCTGTTCACGCCGCAGGCCTGGTGGGCGATGATCCCGCTGGCCATCTACGCCTTCGGCTGGGCGCTGATGGTGCCGGTGGTCACGCTGCTGGTACTCGACCTCGTGCCCGAGCGGCGCGGCATGGCGTCGTCGTTCCAGGCCTGCGTCGGCAGCCTGGCCAATGCCGTGGTCGCCGGCGTGATCGCACCGCTGGTCATGCATTCCACGGTGTGGCTGGCCGTGGCCTCGCTGCTGATGATGAGCGTGGGCATGCTGGCCTGGATCTGGGTCAAACCGCGCCTCGAGTGAACGCCGCGCCCCACAGGCTGCAGGCGTGCGGCTCAAGTTGCGGCATGGCGCGCCGATACAAGCACGAGATATCTCGTTCTCTGTCCGGAGCCCCACCATGTCCGCTCGTCCACCGTTTCGCCCGTTGACCCTCGCGCTGCTTGCCGCGAGCCTGGCTGGCCTTGGCACATCCGCGAATTCTGCCGAGCCCGCAGCGCCCGCCAAGGCCGCGGCCCCGGCCGCCAGTGCGCGCGAACCGGCGGCCGAGGCCGACCCCAAGGCCAAGAGCGACAAGAGTGACAAGGGCGAGAAAGACGCGAAAGCGGACGCGCCAAAGCGCGCCGCCATGCCGAAAGCGGTGGACCCGCTGGAACACGTCCGCGAGCGCCTTGCGGAAAAGCTGGGCGCCACAAGGCCGGCCGACGTCGCCGAGCCGAACGTGGTGCGCGTCGCGACCCAAGTCGCCGTACCGGTGACCAGCGCTCGCGTGCCGCGCCCGAAGGCGGCAGCCGTTCATGGGGCAGTTGCCACCACGACGGCAGAGCGGCTCGCCGCTGAATACCGCGCTGGCGGCGACGCGGCCCATGTCCACTGGGACTACGCCGGCAGCGGCGGCCCCGACACATGGGGTCAGATGAAGCCTGAATTCTCGCGCTGCTCGAGCGGCACGCGGCAAAGCCCGATCGACATTCGCGATGGCATCAAGGTCAACCTCGAACCCGTCCAGTTCGACTACAAGCCGAGCGCCTTCCGCGTGCTCGACACCGGCCACACGGTGCAGGTGAGCGTTGGCCCTGGCAATTCGATCGATGTGGGCGGGCGGCGCTACGACCTGGTCCAGTTCCACTTTCACCGACCTTCGGAAGAACGCATCAACGGCCGGCAATTCGACATGGTCGTGCACCTGGTGCACAAGGACATCGACAACCGACTCGCCGTTGTCGCCGTGCTGCTCGACCGCGGCAGCGCACACCCGCTGGTGCAGAACGTGTGGAACAACCTGCCGCTGGAAAAGGGCGATGAGGTCGCCGCCCGCACAACGATCGACTTGAACGCCTTGCTGCCCACCGAGCGCAGTTACTTCACCTACATGGGGTCGCTGACCACGCCACCGTGCAGCGAAGGCGTGTTGTGGATGGTGATGAAGGCACCGATGCCGATCTCGAACGAGCAGATCGGCATCTTCGCGCGCCTGTACCCGATGAACGCGCGGCCGATCCAGTCGGTCCGCGGCCGGCTGATCAAGGAGTCGAACTGACCCTGGCGATGCAGCGCGACCCGTGTGCGACTCGTCCTACAGGCGATTCGCCCGGCGCCCGACAGACCGCGCCGGGGCCCGGCGGCACAGTGGAATCATCGGTTCGCCGGGGCCCGACAAAGGCCCTGCGCAGACCGAGTCAATGCAGCTTTCTCACTCCACTTCGTGCAAAGGAATCACCATGAACAAGGACCAGGTCAAGGGTCGCGTCGAGCAGGTCAAAGGCAGCGTCAAGGAAGCCACGGGCAAACTCGTTGGCAACAAACAGCTCGAAGCCGAAGGCAAGGTAGACAAGTCCATCGGCAAGATACAGACCGGCGTGGGCAATCTGAAAGAAAAGGTCAAGGACGCCATCGACAAGGCGTGAGGCCGAATCACACGTGACATCGTTTGAGTCGCACCGCCAGGTGCACGCAACTCCGATGTGCACAATGCGCTGAGTGCCAGCGGTTCATCAGAATCGCTGACCGCCCCAGCGTGGTGCGGCACGTGCAGACATGCGGAACAAAGCGCGCCCCCCGGCGCGCTTTGTCGTTTCTGAACTTCCTGTTGTGGTGCCCGACGGCGCCGGCTTGCGAGCCGCACCCGCGTCGAATGCTGGCACGCTGGTTGCATGTATACAAGAGGGTGTTCCAAACGGGTTTTCAAGCTTTCCGCCACCTTTTCAACGGTTGGCGTGTTCCTTGCAAACCCGCATCTGCGCAATACCGATTCTTGACACCACACCACCGGCGGCCTCGCGGCGGCCCACAGGAGCAACGGCATGACACCTCATGAT
>JBBRPV010000145.1:0-7187 GCA_038227445.1 Burkholderiales bacterium | reverse complement strand
CGGTTCGCTCCTTCAATGTCCCAGCCGTCACGCATGCCTTGATTTGCAAGTTCGGCGGTGGCGATCAGCCAGAAATTGAAGCGACTTCCGTCCGCTGTCGGGTGAAGGAATATCTGCACCCCGGCTCCTCCGCGCAGCTTGCGACGGGAACGCTTCATGGGAGAGTCCAGCACGCCAAGCTGGTCCTGCATCTTGCTCAGGAACGCTTCCACGCGCAGAGGGGGAAGGGACCCTGAAGTCCACCAGCGGAAGCCACGTGGCACGACGAGCAAGAGGCTCTGCATCAGCGCCGTCTGGTTCCTATGTAGCTTGAAGTCACGTGGTTGCATGCTTTCATGCTAGCCCGGCCTGTCTATAACTTCTAACTGAGTTCAGACCGGTCGCAGCGTGTCATAACAGCGTCCGTTCAAACTGAGTTCGGCACACAAAAGGAGGGAGCCGGTAGACATTTGCAAAACATCGATTCGACCGGCAGAATGGCCTTGCGCCGCTGGGCGGTGCGATGCGATCAACAAGGGGGCAGCAAGTTGAAGAGCAGCGGTCTGGCGGTTCCAACAAAGGTTCAGGCGAGCCTTTGTTGGAGCCGCCACTCCAGATATCTGCCATCTTCTGCAAGCTGCCACTTGTGTCGTCATCGAGGAGCTGTGCTCCTTATGCCTGTCCGCCAGACAGGTAATCAGTACTTGGCGCGTTCTGCACTTAGTCGTGCACGGGACGTGCGACCCGGGGGGTTTGGAGTAATCCTGCGAAGATCTATGGATGAGGTTGCCACCTCGTATGAAGTAGTTCGACAGCAGAGTAAATCCAATCCTCTATGGGATGTTCGGTAGGTATTCAACTGGATCGGAATAATCGTGGTGGGTAGAAAGTCTGGTATCGATGGAGAGTCTGGCAAGACGATCAGAAGATGCAAGGCTAGTTTCTTTGGAAACCGGGTGAAAGTCCCGGCCGCGGGCTGCTGGTAACAGTAGAACGCGTGCTGACACGGGTGCTGCAACAGGGAAATCCTGTTAGGTATCGTGAGGGCAAGTGCACTCCCGATGCTGATGATTCATAGCGCGCAAGCGCATGGACATCGCGGTGAAGCGAAACCGTAAGGGTAAGCCAGTGAAATTCTGGATGCTAGTCAGAAAGTGCAAGGGCGTTTAGGGCCTTCAGTGCCTGGAACTGCTGGAAGTCAAATATTCGAGGTGTTAGGGTAGAAACTGCTTCCTCCGTTACCCGAAAGCTAGCCAGAAATGGCAGTGAAACCGCTTGAGAATCTTTGATGAGGCAAACGCAAGCTGCATGAACGTAGCCATTGAAATCAAAACCAAAGGGACAGTCGATTGAAACAGGTTGGCACCTGGCACGAGCCGTTAACGACGGCGGGAAAGTCGATTGATTCTGTGGCGAGCTTCGAAACCTTGGCAATGAAAATTGCCTATGCCCTGGCCTTCAGTAAGCCAGAAAGTCTGCAGTGATAACAGCAGGCAGGGATAAGAAGCGAGGTACTGTGAAAGATGACAAGGACTTGGCAGTCCACGCAAGTAACCAGATCGGGATGTGGCAATCTCGATCTGGCCTTGAACAGTCAGTAGAAAAAATGGTGATAGAAGCAATGCTTGGCCGCAAATGCAACTATCGATTATTAACCAACAGGATAGGGCACCTTATGTGACCAGCCTGAGAAAGTGGCATCCACCAGCCTAGAAATAGGTCAGGCTGTAGTGACCAGCTCGATGGTCATGGACACCCGCACGCGGGTAGTCAGTACTCGTTGAAAGGACGAGATATTTGATGAAAAGACAATAAGTCTTGATTCGTCACCTAGTGACGAACGCACCGGCTGAAAAGTCGGTCTTTGGACGCTGCATCAGCAGCCACGCTGGACCATGTTGTCCGGCATGACCCTCCCCAACCCCCCTCAAACTTTGTTTTGAGGGGGGTTTTTTTTCATCTGGCGGCAGCCACCGTCACTCGCTGTAGTGCCACGCGTACTGCTTGCAGTGCCATCCACAATGCCAACCCAACCTCCGACTTGGGTCCAGATCAGGTGCTCTTACCGTCGCGTGGCTGGTGGCCAGAGCTGCGAGCCATGAAGCAGCCGCAGCACCTCGATGCGTTGCGTGCCTTTGAGCCGGTAGACCAGAACGAACGGCGTGCTGCTGATGACCAGCTCGCGAGTGCCTTTGACGCGCCCAGGCCGGCCCATCTTGGGGTGGTCATTCAGCATCTTGACCTGGCGCTCGATCTCGTCGTCCTGATCGGCTGCGGCGGTGGCGTTGTCTTCGGCGATGTAGTCGAGCTGGTCGAAGCGGTTCCGAATGGCCTCTGGAAGCCACTCGATGATCAAACGGAGTTCCCCTTGTCCTTAGTCGCAGCCGACGCGGTGCGTGCGCGCCAAGCAGCCCGTCGCTTCGCGCCTTCAGCCATGGCTGCTTCGTTCGACACCCACTGAGTCGAAGGGTCGTCGGCCTCCTTGAGCGCCTGCCCCACCTGATCTCGGAACCAGCGATCGTGCGCCAGCGCCGCGTGAGCCTGCTTCAAGGTGGCCGAGGCGTCTGGACGGCTGTACGCCTTTTCGGCTGTCGCATCGAAGTCGGCAGCGTCTACGTCGAAGCGGCTGATGCCAACGTCCTTCAGGTAGCCCACCAGGGTCTCAAGGCGCTTGAACACCCGAGTCTCCTTGCTCCGGGTGGCCGCCAAGGAGCTCTCAGCGGCGCCGTACCGGACGATCACGCCCCAGCCACCGGGCTTGGCCACGATGTGGGTGCCATGAATAGCCTTGGCCTCGACCAGGCGCGCGAGGGTGTTGTGATCAATGGTGGCAGCAGCAGAAGACATGAGACTCCTCGGTTCTGGCGCAGTTTGTTAATGTAGTTTCACGCAAACAACTAATGTTTGCAAGGCGGTTTGGAGAACAGATAGACAGATGTACATCCAGACAGAAATACGATACGAAACTCAGTTCCGATACAGCTGCACAAGCGACGCAGAGAGAACTGGCCAAGTCGAACCAACGTACGCCTGCGGCAGACTGTCAGCAACGACGGGCACGACAACAGGGTTGAGTCATGAGTACATGGCTCAACCGGGGAGCCTCCGGCGGCCCCTGCGGGGAGCTGAGAGAGAAAAGAGAAGAAAAAAAGCGAACAGCAGGCCTGCTTAACGATTGCGGTGCTCGCCCGTGTGGACAACCCAGCTGCCCACACCACAAGGGTGTGGACAGCCGGCTACGCCGGTTCCTGGGTTGACCACACTCGACCCTGCGCGCTCCGTGTGGACAACCCGTCGCCCGCAAGCGGGCGGGGGTTGCCCACACGGAGCTTGCCCACCAAGTTGAAGATGAACCCGCCAAAAGACGGCCCTCCCGGGCCTGGGGCTACGCCATACATAAGAGCGGTTTGAAAACGGCCAGCCCTCGTCCCTGTCCCCCCAGCCAGAGGGCATACATAAGAGCGCCCTGAAAAGCGCGTCGTCAGATCTTGGTCCAGTTCCAGGCGGTGCCGACGGACACCCCAAGGGCCTTGGCGACATCTTCGAGGAGCTGCCCAGCTGCACGCAGCGCCTTCGCCTTGGCCACCAACGGCTCCCTGGCGGCCCGATGCATGGTGTTGGTCCGGACAGCAGCTTCGGCCTGCCTGCGTCGCGTCTCGGCCTTGTAGGCATCGAAATCGAGCCCGCGCATACGCGCGAAGCGCATGGCGCCGATGTCCCAGCGGTCTTCGTCAGTGTTGCGCCGGGCGCCAACAACCTGCGCAATTTCCTCGTCGGTGATGCCGAGCTTGGTCCTGAAGGTGGTCTCCGTCATACGGTACAGCCCGGCGCCCTGGCCAGCAGCCCGCTTCAGGACGGACGCTGCAGCAGCGCGCACCTCTACGGCCGTGTAGCCGGGCACCAGGCGCCTCGCCCAAGCCATCAGATCGGCCGCCAGGGGCTTAGCTTGGTCTCGATTGACCCAAGCCAGTGCATTGGCCGCGATCCACACCCATTCGTGGCGCTGACCAACTGGTACGCCTGCCGCGCCCCACCGGATCTCGACGACCTTCTCCATCGCCTTGAGGCGCCGCTGCCAGACCTCCCCGGCGATCAGGTCGTCCATGCTGGCCAAAGCCGCCGACGTCATACCCATCGCACGAGCGGCCTGCTCCAAAGCTTTTTGCCTGGCCAGCGCTCGGCTTTTAGCGACCCCTGCGCCCTCTTCCTCGACCAGCCGCTGCCGGTTCGCGGCGTTTTCTTCGTCCCAAACCTTGAACTGTCGCTGCCGCGCTCGCCACTCGCGCACCTGCTCGCGGCTGTACGGCAACACCTTCGAGCACCAGGCATCGAAGTCGTAGGTCGTCGGCGCGGCCAGCGTGCCGTTCATCCAGACAACGCGCACCACCTCATCGGCCTGCTGGTGAGTTGAGCCGACTAAGCGGAGGATTTGTGTCGGCAGGATGGCCTTCTCGTCGGCGCCGAACTCGGCGAGCGGCCCGCCCTCGCCAACTAAGTACCGGTGCGCAACCTGCCAGCGGGGCAAAGCTTCGGGGGCCAGTGGCCTGGACCAGACCCACTTGGCCTGAAGGCCGCGGCCGGATGCGACGATGTACGAAGGGGCCGGTATTCCGACATCAGCCAGCCGTGCGACGATGACGGGAGCCACCGCCTCAGGCGACATTTTCGACCAGGCGGACTTGTAGACATCGAGGTCGACGTGCGCCAGGTTCAAGCTCAGCAGGTCGCCGGTGCGGCGCTGGCGCGCAGCATAGGAGTGCTGGGCGATGTACAGATCCTCGCCGCGGAAAGAGCGCAGCGCGTTCTCGATGAACCAGGGTAGCTCGGCGACCGGAAAGACGATCTCCCGCAGGCGCTCTCCCGAGCCGGGCGGCTTGTGGTTGATCGTGCAGTACCCGCGCCAGACGCCACTGCTTTCGCGGGCATGCTGGACGAGCTCAGCGTCCTCCAGGGCGAGAACGAGCTGCTGATGAGGGGCTAAAAACGCCACGGCACAGGCGGCCGCGGCAGACACCAAATTTGCATATGGTCTGCACCGGATGATAATATCCGGGCCATCCCGATCCCTATCGAGAACACCCGGCTAAAAAGCCAAAGAGAAGCCGCCTGCCAGGGCGGCTTTTTCTTTGGGGCTACGTTTTGACTGTTTGCACTTGGAAGTCGGTTACTCCGATTCGGTCCCGAAGCTGCCGGACAGCAGCTTCTATGGTCTTAAAAACACGTGGGCGGCGACCATTGGTCACCACCAGCTTGGCTTCTCCAGTCTCGACCGTCCAACCTTCAGACGTCTCAACCAGCCGCCACTGAACCGGCGAGATGGCTTGCACCGCTCTCGCTTGCTCGATCGTCAGCTGTTTCATCTGCTCGGACACGGCCTCTCCTGCTGCGTGGATTGGGCAGACGGTGCCACGGAACAGGTCTTTCTGTGGCTTAAAGATCAGGCTTCGGCGGAACACAGCCTGAATTCTCGGGCCTCCACTTCTATAACTTCCGCCGCCCAGCAAACTTTTTTCTTGTTGGGCGGCAGCGCCTACGAGGTCGAGGACGGCGCTCGCATGTCGGAACCTGCGTTGACCGTGTGCTGTATAAATCATCAGTGGAATACCAAGTGCAAAGAGTCTTCGACGGCGGACGTGTCATGGAGAAGCACGTGCGCACCGCCGGAATCGTGCGCGGCAGGCTCACCGTAAAGCAGGAGCAAGACAGCCTGCGCCACCGCACCGTCCTGGTTGCGCGACTACTGTGCAGCGGCGGTACGAGCTCGCCCGTCCATCCTCTCTACGACGTGACCCTAGTGGCCAGCAGCGGCGAGAGCTGGACCCTGGCCGGTTTCGAGCGCATCGAGGCCGGGCCGATGCGCCACGTGCATCTCGTTGGCCAGGCATGGATCATTGAGCCTGTAGCCATTCAGGATCTGATTGATGTCGAGAGAAAGTGGAGCGCCGCTTCTGGCCGCGCTCACGAGCTGGAACAGCAGTTGATCGGCCTCGGCCTGGTGCCGGTGTCTCCCAGACCTGGCTGACGTCCGGCTCCTCCCCAGAAGAGGGCCCTCTGCCCGGAGCCCACCGATGGAGGCCACCAAACGAGGTCCCCCGTCATTCAGCTGCCCGTGAGGTAGTCCGCCGGCAGCAGCGCCTCAGCCTCTCCAAGCAGCTCAGCGCCACTCATGCCTAACGCTTTCGCGAGCTTCAACACGGCCGAAAGGGTCGGCATGTGCTCACCGCGTTCGATTTTTCCGGCATGGGATCGCTCGATCCTGGCCTGGTGCGCCAAGGCTTCCTGAGCGATGCCGCGCCGCGTTCTGGCCGAACGAACCGCTGCACCGAAAGCCGACGCCAGCACTGGATCACCGCTCCTGGAGCCCGGGGGCCGACCGCGACGAATTGGGCTCTCTTGCATGGACAAGAGGCTGTCTTTTAAGCACAATAAAAACCACGTTTTATTTAACTCTTTCGAGCATGAGCGATCTTCTTCTCATCCACGGCTTGATGAAGCTTGCCCTACTGGTCGGCGTCATGGTGCTGGTAGCAACCTGGCCAGGGCGTAGCTCTGCCGCCGGGACTGTCGTCCGACATGGGAGCCTGCTGTTCGCGGGCCTGGTCGGTGCGTTGACGGCGAACCGTTATGTCCACATTGCTGAAAGCGCATCAGCCCACGACTTTGACGACGACGCGTTTGCCGAAACGGGCGCGGCGATGAAGCGTCTCAGCCTGCTCGGCGCCGATGAGCAAGAAACCGACTTTCCATGGCCAGATCCAGTGTCCCGGACCCATAAAGACAGATGGATGGACTCGGATTCCACCCGGTTCGAGCCGCTTTCCAACATCGACGGCACCATGATGCTGGGCGACTTCGATGCGAACGGCAACATGTACGGCGTGACCGACAGCCACTTTGACTCGTGGGACAGCGCCGCGTCGTCGATGTGGGACGACTGACCTCGTGTCGCCGCAGGTCAGGGCTTCAGCAGCTCGTACGGCTCGACGCCCAGCGCGATCGCCAGCTTTTCGATGTTGTCCACCGAGATGTTCCTCACCTGGCGCTCGACATGCGCCACGAAGGTCCTGTGCAAACCGGCGTCGAACGCCAGCGCTTCCTGGGAAAGCTCCTTGGCCCGGCGCAACGAAACCACGTTTGCCGCCAGCACGGCACGGGCACTGACCTTCTTTCTTGATTGACTGACCGCCGCTGGACCCATTCGGTCCAGT
>JBBRPV010000144.1:0-7213 GCA_038227445.1 Burkholderiales bacterium | reverse complement strand
GTCGGCGTTCCAAAGCCTGGCGACAATCAGCCGCCTGCTTAAACCGCTCCGCGACAATCAAATGTCGTGCATCATCACTTCGCCGCGACACGGTTCTCATCCAGATCGTCGCGCGCCTCGCATCCAGATTGACGCGCCACAGGTCGGCCACCGCTGCCCGTTGAAGGAGTCGACAATGAAATCCTTGCTCGCTTTCGCAGGCCGTCACGGTGGGCGCGATGGGCGGACAGACTGCGCTGGCCGCCAGGAGAGTTCGGCTTGCGGTGATGTCCGGCAGCACCACCAGGCGATGAGCGGGCGTGTGAGCATCGGCAGCATGAAGATCGGGCCGACCCCGCCCGTTCAGGCGGGGCTTGCGCAAGCCGGGCTTGCGCACCCCGCGCTTGGTCAACCCGCACTCGCGCGCCATGCCGTCGCTGCGCCGCGCAGCCGCTCGGCCAAGTGAACCGCAATGTTCAGTGTCAGGCGCTGGCCCAGTGTCGGGTTGGTGCCCGACAAGCGCTCGAATGCCGTCTTGTCTAACCGATGGACCACCGATGCGCGGTCCGCCACAGCGGCTGCGGTGCGGCCGCTGCCGTCGAGCATGGCCGTCTCGCCGAACATCATGCCCGGCGAGAACGAAACGAAGCGCTGGCGTTCCGACAGACCCGCAGCAACGATGGAGATCGACCCTTCGGTCAGCACGTACAGGGCGTCGCCGGGGTCGCCCTCACGGAACAGCAACGCACCCGCGACCAGGCGCTGCGTTTGCAACACGGCCGACACCTGCGCGCACTGCGCAGGATCGAGACCCTTGAGCAGCGCGGTCTCGGCAAGCGTCACGCCGGACTGCGGCTCGGTCATCCCCGCATCGGCCAGCAACAGTCCTTCTGCTGACTCGGTGGCACGGTCGGCGTCCAGGCACCAATCGGCGCGTGGGTCCTCGCCCGGGGGGTTGCGGAAGCAGCCGAAGTCGCGCAATCGCTGACCATGCCGGTTGCCAGCCAGCACGCCGGCAAGCAGCACCGTCACACCGCGCCGATTCAAGTCGGTGGACAACTGTTGCAGCGCCATGGCGCCGGACTCGTCGATAGTGCTCACGCGGCGCAGGTCCAGCACCAGGCAGCGGCACGCAGCGGCCAGCCGCTCGCACTCGCTGCTCAGCCGGGTGGCGCTGCCGAAGAACAGCGCGCCCTCCAGCTCGAACACCGTCACCCGACAGCGTACGCCACGCAGCACGGCCTCTTGTTCGGTCCGGTAGATGCGCCGCGACGGCCGCTGGTCGGCGCTGTAGCAGTCACGAAGCAGCGAGCGGTTGACGCTGCGCATGAAGACCAGCATCGACAGCAGCACGCCGGCGGCCAAGCCAGCGATGAACCCGCCCGTGGCCGTCACGGCGCAGACCAACGCCACCACCGCCAGGCTCAGCCGCACTTCCGGCGATCGTTCGCCGGCCCGCCATTGGCGCAACAACTGGCTGGTCCAGCGGTCGCTCAACGTGAAAGCAATCGGCACCATGATGCCGGCCAGCGCGGCCGTGGGCAGCAGTGCCAGCAGCGGCCCACAGGCCGCAAGCATCAGCGCGAAAGTCAGCGCGCTGGCGACCGCCGGGCGGCGGCCCGCAGCACCGCTTTGAATCAACGGCACCGCGCGCGCGCGCGCCAGCGACAAAGGCATGCCGCCGCACAAGCCACTGGCCATGTTGGCGGCGCCCAGGGCCACCAGTTCACGCCGGCTGTCGTGTTTGTGGCCGCTCAACTGGTCGACCGCGATGGCAGAGAACATGGACTCCAGCGAGCCGATGAAAGCCAGTATCGCGGCCGTCAGCAGTACCTCAAAGCCATGCCGCTGCCACAGGCTGCGCGTTGCGCCGCCACCCAACGGGAGCAGCGCATCCGGCAAGACCCAAGCCTGCGGCAAAGCGCCCACCATGGTGCCGAAGCCGGCACTGGGCAGCAGGTGCGACAGGACCGCATACAGGGCGACGCCGGCCGCAAGGCCCAGAAGTGGCGCAGGCACCGAGCGCCACCTCGGGCCCAGCAGCCAGCCCGCCGCTGCGGAGGCCGTGCCGATCAGCAAGGCCAGGGGCTGGATTTGCGACAGCGTCCCCAGGTCGGTCAGCGCGCTGGTCCGCGGCAAGCCCAGCAAGGGCCGCACTTGCGCGAACAGCACCAGCAGCATGATCCCGCTCATGAAACCCGCCAGCACCGGCTGCGGCACGAACCGCGCCAGTCGGCCGAGGCCGGCCACGCCGAAGCCGATCTGCAGCAGCCCCATCAACACGACGGCGCTGCCCAACACCGCGGTCAGTGACAACAGCCCCTGCGTGCTGGAGAAGTCGAGTTGCGCGTCGCGGCCAACCTGCGCCGCCAGCGCGGCATAGATCACCGTCGTGGCCGAACTCGGACCGCCGGCCGGCGACGCGGTGGAGCCGCAGAGCGCATAGACCAGACCGCCGGCGATTACGGCGACCAGGGCCGCCTTGATGCCCAGCTGCAGCGCGGCAGGCCCCAGGGCAGCCGTCGCGACGATGCCGAGCGACAGCAGGACGGCCAGGGCGGTCAACGCATTGACGGCGCCGGCCAGCGCATCGCCAGGCAGGTTTGCAGGTCGGCTCAAAACGGCGCTCATCGGTGGCCCAGTTTAGGCTTGGCAGCAGCTCCGGCTGGCGCCGACTGACCCGGTATGGAGGGCGCAGGCCGACCATCGCGTCAAGTGCCACGTCGCTGAGCCTTTGGTGCCAACAGCACAGCTTGCGCAGCAACGCTTCAGCGCGTATCTCGTCATGCCGTCGTTGGCATTCAGGCGGCGCCCGGTGGCCTCGCGCTGCGCGTTCGAACGACAGCTTCAGGGTGCCCCGTTGCGCAGATGAGATGTCCGGAATGGGTCGATAGATGACCGTCAATCCACCGACGTCGGACTTCCGCAATCAGTCTGAAACGGCCGCAGGAGCGCGGAGTCGGGTTCCTGGCGCGGCGGTGCATTTCGCCAGGTGGGTCGCTGTATGCGTTCGCCGCCATTTCGCGCTAATTCAGCGGGGCAGTCCCGCCTTGATCAAAGCCGCTGAAAGCCGCTCCGCGTCGGCGGGAAGGGCCAACTGCAGCGACCGCACGAACTCGCTGGCCGTGAGGTCGGATCGCAAGCGTTTGGCGTTGCCTACTGCCTGCTCCGCCTCGTCTCTCAGCCCGAGCCGTGCCGCCGCTGCAGCGTGCCAGATGTGCGCTTGGATGACGTTCGGCATGCGCTCGACCGCAATCCGGCTCGTGTCCACCGAGGCTTGATCATCACCTGCCAGAAAGTAGGCGTTCGCCAGATAACTCAACACGATGGGACGGTGATACGGGTCGAGCCGGATCACTCGCTTCAGCCAAGCGATTGCCTCCCGCGCGCGGCCAGCGTGCGCGAGCACGAGACCGTAGCGACCATCCGCCAAGTTCGGGTTGAGCTCGATCGCACGGTGGAACTTGGCCAATGCCTCCGCGCGCGCGTAGCGCCAATGGAGAACCCAAGCGAGCTGTGCGTGCGCCTCGGCAAGGGAAGGGTCCGCATCGACAGCGGCACGCGCGAGGGAAAGGGCCCGGTCGCTGGCAGCGGGCAGCCGAAATTCTTCTTCAGCGGGTGTGTTCACCGCGGGTACGAGCCACGCGCGATTCCAGGTGTCGGACAGGGCTACAAGCGCGGGCGCATAGCGCGGATCGGCGGCGACGGCGCGATCGAGATGTTGTCGCGCCTCGAGCAGCCGCTCGCCGTATTGCCCGACCGGGCTTGCATCCACCAAAGCGAGCACGGCGATACCGCGGAGGTAGTGGTCGTATGCCGCGAGTGTCTCCGGCGGCTTGCGCAGCGCCCGGTCGAGCTCCGCTTTCGTTACATGCGCAGCGAGCGTCACGACGATCTTCTGCGCAAGCTCGTCCTGAACGGCGAAGAGGTCGGTCATCTCCCGGTCGTAGGATTCGGCCCAGACTTGGGTGCCGGCCGATGCGTCGACCAAATGCGCCACGATGCGGAACTGCTCGCCGTCGCGGCGGACCGAGCCGCTCAGCAGGTAGCGCACGCCCAGCTCGCGCGCCACCCGGCGGGGTTCCACCGGCCGGTGCTTGTATGCGAGTGCAGAGTCGCGCGCGATGACGAATAGGTCGCCGAATTTCGCGAGCCTAACGGTCACGTCCTGAGTCAGACCGTCCGAGAAGTAGTCCTCGCGTGGATCGGTGCCGACGTTCTCGAATGGCAGCACGACGATGGACGGGCGATCCGGCATGGGCAGGCCGTCCGCAGGGGCCCATGTCCGAAGGACGGTTACGACGGCCGCCGCGACCGCGATGGCAGTCGCGACGAAGATCCATCGGCGACGGGCGCGTGCGGGAGAGGTTGCCTGGGCGGGAATTGCCCGTAACGCAGCGACCTCTGGCATAGCCGGGATGCGGGATCGCTCCATGACTGGCGCGACGAACACGTAGCCTCGTCGCGGCACGGTCTTGATCAACTTCTGAACGCCGTCGCCCAAGGCGAGGCGGATGTCGCTTACGCACCGGGACACCGATTCGTCCGTCACCACGACGCCGGGCCAGACCTCCTGGAAGATCTCTTCACGCGTGACGAGTGCGCCCGCGCGCGCGACGAGTAGGCAGAGCACGTCGAAGCTCTTCGGCCGCAGGTTCACGTCCAACCCGCCAGTCGTGCGCAACGTCCGCGTCGCGCGATCCAGCGCGAATCCTGCGAACTCGAGAAGAGGCTGCTCGTGGACGTTCATCTTGAGGCCGGGGCGGAACGGCGTGGGATTTCAGGAATTTGCCGGGTTTTTCAACACGCTTTCAGGACATCAGCGCCGGACGTGGCTGGAATGTCGACGGCCGCATTGCCGGTGCCGAATCGAATCAACCAACAAGGATATCTCTATGCTGATCAAGCGATTCTTCGTGGCCGCCTGCGCCGCAACGGCCGGCTTCGCCCTGACCGCCCATGCCCAGCCGACCGAGGACACGGCGCGTGTCGCGGCCGTGAACGAAGCCTTCGATAGCGCGCTGTCCCGCCGGGATATGGCCGCCGTGGAAGCGGCATGGGTGCGTGACGCGACGGTGATGGCCGCGCATCCGCGGAGCCGGGACGTAATCATCGGCTGGGACGCAGTGAAGAAGAGCTGGGAGGGCGCCTTCGCCAACTTTCCGGAACTCTCGGTCACGCTGGCGAAGCCCCAAGTCCGGGTGGTCGGAGACGTGGCGTGGGTGATCGGGGTCGAGCAGGTGAAAGGTCGCAACCCGGCTGGCCAGACGGTGGAGTTCTCCGCCATGACCACCAACATCTACGAACGTCGTAACGGCCAGTGGCTGATGGTGCAACACCAAGCGACTCCTATCCCACAGTGAGCGCGTCTCCGGGCCGATATGCCGGTCTGCGGGCCGACGGTCGGTCCGCTGCAGTGCAAGCGGGCAGCCCAATTGACGACGCGCAGCGCGATCGACGTCGATTCGAGCTGCGCGGTCTGGAACGACCTCTGATCGGTGGCGAGCGCGAGTAGTGCTCAGTCGTCGTCCCCTCTAGGAAGCGTCAATACGAAACCGCGATGGGCAGACCTTCGCTGGCATCGAACGCTGAGCCCGTTATCAAGGTCAACGAATGACCGCTTTCCGAGGTGGACCTGACGGCCGCCTCGCAAGCGTCTCGACGACTGCTTTTGGCGGCACCCGTCACTTGCCCTTCATGCGCGACCGTCGCTGATCAGTCTTTTGCCGACCTTGCAATCGCGCGCGGGAGGGTTCAGTCTGCGTGGGCGGTTCAATCTCGCATCGTTCGGCTCGCGACCGAACGTATGTCGAGAGCCATGCACCCCAAGGCACGCACAAGACTCGACACGTCGCGCAAGCGCCTAGCCGGCTGCGCCGATCAGACCAGGGTGGCCTGGGACGTGGCGGCCGGTGCCCGCGACTGATTTCGCACCGACCGAATACTGACCCATCCACCCCTGCTTTTCGTTCGATCACCCGTGTTTTCCGGTCCATAGACTGGACGACACGCGGAATGTTCGCAAGGCCCTCCTCCGCGCCCCTCCTAGGTAACTCATGACAAACGCGACGCGCAGCCGTACAAATCGCCTCCGCGCGGAGTGGCTGGTCTTCGCCGCCGTGACATTGCTCATCGGAGGCTTACTCGCCTGGACGCTGCACCGAGAGCGCCTGAGCATCGAAGCGCAGGAAGGCGACCGTCTCGACGTGCAGACACGCGTCGTCGGCGACAACCTGCTCCGGCAGCTCGACGGGGCAGGCAAGGCGCTGGACGGCGTCAGGGCGCAGTTGAGCCATCCCTCCGATAGGCCCGGCACGCGGCTCCTGTCGCAAAAGTTAAAGCTGCTCACAGACGCAATGCCCGGCGTCAGCACGATGATCGTTCTAGACGCCGGCGGGACTATCGTCGCAACCAGTCGTGACGAGCTCTTGGGGAAGAATTTCGAGCAGCGTGACTACTTTGCCGTCCCTAAGAGAAGCGGCGATCCTTCGATCCTGTTTGTTTCGCCCCCCTTCAAGACAGCCCTTAACACCTTTGTCATCGTCGCCAGTCGAACCCTGAGATCTGCTGAAGGTGATGCATTCGCAGGCGTCGTCGCTGCAACGCTCGATCCAGAGTACTTCGACGCCCTGATGCGTTCGGTGGTCTATGCGCCGGATATGCGAACGACCCTGGTCCACGGCGATGGCCGGGTCTTCATCGCCATTCCGGGGGGTGAGGAGCCGACCGCCGTGGATCTGGCAGTCCTCCCGACAGGCGCCACCCACTCGCTGGTTCTGCGCGCCAATCGCCTGGTTGCGACTCGCCGCATCGATCGCGATACCTTGCGCCTCAACAAACCGATGTTTGTCACGGCCAGTCGTGAACTCGAAGCCTTGTACGCCCCCTGGTGGACGCGCGTCCTTGAGCTTGTTGCCTTGTGTGTAGTTCTGATTGCATGCACGGGTCTCGCGCTTTTGCTCAGCCAGCGGCGTCGCGTTGCCGACGTCGCCGTCGCCCTTGCCGCCCGCCAAGAGCGGCAGCTCGCCGCGGAGCGAGTCGAGCTGGCCCTGCGAGGCGCCGATCTCGGGCTGTGGGACCTGCATGTTCCGACCGACACCTTCGTCGTCAATGCGCGAGAACGCGAGATTCTGGGCTTCGCTCCGGACGACGCATTGCCGCAGGGACCGCAGTGGAGAGATCGCGTCCACGCCGAAGACCGAGCCGCCGTCGATGCCGCTATCGTCCCGCACCT
>JBBRPV010000143.1:0-7252 GCA_038227445.1 Burkholderiales bacterium | reverse complement strand
TGGCTTGCGGCCGGTGTGACGGACATGCGCTGCGGCATCGACTCGCTGGCGGCAAAGGTCCAGGCGGCTTTGACAGACGATCCGTTCAGCGGGCACATCTTCGCATTCCGCGGCCGCCGAGGCGATCTGGTGAAGTTGCTGTGGAGCGACGGCGACGGCATGTGCCTGTTGACGAAGCGGCTTGAGCGGGGCCGGTTCATCTGGCCGCAGGCCGAGAACGGTCGCGTCTCGTTGAGCGCGGCGCAGCTCTCGATGCTGCTCGAAGGCATCGACTGGCGACACCCTGAACGCACATGGCAGCCCCGCATGGCGGTGTAGTCGACCATGCAAATGGTTTGCGAAATGGTTGACGGGACATGTCCCGTTGCGGGTGCTGAATGCACCGGGCAAAGTCATGGTCATGACGTTCGCGGAACTCCTGGCTAACAACGCTGCATTGAGCAGTGAGGTCAAGCGTTCGCACGAGGCTTTGAAGATCGCCCAACTGACCATCGACAAGATGAAGGTCGAACTCGCGTACCTGCGGAGCATGAAATACGGCCGCTCCAGCGAGAAGCTCGAGCACCTCCAGCCGCCGCTCGAACTCGTGGGTGGCCAGGGTGCCGCCCCGGTGGTTGAGCAGTCCGCCGACGCGGGAGAAGATGACGGCCTGAAGTCCAACGTGACGTCACTCGAGCGGGAGCGCAAGAAACGAGAGCCCAAGACCCGGCCTGGGCTGCGCGAGTTGCCAGAACACCTGCCGCGCCGCACGGTCGTTCACAACCCGCAGGGCGGCTGCGACTGCGCCGCGTGCGGCGGTGGCCTGCGTGAGATTGGCCAGGACGTCTCGGAAGTTCTGGACTACGTGCCGGGCACCTTCCACGTCGTGCGCCACGTGCGCCCAAAGCTGGCGTGTGCGGGCTGCAAGACCATCACGCAAGCACTGGCACCAACCCGGCCAATGGATCGTTGCATGGCGGGGGCTGGCCTGCTCACGCACATCGTGGTCAGCAAGTTCGCCGACCATGTGCCGTTGTACCGGCTGTGTCAAATCTACGGCCGTGACGGGGTGGAGATGAGTCGCTCGACCATCACCGGCATGGTCGGCAATTGCGGCGCACTGTTGACGCCGCTGGCCGAAGCCATCGGTCGCTACGTGCTCAAGGCTCACAAGGTCCACGGCGACGACACGCCAATCCGCGCGCTCGGTGGCAAGGGCAGCAAGGCGCACACGGGTCGGCTATGGGTCTACGTTCGCGATGACCGCCCGAGCGGCGACGTCGCGCCGCCGGCAGTCTGGTTCCAATACTCGGCCGACCGCAAGGGCGAACATCCCGCGCGGCACCTCAAGCACTTCATCGGTGTCCTGCAAGCTGACGCCTACGCCGGATACAACGCCATTTACCAAGGCGGTCGGGTCGTCGAGGCCGGCTGCTGGAGTCACGCAAGACGAAAGCTCTGGGACATCCACGTCAAGCAAAACCGCCTGCCCGGAACCCTGGCGCATCAGGGCTTGGTGCGGATCGGCGAGCTGTTCAAGGTCGAGGCCGAAGTCAACGGACGCTCGGCGCTGCGACGAAGGCGAATGCGCCAGACGCGTGCGGCGCCGGTACTGGCGGAGTTGAAGACCTGGATGGGCGAGACCATGGCACAGGTATCGGCAAAGTCGCCCATGGCGCTGGCGATTGGCTATTCGCTGAGCAACTGGACGGCGCTGACGAACTTCGTGGGTGACGGGCGTATCGACGCCCACAACAACACGGCCGAGCGGGCTCTGCGCGGCGTTGCGATTGGCAGAAAAAACTATCTGCACGTGGGCTCTGACGTGGGCGGCCAGACAGCAGCGGTGATGTACACGCTACTGGGCACAGCCAAGCTCAACGGTGCGTATTCCACGCCATCCCGGACACCGTTCCGCTCTGATGGCGGACAGCATTCCACGGTGATGGCGGACAGCGTTCCACTCTGAAGGCGGACAGCGTTCCAATCTGATCGCGGACACCGCGAGGGTGTTCTGAGTGACCCAACGGGCATAGGCTGCCCGGCTTTTTGGCCGGGAGAAGCGATGCCCACACCAAGGGTTCTCATGAGCAAGATCAGACAAGCACTTCAACTGCTGGCCGGCGACGTCGGCCTGAGCATGCGGCAGGTCGCCGCCGCGCTCGGCGTCAGCAAGACCACTGTCAGCGAGATCGCGATGTTCGCGCGCGACGCCGGGGTGGACTGGCCGCTGGCCAGCACGCTGAGCGACGACGAACTGCAGGCCAGGCTGTATCCGCCGCCGCGACCTCGCAGCACCACCCGGCTGGAGCCCGAGTACGCGGCGCTGCACCAGGAACTCAAGCGCCCCGGCGTCACGCTGCAACTGCTGTGGGAGGAGTACCGCGCCGGTGCCGGTGATGCTGCCTACCGCTACAGCGCGTACTGCCAGAAGTACCGCGCCTGGGCCAAGCGCCTGAAGCGCTCGATGCGCCAGATCCACCCCGGCGGCGAGCGGCTGTTCGTCGACTACGCCGGCCAGACGATGCCGGTGGTCGATGCCTCGACAGGCGAGATCCGCCGCGCCCAGATCTTCGTGGCCGTGCTGGGCGCGTCGAACTACACCTACGCCTGCGCCACCTGGCAGCAGACGGCCGCTGACTGGGTGGCCTCGATCATCGACACGTTGGGGTTCATCGGCGGCGTGCCCCGGCTGCTGGTGCCCGACCAGCCCCGGGCGTTGATCGCCAACCCAGACGCCTACGAGCCCGCCATCGCGCGGCTGATGCAGGAGTTGGGCGAGCACTACGGCGTGGCCGTCCTGCCCGCACGCCCGGGCCGACCGCAGGACAAGGCCAAGGTCGAAGTCGGTGTGCAGGTGGTCGAGCGGTGGATCCTGGCGCGGCTGCGCAACCGGCGCTTTTTCAGCCTGGGCGAGCTCAACCAGGCCATCGCCGAGCTGCTGGCGGACCTCAACCAGCGTCCGTTCAAGAAGCTTCCCGGCAGCCGGTCTTCGGCCTTCGCTGCACTGGACGCACCGGCCTTGAAGCCGCTGCCAGCCACGGCGATGGTGCTGGCGCAGTTCAAGCCAGCGCGTGTGAACATCGACTACCACGTCGCCTTCGAGGGCCACTACTACTCGGTGCCGCACCAGCACGTCGGCGCAGCGGTGGAGTTGCGCGTCACGGCCAGCACGCTGGAGGTGCTGCTGCGCCGCCAGCGCATCGCAGCCCACGCCCGCAGCGCCAAGGTGGGTGGCTTCACCACGGTGGCCGAGCACATGCCGGCCTCACACCGGGCGCACCTGCAATGGACGCCGGCCAAGCTCATCAGCTGGGGTGAGCGCATCGGCGCGGCCACCGCCGGCGTGGTGCGCTGGCAGATGGAGCACCGTGCACACCCCGAACAGGGCTACCGATCCTGCCTGGGTCTGATGCGGCTGGCCCGGGAGTTCGGCGACGACCGGCTGGAGGCCGCCTGCGCCCGCGCGCAGTCCATCCGCGCACCCCACTACCGCAGCGTCAAGTCGATCCTGTCCTGCGGGCTGGACCGGCAGGACAGCAGCCTGCTGGGCGGGGCCGCCGCGCCCATGCCCGAGCACGACAACGTGCGTGGGCCCGGCTACTACGGGCACCACTGATGAGCTCCGCACCAACAACTCCAACCACCGCCACCGTCCTGGCCACCATCACCGTCGACGACCACACCATGCTGCAACAACACACCCTGGACCAACTGCGCGGCCTGCGCCTGGACGGCATGATCGCCGCGCTTGCCGACACCGCCACCCAGAGCGCCGCCACCGCGCTGCCCTTCGAACAACGCCTGGCGCTGCTGGTGCAGCGCGAGCTGGACTGGCGCGATGGCAAGCGCGTGGCCCGGCTGCTGAAGGCCGCCAAGCTCAAGGTCAGCTCAGCCTGCGTCGAGGACATCGACTGGCGCTCTGGTCGCGGGCTGGATCGCCACCTCGTCACCGCGCTGGCCGGCGGTGATTGGATCCGCCACGGCCGCAACGTGCTGATCACCGGTGCCACCGGCTGCGGCAAGACATGGCTCGGGTGTGCGCTGGCGCAGCAGGCCGCACGCCAGGGCTTCAGTGTGCTGTACACCCGCGCCACCAGGCTGCTGCAGGAGTTGCAGGTGGCCCATGGCGACGGCAGCTTCAGCCGCCGACTGACCCAGCTGGCGCGGCTGGATGTGCTGGTGCTGGACGACCTGGCCATCGCCCCCATCGCAGCCCAGGAGCGCCAGGACCTGCTGGAGTTGCTGGACGACCGGGTGGGCAGCCGCAGCACTCTCATCACCAGTCAGCTGCCGACCAGCGCATGGCATCAGTGGCTGAACGAGCCCACCATTGCCGACGCCATCATGGACCGGCTGCTGCACGGCTCGCACACCCTGGCGCTCAAGGGCGAGTCGCTGCGCCGGGCCAAGGCCCAAGCCTGACGGCATCCCAGGCGCGCCACCGGCGCACCGCCTCGGCCCGCCTTGCCCACCGCGGCGGCGTAGCGTCGCTGTGCGCCGCCGCCGCCGTGGACAAGGCTGCTGCGGTCCCCAACGACGACATCCAACACGCCTTCGGCACCGGGTTGCCCACCCGGCGCAAGGGCGCCGCGTGGACAACCCGGCAGGCCCTGTTCCACCCTCAACGCGGACAGCGTTCCAAACTGATGGCGGACAGCTGGCCTACCATCCAGGCCGTCACTCAGGCACCCCACCCAGGGTGTCCGCGATCGCCTGGAACACTGTCCGCGATCAGCTTGGAATGGGTGTCCGCGATCAGTGGAATGCGCACTCAACGGCATCAACCCGCAGCGCTATCTGCGCCACGTCCTGGAGCGCATCGCTGACCATCCGAGTAACCGCATCGACGAGCTGCTGCCGTGGGTGGTGGCCGCCAAATGGGCGGATGAGGCAATAAACATCTCCCAAGCGTTGCCGATGGCTGCCTGACTTCTGGCTCCCCCCAGGTATCCCGCCGATCCCCGTTCGGTAAAGTGGGTGTTATGAGCCAGACCATCCTCTTCGAGCCCGGCGCGTCGACGCTGGCCTACCAAATCTACGTCGAGCTCGAAGAGGTCAGGCCCAAGGTCTGGCGGCGCTTCCTTGTGCCTGACACGATCGAGCTACCCCGCTTGCACGTCACGCTGCTGTGGGGGACCGGATGGGACGGTGGCCACATCCACGAGTTCGAGTTCGCAGACGCCAACTATTGCGCGCAGGAACCCAATTCTGAGCTGCCAGACGGCGTGCTGGACGAGGAAGGGGTCACGCTGCGCGAGGCGCTGGGAAGCAGCAGGGAGTTCCGGTATATCTACGACTACGGCGACGCCTGGTGGCACACGGTGAAAGTCGAAAAGACTGTGGCACTCGCGGTTCCGATTGCGCTGGCCATCTGTGTCGGCGGCGAAAACGCATGCCCGCCCGAGGACATCGGCGGGGCTCCGGGGTATGAAGAATTCCTGGAGATCATGGCCGACCCGGAGCATCCAGAGCACGCCGAGCAAAAGGCTTGGATCGGTCGTGACTTCAATCCCAAGCAATTCAGCGTCGAAGTAACCAACCGTCGGCTTACGCCCGAGGTCTATTGATCGTTGCGGGTAGTGGTCGGACTATTACGACGATCACATTCACCGAGTTGCATCGCCTGCAACCCCTGAGGGTCGGGTCTCGCAACAACATCGCAGGCGCGATACCGCGGTCAGTCTGACGACGCCTCCGCGCGTGCCGCGCCGTGAAGGCCGACATGGGGGGTGGCCTCTGGGGCGAGCCTTGGGGTGTCGCCCTACAAGGGCCAATCAGGAAGCGTCGGCGCCGATGGCAGCTAGGCGGCAGGTCAAGACCGAGTGCAGTGGCAAGACTTCGACTCTCGTCAAGAAGTTGCAAAGGCGGGAGCAGTGTCTGGCCGCGCCCTCCACCGCCGGTAGGCGGCGACTACCTGACCAGAGGAAACATGCTGGCAAACGCCGAGGCAGCAGGGCTCAATGCAGGGGATTCCTCTTCGAACGCCTTCCGCAATTGCTCAGTAACGGACTTCTTGTCGCGGCCATCGGCGCGTACAAGCGCACTCAGCGCGCCACGTTGGCCTGATTGCTTCCCGTCTTTGTCCATCGCGCCCCCGAGCTTCTTGAAGGCCTTCAACAAGCGCTTCCGCTGCTCGACGCCGGTACCAGCGGCAGCAAGTTCGAGGTCCGTTGCGTCAGAAGCCTGTCGCACCACAACGCTGATCAGCATTGGCCTGGCAAATGCCTGAAGCACTTCAAGGGTCAGAACGGCATCGGCTCGCCACTCGCCAGCCAATGGCACCCTTGTGGCGCCATCCAATGCAACAAGCGACCCATCCAAGATGCGGCGCTTCAACAACGTGCGATGGCTGAGCTCGGTCTCCCGCACCAGCGCGTCCAGAGCGGACCCGAGTGTAGAAAACATGGGCTCCAATTCCCATTCCAGCGGCTGTGGCGCGGCTGTGAGTGCGCGCTGGTACGGTTCGAAGGCACCTTCAGAGATTGGCAGCTGGAGAGGGGGCAGATGGCTCCAAACCCGATGAAGATCCTCCCAATTGGAGGCATGCAACGGCTCAGTGCGGTCACCATCTTCACCGTGACAACGCCTTGTCAGGGCCACCACATGAGTTGATCGGTCCTCGGAGTCGTCGGTGCTCGATCCCGGCGATGGCCGCTCGTGTACCGCTTTTGCGGTTTGCATCGGAATCCAGGCCAAAGGGAACAGATGATCACCCGGGCCAACAACAAGCTCGTACAGATGCGGCCTGCTATCACCGCCTACCGCAGACTTCGGTTCGCTCGGAAGCAGGGCTGGGTCGGTGGTCATGGTTTCCTTGTACCGAACGAGGGAGAGCGCATCGGCATGACATCGGCGTCAAAAGACGCCGCCACGTGCCGGCACCTGACCGGGAGGAGCAAAGCCCCTGAAAGGGCCGAATGAGCAGAGCGCTCACCGAAAAACGAAATTCACTTACATCCACCGTTACATGGGCGGTCTGGGCAAAGAAAAAGCCCGGGCGAACCGGGCTTTTTCGCTGGTGCTAAGTCGTTGTCACGGCTTATATTTTTGATGGTGGCCTGGGGCGGAATCGAACCACCGACACGCGGATTTTCAATCCGCTGCTCTACCAACTGAGCTACCAGGCCAATAAGCCTTTCAGTATAGCCCGAAACCGATAGCGCCCCGCACAAGGTGCGTGCGGCCGTTACAGCCCGCCCCGCTTGCTGCGCGCCAGGTCAACACCCAGTTGCTTGAGCTTGCGGTACAGGTGCGTGCGCTCCAGGCCTGT